>CP154795.1:2146779-2453462 GCA_039565995.1 Propionibacteriaceae bacterium ZF39 | reverse complement strand
GTGGACGCCGTCATCGTGCCGGCATAGAAGCGGAACTGCACATCCCGGAACGGATCGTTCTTGAGCGTGTAGCGGATCGACGGCTTGTCGATGACCAGGTTGTTCTCCTCGACCCACCGGATGAACGGGCAGTTCGGCGGCTGGAGTTCCTTCGCCTTCATGCATTCGTCGACGGCGCGCTTCGCGGCGTCGACCGTCTGCTTCCGGCCCTCGTCGCTGAGCACAGGCTCGGGCTCCCAGCCGGTCACCGAATCGACCGGCGATGCGAGCACGAACTCGGTGGTGGCAAAAGTCACCAGCGGATTGGGGGAGGTGACGGAATAGGACCCGGGGAACATGTTGTAGTCACCCGGACGCACCGTGACGCCGTTCACCAGCCGATCCGGGCCGCTGAGACCGAGCTGCACGGGTGCGGCCACGGCGTCGAGCTTCCAGTCGGCGCCGACCTTGCGCAGGGGGATCTCCACGTTCTGGGGCTGATCACCGATCGCATAGGAGGTCGTGACCTTGCCCGTGTTCCAGACGCCCGGGGACTCCTCGTCCAGCGTCACCGAATCGATGGTGGCCGGGCCATAGGCCGCCCGCTTGTTGGCTTCCAGGAGCACGTCGCGGCTCAGTAGATCGTTGTTGCCCTCGGGCTCGGCGGCGGCGTAGGTCAGGGCCTTCTCGGCATCGGCTGTCGCGATCGCGCCGAAGTATTCCTCGACGGTCGTGCGGGCTGCCGTCTCCTGCCGGCCCTGCTCGGCCTGTCGCTGCTCCTCGGCGACGCGAGCGGCCTCCGCTGCTCGTTCTTCGGCGACCTGGGTCTGATAGTTCCGGATGAGGACAGCCCCGACGATGATCAACACCAGGGCCAGCGCGGCTGCGCCGATGATGAGGGCGAGCTTCTTGGGGTTGCGCTCCGGCCTGTTGCCCTCGGGCTGCACCGGCGTCGAACCCGTGCCCGGGCCGAGAGACTCGGAGCTACGCGGCGGCTGCGAGCCGAAGGCCGGCTGCTGCTGGGTCGGGTAGGGCTGGTTCGGTTGCTGCCTGGGAGTCCAGGGCTGCTGCTGTGTCGGCTGGTTGCCGGTGTGCGGACCCGGGCCCCCGGGGCCCCCCGGTCCCTGCTGGCCCTGGAACCGCCCGCCGGGCGGGAATGCCTGGGTGGCCTCACCGGACCAATTGGCCGATCCGGCCGATCCCGCGGATCCGGCCGATTCCCAGGACCATCCACCCGAGGACGACTGCGATTCGGCAGGCGGGGGCTGGTTGCCGGCCGAGGACTGCGACTCGGGGCCGGGCCAGCCCGACGCAGAGTTCTGGGATCCGGGAGCGGACGGCTGGGAGCCCGGACCCTGCGGGTCGCCCGAACCCCATGGGTCGTTGGGCCGGCCACCGTGGGGGTTGTCAGGGGTGGCTCCGGGATATCCGGGCGGCTGGCTCATGGTGCTCCTTCCGGGGCAGTCGGCGCCTGAAGACAAAGGTAACCTCAGCGGGGGCACCGGGACAGTCATCAGGGGGTGGTCGATCGGTCGCCCGCCGATCCGCGCACGACAGCGTACCCGTTGGCGAGGCACCCCCAACTCTTGGACAGCCTGCCTCGCGCGGACTAGGTTCGCAGAGAACAGCCGCCGCGTTCCCGACAGGAAGCAGGATCAGGTGCCCGAGTATGACGACTTCGACCTGGACCGGAGCACCGACCAGGCCTGGCGCAATTTCTCCGAGCGGCTGTCCGAAGTCATCTCGGTCATGGACGACACCTCCGACCTCACGATCGGATCGGTCGCCGCGACGTCCGAAACCGTGCCCTTCGTCAAGTTCAGCTCGATCACGCGCGACGTGATCCGGGCGGAGGCCGCCAGCAACGGCGTCCTGGGGGAGCATTATCAGCTCGTGCCGTCCCAGCTGGAGGAGTTCGACCGGCAGGGCTGGCGCCCGCCGACCTCGGAAGGCGCCCGCCCCACGCCGAACTTCTGGGTCGAGATCGCCCAGGAGGATTCGGACACCCTGGCCCATCTGGCCGTCGCGGCGCTGCGCGATATCTATGGCATCCAGCACCCGGTGTTCCTCGCGCCCGACCAACTGGCCGAGATCCTGCAGCCGAGACCCAAGCCGCTGTCCGGCGAATCCGAGTTCGACGACGAGGACGTCACAGCCGTCGTGCCGGTCAGTCCCGAGCATCTCGACGACATGATCGAACAGGAACTGGCCCAGATGTTCGGCCATCGGCCGATCCGGGACTCCGAGGGCGACCTGACGATCCGCGTCGGGTCGACCATGCTCTTCGTGCGCACCACCGGCGACCACCGCGAGATCATCGTCTTCGCCCCGTTGGTGCACGAGATCGAGGGCCGCTCGCGGGCCATGGAGATCCTGAGCGACCTCAACACCGAAGTGCGCATGGTGAAGTTCCAGCTGATCCGGGACCGCGTCTTCGTCACCCTGTCGGTGCTCGCCCATCCGTTCGTCCCGGCACATCTCAACCAGGCCGTGCAGGTGATGAGCGAGGTCGCCGACGGCATCGACGACGAGCTGGCCATCCGCCTCCGCGGTCGCACCACGTTCGGGGACGCGTGATGGGTGAGCCCGAGGCGTACGCCCGTTTCGAACCCCTGCCGGCGGACGAGGCCGGGGAGTTGCTGCGTACCCATCGCATCGGTCGCGTCGCGTGGCACGGCATCAACGGACTGCTCGTGCTCCCGGTCGCGTACGCCTGGCACGACGGGGTGATCGCCTTCCGCACCGCTCCCGGCGGAGCGCTCGCGCGCCTGACCGAGGCAACCGAGATCGCCTTCGAGGTCGATGACTTCGATGTGGAGACCGGAACCGGCTGGGCCGTGCTGGTGCGGGGGGTGGCGCAAGGCGTCAGCAGCCCCGACGAGGAGGCCGAGTGGCAGGCCCGCCTGCCCGAGCCCTGGGCGCCCGGACCGCGCGATCTGGTCATCCGGGTCGACCCCGTGATCACCACCGGTCGCGTGGTCGTCCGGGCCTGAGACCGCTGCGGGCCGACTGCCCTCAGGTTTGTCGGCGCTGCCCACTACGATCGAGGACACGGGCTCGATGTGGAGCAGAGAGGATGCGCGATGACAGAGGATTCGCAGCAGCGACCGCGCGTGGTCGTGGGGGTCGATGGGTCGGAGGACGGCATCCGTGCCGTCGAATTCGGGGTACGCACGGCGCTCGCCCAGGATGCCGACCTGCTGCTGGCCCACGCCGTCGATGACGCTGTCCTGGCCGGTGCCTGGGGCGTTGTCTATGACCCCAATCTCCTGGAGGAAGCCGGTCAGGAGGCGGCCGAGGAGGCCAAGGCCAAGGCCCTGTCGATGGGCTTCCCGGCCGAGCGGGTGAAGTCGAAGATCTATATGGGCAATCCGGGCGCCGTGCTGACGCGGTTGTCCGAGAAGGCCCTGGTGCTGGTGGTCGGCCGACGGGCACTGAGCGGCCTGGAGCGGTTGTTCGTGGGTTCCACCAGTGTGGGCGTCGCCGCCACGGCCCACTGCCCGGTGATCATGCTGTCGGCCGCGACCCACCAGCCCAGAACCGGCGACAAGGGGCGCGTCGGCGTCGGCATCCACATCGGCGAGCCGAGCAATGCTGCGCTGGCGTTCGCGTTCTCCGAGGCCCGGCGCCGCAGCGCGACGCTCGAAGTGATCCACACGTTCGAACTGCCCACGAGTTTCTTCGCCGACCGCAAGCAGCGCAGCGATCGGGCCCACCATCAGGAGGAGGCCCATCGCGACGTGCTCGACCAGCTGCTGGCGCCCCACCGGGAGAACTATCCGGAGGTGCCGGTCGAGATCACGTTGGTCCAGGCCCACCCGGTCAACGAACTCAACAGTCGCTCCGCCGACTTCGACCTGCTGGTTCTCGAGGTCCACGGACGTGGTTTGCCGGTGTTCTCCCCGGGGGCTACGATCCGCGCGGTCATGGCCTATGGTCAGTGCCCCCTGGCATTGGTCCGCGATACGAAATAGAGGCTTGTTCTGAGCGCCGATTCCACCGGCACCGAGTCGCGGGCAGGGAGTGAGTCCCTGCCCGCTGTGCTGTCCCCTTCGCCCGGGTCGACAGGGGTGATTCGTTTCGACCCGGACCTGCCGATCACCGCCCGGGTCGACGACATCGCCGCGGCGATCGCCGACACCCAGGTGGTGGTGGTGGCCGGCGAGACGGGATCGGGCAAGACCACGCAGCTGCCCAAGATCTGCCTGTCGCTCGGCCTGCGGAAAATCGCCCACACCCAGCCCCGGCGGATCGCCGCGCGATCCGTGGCCGAGAGGGTCGCCGAGGAGATGGAGGTCGAGCTCGGTGACGAGGTCGGCTATCAGGTGCGGTTCACCCGGCGGGCCACCCGCGAGACCCGGCTGTTGGTGATGACGGACGGCGTCCTCCTCGCCGAGATCGGCCACGACCGTGACCTGCGCCGCTATGACTGCATCATCATCGACGAGGCCCACGAACGCAGCCTCAACATCGATTTCCTGCTCGGCTATCTCAAACAGTTGCTGACCCGACGCCCGGAGCTCAAGGTGATCATCACCTCGGCGACCATCGACACCGCGCGTTTCGCGGCCCACTTCGACGATGCGCCGATCATCGAGGTCTCGGGCCGGACCTATCCGGTCGAGATCCGCTATCGCCCGATCGTCGAAGACCTGCCGACCGATGACGACGACGAGGACGTCGTCACCACGCCCGTCGTCGCCGAGCTGCGAGACCAGGTCGATGCCATCTGCGACGCCGTGACCGAGCTGCGGGCCCTCGGGCCGGGGGACATCCTGGTGTTCCTCAGCGGCGAGCGCGAGATCCGGGACACCGCGGAGGCGCTCGAGGCGCTCAAACTGCGCCACACCGAGATCCTCCCGCTCTATGCCCGCCTCTCCGCTGCCGAGCAACACCGCGTGTTCACCGGCCACACGGGCTCACGCATCGTCCTCGCCACCAATGTGGCCGAGACCTCCATCACCGTTCCGGGCATCCGCTACGTCATCGACCCGGGCACCGCCCGCATCTCCCGCTATTCGGCCCGCACCAAGGTCCAGCGCCTGCCCATCGAGCCCGTCTCGCAGGCCAGTGCCAACCAGCGCTCGGGCCGGTGCGGCCGCGTCGGGCCGGGTGTGTGCATCCGGCTCTACAGCGAAACCGATTTCAACGCCCGACCCGAGTTCACCGATCCCGAGATCCTGCGCACCAATCTCGCCTCGGTCATCCTCCAGATGGCCCACGCCGATCTGGGCGATATCGGGTCCTTCCCGTTCGTCGAACCCCCGGATGCCGGCCAGATCACCGACGGCCTGCGCCTGCTCACCGAGCTGGGTGCGCTGCGGCAGCAGCCCAGGGGTGCCCGTTCGGGTACGCCGGGCGCCAGCCCCCGACTGACGAAGATCGGTCACCAGTTGTCGCGCATCCCGCTCGACCCCCGGATGGCCCGCATGCTCGTCGAGGCGGAGAAGCAGGACTGCCTGCGCGAGGTCATGGTGATCGTGGCCGGACTGACGATCCAGGACCCGCGCGAACGGCCGTCGGATGCCCAGCAACAGGCCGACACCCTGCATCGCCGCTTCCATGCCGCACCGGTGGCCGAAGGGGAGGAACCGACTCCGGACCATTCCGACTTCATCGCCCTCCTGCGGCTCTGGGACTATCTGGGTGAGCAGCGCATGACGCTCAGCGGCAACGCATTCCGGCGCATGTGCCGGGCCGAACACCTCAACTTCCTCCGCATCCGCGAATGGCAGGACCTGATCGGCCAGCTCAAGGACATCACCCGCGAGCTCCAGCTCACCCGCAACCAGCAGCCCGCCACACCCGATGCCATCCACACCGCCGTGCTGTCCGGCCTGCTGTCCCACATCGGCCTCGCCGAGATCGACGACAAGAAGACCCTGCCCCGCCAGCGCGGCCAGCAGCGTCGACGCCCCGGTCCCCGCGAATACCTGGGAGCGCGGGGCGCGAAGTTCGCCATCAATCCGGGTTCCGCCGTCGCCAAGTCCCAGCCCGAACTCGTCATGGCGGCCGAACTGGTCGAGACCACCCGCCTCTGGGCCCGCACGGTGGCCGGGATCGAGGCGGCCTGGGTCGAGAAGGTGGGGGAGCACCTGCTGCGGCGTACGCATTCGGAACCGCACTGGTCCGCCCGCACCGGCGCGGTGGTGGCGACCGAGACCGTCATGCTCCTGGGGGTGCCGATCGTCTCGGGACGGCTGGTCAACTATTCGCGCATCGACCCGGCAGCGGCCCGCGAGATCTTCATCCGGTCGGCGTTGGTCGAGGGGGACTGGCGTACGCGGCATCACTTCTTCGCCCGCAATGCCGACGTGCGCGCCCAAGCCGAGGAGCTCGAGGAGCGGGCCCGGCGCCGCGACATCGTGGTGGATGACCAGACGATCTTCGACTTCTATGCGGCCAGGATCCCGGCCGATGTCGTGTCCGTGCGTCACTTCGATGCGTGGTGGCGGGTCAAGCGGCGCAGCGACGATGCGTTCCTCGACCTCACGCTCGACGACCTGACCCACGACGCCGCCGGTCCGGCCGCCGGTGACTTTCCCGACCAGTGGGAGGTCGACGGCACGAGCCTGCCGGTCAGCTACGTCTTCGACCCGGGATCGGGGGCCGACGGGGTCAGCGTCGACCTGCAGCTCGCCCGCCTCAACCAGGTGCCGCCCGAACCGTTCACCTGGCAGGTGCCCGGTCTTCGGCACGAACTGGCCACCGAGCTGATCCGCAGCCTGCCCAAGCAGGTCCGCACCCGGTTCGTCCCGGCCCCCGACCACGCCCGCGATGCGTTGCGGTGGCTGGCGGAGCATGACACCCCCGAGACTGTCCCCTTCCCCCAGGCGCTCGGTCGGGCCCTGCGCGGCCTGACCAGCGAGATCGTTCCCGAGGACGCCTGGGACCTGACCAAGCTCGACGACCATCTGCGCGTCACCTTCGTCGTCCGCGATGCGGCCCGCGGCGACCGCGAGGTCGGTCGCGGCAAGGACCTCGCCGAACTGAGGCGCCGTTTCGCGCCCCAGCTCACCGAGAAGCTGACGCGCGCGGCCGCGAAACCGGGGCGTACGCGCGCGACGGACTGGACCTTCGGCACCCTCCCGGAGCAGCAGAAGGTCGGCGGGGGCGTCGGCTATCCGGGTCTCGTCGACGAGGGCACGGCCGTGAGCGTGGTCGTCCATGACAATCCCGCGACCCGTGATCGCGCGCATCGCCTGGGCGTACGCCGGCTCGTCCAGCTCAACACACCCGATCCCACCAAGTGGGTCGTCGGCCACCTGTCCAACACAGACAAGCTGGCGCTGGGGAACAGCCCCTATCCGAGCGTGCCCGAGCTGCTGGCCGATGCCCGCCTCAAGGCCGTCGGTGACCTGATCCCCGGTGGGGAGCCGGTGCGCACCGAGGCGGCCTTCCGGAAGCTCTGCGACGAGGTGCGCATGGAGCTGCCCGACCGGATGCGGATGGTCGTGGCCCAGACCGCGGAGATCCTGCGGCACCACCAGCAGGTCAGCCTCGCCCTGGCCGGCGTCGACGATGCCGAGATCGCCGACGACATCATTGAGCAGCGCGACAACCTGGTCTTCAAGGGCTTCCTGGCGGCCACCGGGGAGCCCTGGTTCTCGCAGGTCGCCAAATATCTCCATGCGATCGAGCTCAGGCTCGGCTCCCGGCGCGGCAACGTGCGGCGCGACGACGATGCGCTGCGCACGATCTGGCCCCTGGAGCGCGAGTACGCCGAGTTGGTCGCCCGCCTGCCGGCCGGCCCGCTGCCCGACGAGGTGGCCGAGGTCGGCTGGCAGCTGGAGGAGTTGCGGGTCAGCCTCTTCGCGCAGAGCCTCGGCACGGTGCGGCCGGTGTCGGCGAAACGTGTGCGGACGGCGCTGGCTTCGGCGGGCCAGTACATTGGTCGCCATGCTTGATCCCCGCCTGCTCTACACGTTCAACCCGGCGTTGTGGGAACAGATGCGGGACCGTCGGCCCGTGCTGATCCACCTGCTCCACGGCTATGTCGATGCCGGTCAGGTCAGCCGCACGATCGCGGATCACATCCTGGCCACCTGCCCGTCGCAGCTTCTGGTGGAGTTCGACCACGATCAGCTCCACGACTATCGGAGCCGGCGGCCCATGATGGTGTTCGACACCGATCAGTGGAAGTCCGCCGAGAAGTTCGTGCTCGCGATGCACCTCGTCACCGCACCCGGCGGCGAGCAGTTCGTGCTCCTGTCGGGCCCCGAGCCCGATACGCAGTGGGAGCGCGCCACCGCGGCGATCGTCGGGCTGGCCCAACGGCTCGACGTGCGCCTCGCGGTGACCAGCCACGGGATCCCGACAGGCGTGCCGCACACGCGGCCCAGCCTGATCACGGAGTACGCCAGCCGGCCCGACCTGATCCGCAGCGAGAATCCGGTGTGGGTGGGCCGGATCGAGATCCCGGGTGGCTTCGGGGCCTATCTCGAGCTCCACCTCGGGCAGGGCGGGGTCGATGCGCTCGGGCTCGCGGTCAACGTGCCCCACTATCTGTCCCAGGCGCCCTTCTATCAGGCGGCCATTGCCGGGTTGAACCGCATCAACGAGGGCACCGGCCTGGCGCTGCCGCTCGGCGACCTGCCCGAGAAGGCGGAAACCAACCTCCACGAGATCGGCAGCGAAGTCGCCACCTCGGAAGAGGTCCAGCAGGTCGTGGAACAGTTCGAACGGCAATACGATCAGGCTCAGTCGGACGGCCCGCTGCCGTCCGCGGAAGAGATCGGGGCCGAACTCGAACGGTTCCTGGCCGAACAGGATCGCAAGGACGACGACAAGTGACGCTGCTGAGCCCCATCGACGAACTGCTCACCCTGCTGGACCTCGAGGAGATCGAGGTCGGCCTGTTCCGGGGGCGCCATCCGAGCACCAAGCGCCAGCGCACCTTCGGCGGCCAGGTGCTGGCCCAGAGCCTCATGGCGGCCAGCCATTCGGTTCCCGAGGACCGCACGGCGCACTCGATGCACGCCTATTTCCTGCGGCCCGGCCGCACCGACGCGCCCATGATCTTCGATGTGGAGACCCTCCGCGACGGCCGGAGCTTCTCCTCCCGTCGCGTGCTCGCCCGCCAGGACGGCCATGTCATCCTCGGCCTGACCGCGTCTTTCCACATCCGCGAGCCCGGACTCGAACACTCCGACGCCATGCCCGACGTGCCGGCCGCCGAGGACTGCCCCAGGATGAGCGAGATCATGTCGGAGCGCAGCGGTGCCCCGGCCGAGCTGTGGGAGAGCGCCTTCGGCGGCTATGACGTGCGGTGGGTCGGCTCGTCCGGTCCGGACGGGACCATCCCGGCGACGGCCCACGGCGCCCACGCCCGCATCTGGGTCCGGGCCAACTCCGGCCTGCCCGACAACCGGCACCTGCATGCCGCAGTGCTGGCGTACCTGTCGGATCTCACCCTGCTCGGCGTCTCGACCGTGCCCCACTCACCGGTCTTCGACGAACGCCGCTTCCAGGCCGCCTCGATCGATCACGCCATGTGGTTCCACCGCCCGGTGCGGGCCGATGAGTGGTGGCTCTATGACCAGATCTCCCCGATCGCGATCGGCGGGCTCGGGATGTCGACTTCGCGCATCTTCCAGCACGGCCGCATGGTGGCGTCCGCCACCCAGGAAGGACTGATCCGCCCGGTTGAGAACAACCGAGCGGATCAGGGCTAGTCAGGACAGGTCCGGCGGACCGACGGGATCAGGCCGCCAGTTCGTTGTCCCGGAGCTTCGCGAGCGCGTGCCGCTCGATCTGGCGGACACGTTCGGCAGTGATGCCCCAGATCTGGCCGATATCGGCCAGCTTGGCCTGCCGACCGTCCAGAAGGCCGTAGCGCCGGCGTACGACATCGGCGGAGCGGTCATCGAGATCGGCCAGCATGTCCTCGAGGCGTTCGCGCTCCTGGGCGTCGATGACGACCTCGTCGGGACCGGGCATCGGCTCGCGCGCGATCAGGTCGCCGAGCGAGGTGTCGCCGTCCTCCTCGACCGGGGCGTCGAGGCTGACATGATCACGGCCATAGCGCATCAGGTCGAGAACCCGCTCGGGTTCGATATCGAGTTCGAGCGCGATCTCCACGACCTCGGGCTCGCGACCGAGCTTGCGCTCCAGGGTGCGGCGCACGGCCGAGACCTGGTTGACCTGCTCGGCCACATGGACGGGGAGACGCACGATGCGGCCCTGCTGGGCCATGCCGCGCGAGATCGACTGCCGGACCCACCAGGTCGCATAGGTCGAGAACTTGAATCCCTTGGTGTAGTCGAACTTCTCCACCGCACGGATCAGCCCGGTGTTGCCCTCCTGGACCAGGTCGAGGAGGGGCATCTGGGCACGGCCATATTTCCGGGCGACCGACACCACCAGACGCAGGTTGGCGGTCACGAACTGTTGCAGGGCGGCCTGGCCATCGGCCGCGAGTTCTTCGAGTTCGTCCTTCGAGGCGCGCTTGGCGCTCTTGCCGTTCTCGCGCGCCCCAGCCGTGCGCTCGGTCCGGGTCACCCGGCCGGCGAGAATCTGTTCTGCATAGAGCCCGACCTCGATCCTGCGGGCGAGTTCGACCTCTTCGTCGGCGGTCAGCAGCGGGGTGCGGGCGATCCCTTCGAGATAGAGCCCGACCGCGTCCTTGCCGTCGATTCCCTCGGTGCTGCGGGGGCGGTGGCTGGACATGGTTGCCATGGCAGTCCTTTCGTAGCCTTCACTCACCCCAACGCTTCGGACCCACGAAAGGATTCCACGGAGACCCTGAAGAAACCCTGATGACTACCGTGAGGGCACTCAGACCACGGTCGTGTCAGACCGTGGTCCGATGCCCCGGGCCGCTCTCACGAAAAAGGCGTCACCGTGATGTGGTCACCTGGTCGATGAGCCAGGCGTACTCGAACGCGGCCTCGCGCCACGAGTTGTAGCGACCCGACACCCCGCCATGGCCGGCGACCATCTCGCACCGGAAGAGGATCGGGCGGTCAGGGCCGTTGGTGGCGGTGTCGCGCAGGGCAGCGATCCACTTGGCCGGCTCGACGAAGAACACCCGGGTGTCGTTGAGGCTCGTGGTCGCGAGGATCGCGGGGTACGCCTGCGCGGTCACATTCTCATAGGGCGAATAGGTCTTCATGTACGCGTACACGTCCGGGTTGTGCAACGGATCGCCCCACTCCTCCCATTCGGTCACCGTGAGCGGCAGCTCCGGGTCGAGGATGGTGGTGAGGGCATCGACGAACGGCACGGAGGCGTGGATGGCGCGGAACGCGTCGGGAGCGAGATTGGCGATCGCGCCCATCAGCAGTCCACCCGCACTGCCGCCCTGGGCCGCCAGCCGATCGGCCGAGGTGTAGCCCGCAGTCACCAGATGGCGCGCCGCGGCGATGAAGTCGGTGAACGTGTTGCGCTTGGTGAGCATCTTGCCGTTCTCATACCAGGCCCGGCCCATCTCGCCGCCGCCCCGGATGTGGGCGATCGCATATACGAAGCCCCGGTCGAGCAGCGACAGCCGCATCATCGAGAACGTCGGATCGATGCTGATCTCGTAGGACCCATAGCCATAGAGCAGCGCCGGGGCGGTGCCGTCGACCGGGGTGTCGCGGTGGCGTACCAGCGAGATCGGCACCTGCGTCCCGTCGTCCGCGGTCGCCCAGATCCGCTCGGAGACATAGTCATCCGGCGAGTACGCCCCGCTGGTCGGGTGGTCGAGCACCGGCGTCGTCTTGAGCGTAGTGAGCTCGGCACTCGCAAGATCGAGGCTCATCACCGACGGGGGAGTCACGAGCGACGTATAGAACAGGCGGACGCGATCCGTGTCGTAGTCCTCCGCGCCATGGGCATAGACCGTGCGCACGGGTTCTGCGAACGTCACGTCGACCGGGTCCGTCGTCGCAGGGTCCAGCGCATGGACCTCCACGCCGGTGAGGCCATCGCGACGGCGGCCGACGACGACATGGGTTTCGAACGCGTTGACATCCGTGTAGCGAACGCCCGCAGTCGGGCCGACGAACGGCCGCCACGCCTCCATCGGGGCGACGGGGCCGGTGCCCTCGGCGATCGGAGCGCGGGCCACGGCGAAATCCGGAGAGTCGGCGTTGTGGATGACGAACAGTTCGTCGGCGGCCACCTCGACGAGGTATTCCAGCCCGGGCGTACGCCCCGCCACGGTCCGGGGAGGAGCACCCGGGTCACTGGCGGGAACGAGCCAGACCTCGGTGGTCAGCTTGGATCCGGCCGACAGGACCAGCCACTCCCGATCCCGGGATTCATCGGCGCCGAGCCAGAACATCTCGTCGTCCTCGGCGAGGATCAGTTGGTCATCGGCCGGGTCGTCGCTCAGCGTGTGGCGCCACACCTGGAACGGACGCCACGCCTCGTCGACGCGCGAATAGATGACGGTGCTATTGCCCGCCCAACTGACGCCGGCCCCGATCTGCGGAATGGGTACGCCGACCTGCTCGCCGGTCGCGATGCGGCGTACACGCAGCTCATAACGCTCGTCCCCGGCGACATCGATCGAGTAGGCGAGGAGCGTGCCGTCGGGGGAGACCCCGAACGCGCCGAGGCTGAAGAACTGTTGGCCCTCGGCCTCGGCGTTCTCGTCGAGCAGGATCTGCTCGCCCGCGAGTTCGGCGTCCGGATCGGGGATATGGTCGGGATCGGTCGCGGGTACGCGACAGTGCACCGCATAGTCCCGGTCCTCGACGGTGCGGCGGTAGTACCAGAACGCATCCTCGCCGTGCCGGTGGAAGCGGGGGACCGACAGGTCGGTCTCCTGGGTGCGCGCTTTGACGTCTTCGAAGAGTTCGTCCTCGAGAGGCTTCAGGTGCGCGGTTTGGGCGGCCGTCCAGGCATTCTCGGCCTCGAGATGGGCGACGACCTCGGGGTCCTTGCCATCGCGCAACCATTCCCAGTTGTCGGTGAACGTGTCGCCGTGATGCGTACGCAGGGTGGGTCGTTTGTCGGGCAGGGGCGCGCGGGCTTCGGACATGGCGCCGAGGATAGCGAGGCTAGTAAGGTCCATCGTGTTGTGTTGGCCGTGCCGAGCGGCAGGGCCGTGGCAGACTCGCCCAAGCAACGAGACGAGCCCGGGGCTCGTCGGGGGAGTAGCAATGACGATCGTGGTGGGGTTCTCCAACAAGCGGGAGGGCTGGGCTGCCCTCGAGCATGCTGCCGAGGAAGCCCAGTTGCGAAGTTGTCGTGTCGTGCTCGTGCCCAACACCGAGCGCGAAGACATCGAGGCCGGCCGTGCGGAACTCGAACGGCTCGGTGTCCGGGTCGACGTCGAGGAACCATCGCCCACCGGCCATATCGCGGATCACATCATCGACGTGGCCGCCCGCGTCAATGCCGACTTCGTCGTCATCGGCCTGCGGCGGCGTTCGCCCACCGGCAAGCTGCTCCTCGGCCTCAATGCCCAGCGCATCCTTCTCGACGCCGTGTGTCCTGTTCACGCGGTCAAGGCCGACTGAATCCAGGATCACGCTGGGCCGGCTTTTGACCGTCCTGGTGCTTACAGCCGCGAGACACCCTGAAGCGGATCGAAACGTCTGTTCGAGCAGGCGTCTCGGCGCTCTTCGTGGTGTCTCGCGCTTTTCGTGGTGTCGAAGAACGGGGCGAGGCCACGCCCGGAACGCCACGCCGGTGATACCGGGTTGGGTCGTTTGGCAAGGCGTGCCAGAATGCATGAGATGCAGTGCATTGACAGCAGCGTGAATTGCTGTGCCCTGAAATCAGGGATGTGCTGCCGGAAGAGCACCCGAGAAGGCCGAGGTAATTGGTGACGCCGTCCAATCAGTCCGCAGCCGCTGTCGATCTCTCTGCCGAGATCGCAGAGGCTCCCGCGAAGAAGGCCCCTGCCAAGAAGACCGCGCGGGCCGCCGCGAAGAAGACCCCCGCCACGAAGGCGCCGGCAAAGAAGACGGCCGCCAAGAAGGCACCGGCCAAGCGGGCGCCGGCGAAGAAAGCCCCCGCCAAGAAGGCCGCCGCGGCCGAGCCGACCCGCAGTGAGGTCGTCAACCAGCTGGCTGACGGCACGGCCCAGGTCGAAGCCAAGATCGACGGCAACGACCTCGTTCTGACGGTCGGCAAGAAGCGCACGCTCGACGATGTCGACGAGGGCGAGTTCAAGCCCGAGGCGGTGGCCGAGGAGGAGAAGGAGCTCACCGAGGAGCAGCAGGGCTTCTCCCTGTCCGACGCCGATGACGCCGACGAGCCCGAGCAGCAGGTCATGGCGGCCGGTGCGACCGCCGATCCCGTCAAGGACTACCTCAAGCAGATCGGCAAGGTCGCGCTGCTCAACGCCGAGCAGGAGGTCGAGCTCGCCAAGCGCATCGAGGCAGGCCTGTTCGCCGACGAGCGCCTCAGCGACGAGGCCTCCAGCGTGGGCACCGACGATGTCGACGACTACGAGTGGATCGCCGAGGACGGGCGACGCGCCAAGAATCACCTGCTCGAGGCCAACCTCCGATTGGTGGTCTCGCTCGCCAAGCGCTACACGGGCCGCGGCATGCTCTTCCTCGACCTGATCCAGGAAGGCAACCTGGGCCTGATCCGTGCGGTCGAGAAGTTCGACTACACCAAGGGCTACAAGTTCTCGACCTATGCGACGTGGTGGATCAAGCAGGCCATCACCCGCGCCATGGCCGACCAGGCCCGCACGATCCGCATTCCGGTTCACATGGTCGAGGTCATCAACAAGCTGGCCCGTGTCCAGCGCCAGATGCTGCAGGATCTCGGTCGCGAACCCACGCCGGAGGAGCTGGCCAAGGAACTCGACATGACCCCGGAGAAGGTCGTCGAGGTCCAGAAATATGGCCGCGAGCCCATCTCGCTGCACACCCCGCTGGGTGAGGACGGCGACTCCGAGTTCGGCGACCTGATCGAGGACTCCGAGGCCGTTGTCCCGGCGGACGCGGTGAGCTTCACCCTTCTGCAGGAGCAGCTCCACGACGTCCTCGACACCCTGTCCGAGCGCGAGGCCGGTGTCGTGTCCATGCGCTTCGGCCTGACCGACGGCCAGCCCAAGACCCTCGACGAGATCGGCAAGGTCTATGGCGTGACCCGTGAGCGGATCCGCCAGATCGAGTCCAAGACGATGTCGAAGCTGCGTCACCCGTCGCGCTCGCAGGTGCTCCGGGACTATCTCGACTGAGTGACCGGTTCGCCGTTCGACCTCGCACCAGGTCGATCACCTTTCACCGCACAGCCCGTGGGTCCGACACCGTTCGGACCTCCGGGCGGTGCGACTTATGTGCCCCCTCCTCCGCCCCCACGTCGGCCCCGCTTCAGGTTGATCATCGCGGTGACGGTGGCCGTGCTGGTGCTCATCGGTGGCGGGGTGGCGTACCTGCTCGAGCGCGACTCCGCGAGGACAGAGCCCGGATCTGCCACAGGGCCGTCAGCCGGGCCGGGGCCGATCCCGGGTGCCGTGGGCGGAGCGCTGGCGGGGCTCGGAGTGAGCGATGCCGCACCCCCAGCCGGCTATGACGGCCGGTTGTTCAACTTCAACGGGTTCGACTTCGACCGCAACGGGTGTGATGCCCGCAACGACACGCTCGCGCGCGACCTGACCGAGGTGGTCTTCCGACCAGGTTCCAACGACTGCCGGGTCGAGTCGGGAATCCTGCACGACCGCTATTCCGATGAATCGCTGCCGGTCACCCGCGACCAGGTCGACATCGACCATGTGGTGGCGCTCGGCAACGCCTGGGCTTCCGGGGCGTCCACCTGGTCGCCCGAGCGTCGCCAGGACTTCGCCAACGACCCGCTCGTCCTCGTCGCCACGCTCGCGACCCACAACCGCGCCAAGGCGAGCAGCGATGCGAGCCGCTGGCTGCCGCCGGCTGCGGCGACCCATTGTGCGTACGCCGCCCGCCAAGTGGCCGTCAAGCAACGCTATGAGCTGACCGTCACCACCACGGAACTGGGCGTACTCGAAGAGATCCTGTCCGAGTGCCCCGACGAGCCCCTGCCGGACGGAACGGAAGCACCGCCCCAGGCCGGGCGTACCGATCCCGCGCCTGTCGCCGCCAGCCCGCAGGCGAGCGCGACCAGGGCCCCGCGACCGGCGGGTACGCCCGACGGCGACGGCATCTATCGACAGGTCTCGCCCGGGGCCTACTGCTCGCCGGAAGGGGCGTGGGGCACGACGGATACGGGTACGCCGATGGTCTGCCGGCTCACTCCCGGTGCGGACCGGCCCCGGTGGCGGGCTGCCTGACGTCCTCGGCGATGATCTCGTCCTCCGATTCGCCCCGCCGACGCCGGCGTTCCGCCTCGGACACGTCGGTGAGGCCGAGCGTGGCCAGGAAACCGAGGCCGAGGATGCCCGCGGCGACGCCGGTCGACACCTTGGCAGCGTGCACGAGCGCGTCGGCAGCAGCATCCGCCGCCGCGGCGGTCTGAGGATTGGCCTGGAGCGAGGGGATCGCGGCACCGATCGAGCCGTGCACGGCGGCGGAGACAGGGGCGCGCACGTCCTCGGGGACCCCCGCCGCGACCATCCGCGACTCCGTCCCGCTGGTGAGCATCGAGATCAACAGCCCGCCGAGCACCGCGACACCCATGGCCGAGCCGAGCTGGCGTACGGTCGTGTGGAGACCCGACGCCTCGCCCGACAGGCCGACGGGCACCTCGGCGAGCATGACATTGGTGACCTGGGCGGTCGCCATCCCGACGCCCATTCCATAGAGGAACAGGCAGGCAGCCAGGGGCCAGAACCCGCCGGGCAGGACGAGCGCGATGCCGCCGACAGCGATGGCCTCGAGGAGTACGCCGATGCGCACCACGGCCCGATTGCCGAGGCGCTTGGCCAGATGAGGTACGGCAGCAGACATCACGAACGTGCCGACCGCGAGGACCATCATCAGCCAGCCCGTGCCGAGCGCGTTGTAGCGCATCGCCCCTTGCAGGACGAGCGGCATCGTGAAGAGCATGCCGAACTCGCCGAGCGTGATGACGAACGAGGCGATCGCACCGTTGCGGAAGTTGCCGATGCGCCACAGGCCGAGGTGGGTCTGCACGACCTTGCCGGCCCGCTCGCGCGCGCGTTCGACCGCCACCCAGATGACCATCAGGACCAGGCCTCCGACCAACGCCACGATGACAGGGGACAGAGAGCCGTCGGCCTGGCGGATCCAGCCATATTGCGACGATTCGACGAGGCCATAGACGATCGCGGCCAGACCACCGACGGCGAGCAGCGTGCCGAGCACATCGGCACCACGACGCAGCTTCGGATCGCGGGTCTCGGGCAGGAAGGCCAGCGCCAGGCCGAGTGCGATCAGACCGAACGGGATGTTGAGCCAGAAGGCCCAGCGCCAGCTGAAGTCGGTGGCCAACCAGCCGCCGACGAGTGGGCCGACCGCGGCCATGCCGCCGATCGTCGATCCATAGATCGCGAACGCGATGGAGCGGTCCTTGCCGCCGAACATCGCATTGATCGTCGAAGCGGTCGCGGGCAACACCATCGCGGCGCCGATGCCCTGCACCAGGCGGGCCGCGATCAGGATCTCGGGTGTGGCCGCGAAGCCGGCGACCAGGGAGGAGCCCATGAAGACGATCAGGCCGACGACGAACATCAGCTTGCGGCCGAACAGGTCGCCGAGTCGGCCGGAGGTCAGCATCAGGGAGGCGAAGACGAGGGCATAGACCGCGCTGACCCACTGCGCCTGCGTGGCTGACATGCCGAGGTCGTCGATGACGATCGGCAGGGCGCCGTTGGCGATGGTGGCGTCCATGATGACCAGCGACGTGCCCAGCGCGATCGCGGCCATGGCGCGCCAGCGGTGGGCCGGGCGTACTTCGAGGATGTCGGACATGAGGGCTCCAGGAATCGGCAGCCGGTGTTTCCGGACTTGACGACACAGTGACGGTAACATGCTGACGGAGTGTTGTTAAAGTCGACGCAAGTGAACTCCGAGGGCGAGGAGGGGGCATGCCGAAGATCGAAGCGGCCACAGTGGCCGAGCATCGTGCGATGAAGGCCCGGCAGGTGATCGATGCCGCTGTCGACCTGCTCGTCGGGGAGGGCCCGTCCGCGGTCACCCCAGCGGCTGTCGCGGAGCGGTCCGGGCTGGCGAGGACGAGCGTCTATCAGTACGCCGGCTCGGCCGCCGAACTGGTCGCTGCGGCCGTCGAGGCACTCTTCGTGCGCGCCACGAACGACCTGTCCGAGGCCGTCGCTGCCGCTGGGAGCGACCCGGGCGACCGCATCGCCGCGATCGTGCGGGCCGTGCTCGCGGGCGCGAAGTCGGGCCACAGCCCGAATCATGCGATCGAGGTCGAGCAGTTGCCGCCGGCGCAGCGCGAGCGGCTCGGCCAACTGCACGGGGCGCTCATGGCGCCTCTCGTCGAGGCCATCGCCGACTTCGGCGCCGACGATCCCCGGACCACGGCGGCCCTCGCCTGGGGTGCGATCAACGGCATCGTCCCGATGGTCGAGGGCGGCATGCCGATCGAGCAGGCCGCCGCCCGGGCGGTGGCGTTCGTCAGCGCCGGAGTGGGGCGTACGCCGGTGGTGCGATCATGACCACCGTCATCCGGCAGGACCATGATCATCTGGTGCTGTGGCTGCGGATCGGTGTCGGCGCAGTCCTGGGCGTGCTCGCGGGCCTGCTGATTCCACTGCCCGACGGCGCGACGCGCATCAGCCACATCCTGATCGGATTCGTGGTGGCCGGCCTGGCCTTCGCAGTGCCGTTGCTGGTGATGGCGATGCGCCTCGACGCGGCGGGCACCAAGGAGCACGTCGATGGTCTTGGCGAGTCCCGCAACCTCGTCGACGTCCTTGCGCTTGTGGCAGCGCTCGCCAGTCTCGGCGGGGTCGCCAACATGTTGCTGCAGCCGGACGGTGGGCCGAAGGTCTTCGAGGCCCTGGTCTCGGTGGCGACGATCGCCGTGGCGTGGCTGATGATCCACACCGTCTACATGGTCCGCTATGCCCGGCACTATGTGAATGCCCAGCCCGGCTGCATCACCTTCGACGGCGACGCCGAGCCGCGGATGTCGGACTTCGCCTATCTCTCGTTCTGTCTCGGCATGACGTTCCAGGTGTCCGACCAGACCATGAACACCCCCGAGGTGCGCAAGATCGTCTTCTTCCACACCTTGCTGTCCTACGTCCTGGGCACGGGCATCGTGGCCACCACGATCAACCTGGTGGCCGGGCTGGCGGGCTGACCGGGGAGTTCAGTCGGTGAGTCCGAAGCGGCGGGCCACTTCCGCGGCCTCCTCGTCGCGCCCCAGTTCGGCGAGCGCTTCGCTCCATTCGTACGCCGCACTCTGTGCCTCGTCGGTCAGGCCCAGCGGTGCGGCGGCCTCGGCCGTGGTCCGGAACACCTCGATCGCCTCGGCGGTGCGACCCGAGCGATGAAGCCAATGACCGTGTTCGAGGCGCACGCGGATGGCCTGCTGGGGACCGTCCGCACGCTCGAAGGCTTCCTGGGCGGCGACGAAGGCGGGCTCCGCATTGCCGCCCTGGTCGCCCTGCATCCGGGCTCGCCAGTGTTCGCACACACCGGTGATGAAGTCGGTGAAGCCCTCGTCGTCGGTCATGGCCGCGAGCCGCGGCTGTTCGCGATCGATGAGCTCGAGGGCAGGGCCGGGACCGTGTTCGCGCCGCAGGGCCAGCACGCCACCCTGGATGGCCTCCGAGGCGTTGGCCGGATCGCCCTCGGCCTGCGCGGATGCGAGAGCGTTCTCCCAGTCCATCGCCAGGCCGCTGTGCTGGGCGATGACTGTCAACGCCCAGGCGCGCCGGTCATTGTCCCCGACCGTGGCGAGATAGGCCCGGGCATGGTGAGCAGCGCGGGCAGGGTCGCCGAGGGCATCATTGGCCTGGGCGGCCAGCATGTGCAGATGACTCGTGCCGAGTTCGACCTCGTCGGCCGGGAACGCGGCTGACTCGGCGATCCGGAGCCCCTGGTCGGCGAGTTCCGCCACCTCGAGCAGGCGGCCACTGCGCAGGGACAGATCGGCGAGGGCGCGCAGGGCCTGCCAGCCCTCCGGCGTCCCCTGGGCCCGCACCACGATGCGCTGGATGAGGGGGATCGCACGCTCGGTCGCGGGCATCGCCTCCGGGTGGGTGGCCAGGGGGACAGCACCCCAGGCGGCGAAGTCGTTCTCGGTTCCCGCCTGATCCAGGAACTCACAGACCGAGTCGGCCGTGTCTGGGTGTCCCGAACCCAGCCGGAACTGGACGACCTGGGCCAGCAGCAGCGCGGTGCCCGCGCCCGCGGTCCGGGCCCGGTCCAGGGCTTCGCCGAGCAGACGGTCGCTGTCGGCTCCGGGCAACCAGGCCTGTCGCGCGAGGATCCGGGCCTGCAGACGCAACGCCTCTCCGTCGTCGGGGGAGACGGACGTGAGCATCACGAGCGCCCCTTCGTAGAATCCGGCAGCCTCGTCGAAACGCTGCCCGGCATGCAGCACTTCGCCGTACGCCTGGTGGGCACGTGCAACCTCGATCGGATCGGGATGCGACGCGGCCTGCGCGTGCCAGTCCGTGGCCCTGGCGATGGCGTCGTCGTCCACCTCCTGAATCGGTGGTCGCAGCCGGAACATCTCCCACAGGGCCGCCTTGGCGTCCCGGCCGGCTGTGCGCAGGCGTCGCAGGCCGCGCTGCTGGGCGGCCTCCAGCAGCGCCGGTTCGTTCCGCCGCAGGTGCACGAATCCGGCGACCCAGTCTAGTTCGGCGGCGGCCACAAGCGCCTGGGCGGTGGCCGGGTCGGGCAGGTCCGCATCGATCCAGGCCGCGCCCAGGGCCACCAGGGCCAGGTCGTCCTCGGCCTCCCGGATCTCGCGACGCCGAGCATCGGCGGCGATCGGATCCTGCACCAGGGTGGCGAAGTCCTCGCCCGCGGCCGGGCGTACGCGATCGAGGCCCGACACCGGCAGGTCGAGACCCGGGAGGGGCTCGGGTGCGAACGCGGCGCGCACCCACGTCGACACGGTGTCGGTGCCGTTGCGGTCATCGAACCGTGCGGCCAGGGAGAGAGCTTCGGCCTGCAGTCGGTCGCGGGCCCCGGCGGCCGTCTCGGTGAGATCGGCGTGGACGTGCACGTCCAGGTCGGGATGCTCCGCCGCGAGGATGCCCAGCGCGCCGGCCCCCATCGCCAGCCAGGTCAGTTCCGCCATCGGGTCACCGAAGCCGAGCCGACGCCGGGCCTCCATCAGTTCCAGGGCGCGCAGGGGCTCTCCGGCCCGGGCTGCGTTGCTCACGTGCCGCGCCATCTCGAGCGCGTCGTGGGGATTGTGACCGCTGAGACGGCAGCCGGTGAGATGGGCCCAGCGGGCGCCTTCGATCTCGCCCGTGCGCAGCAGGGGCTCGACGGCCGCCGCACAGATGTGCTGGGGCTGCTCCGAGCAATGCAGGCTCGCCTCCTCGAGGACGTGCAGCGAGATGCGGGCCGCCTCCTCCCAGCGCCCGAGTTCGGCGGCGTGGAGGGCCAGAGAGGTGGGTTCGCACCCCTCGCAGTCGCTCAGGTCGTCCCGGGGCATCTCCGTCCACTGCGCGAACAATTCGTCGGCCGCGGGATAGCCGTGGGTGTGTCGCCGCACGCGATATTCGGTCATCAGCACCGACCGGTCCGGACGGCCGAAGCGTGCATAGTTCGCGCGCATCGACCCGATGAATCCCTCGATCTGGTCGAGCGAGATGTCCGGGGTCGAGAGGGCGGTCATGACCGCGCCCTTGTAGGCCCACAGCGTGTAACGGGTGTATTCGTCATCCCACCAGTCGGGCTGGGCCTCGAGCTGAGTCACCATCCGCACGAAGTAGGGCAGGGCGCGAGTCCGCTCACCGCCGGAATAGCTCCAGGCGGTCCAGAGCTGGTGGTCGGCCCACCAGAGCAACTCCTCGTCACCCAGCTCGATGGCCGCCCGATGGGCCGCCTCGGCGGGGGTGAGCCATTCGGTGTGGGGAAGGCCCTCCAGCACCTCGAGCAGGGCGGCGACTTCTTCGCGGGTCGGGCTCATGACCTCTCCGTTCCGGTCAGGGCGAGCTCGAGCAGCCCGCCGAAGGCGTGTTCGATCATGCGGGCATCGCCCGCCGACACCGGGTGTTGGCCCTGCAGGAGGGCGCGGGCATAGACCGCCTGCACCGCCGGTCGCAGTACGCGCAGGTCATCGACTCCGACGAGCCGGCGCACCATCGGGTTGGCATCGTTGAGGATCAGGCGCGGCCGCGCATCGGCGCGGTCATCGACCGCCTGCAGCAGCCCTGCCCAGAGATCCCCGGAGGTTTCGGTCGCCCGGCTGAGCCGGCGATGGCGATCGTGGGACGAATCCAGCAGGAGGGCCGGCACGGACTCGGGCGCGAACCTGCGGATTTCGACGCGTACGCCGGCCTCGTCGAGCACGCGCTGGGCAGCCGCGCTCAGGGGAGCGACCTCGGCGCGGCGGGCCGGTTCGAGGGAATCGATCGTCGCGGCGAAACGTTCGGGCTCGACGGGAATCAGACGTTGGCCCGCCGGGGCCTCGCGGCGATAACGCTCGATGACCGTGCCGTCATAGGCATATCCCGCGTTCACCAGCGGCGTGCCCTGGGCGGTGGCCACGGCTGCCATCTGGCGGAACTCGTCCACCGAGTCGGCCACCAGGACGTCATCGTGCTCGGTCAGCAGATCGGGCAGCGGGCGCTCCCCGACGGTGCTGCTGAAGGGGAGGAGCTGGACGAGCGCCAGGAAGTCGTCGGTGTCGCACGCCACGGCCAGCGCCTTGAGGCCTGTGTGGTGGAGTGTGAGGAAGCGGTTGAAGAGGTCCCTGTCGCCGCGTGCGGTGCGCAACAGCCACGCCATCACCTGGCGGCCGAGCTCGTCGCGAGTCTCGGCGAGCAACTCGTCATCCCGCAGCTGTTCGCGCGCCGCGGTCGGGTGGAGCAGGTCGCCATTGACCACCAGGCTGACGAAAAAGCCCCAGGGCGGAAGCAGGTCAGCCTCCCCGTCGAGCACGCGCATGCCCTTGATGTGGACCCGGTGGCGCGGGGAGATGCCCGGGGTGATCCGATCGCCGGCGACCACCGCCAACCCGTGGAGACCTGCCGCCGCCACGGTGACGGGGAAGGTGGCCAGGGGAGTCGTGCCGAAATTCTCGCGGGCCCAGGCGATCCTTTCGCGGGCCGGCAGCGTCCAGGGCCAGGGAGTGCGGCCGATCGGAATCTCCCGATCGGACACCCGCAGGCGAATGTCCGCATCCGCATGCCCGGCGTACTCGCGCGCGAGACGCGCGATCCGGTCCGGTGCGAACCACCCCCGGGTGTCGGGCCGCGGGGCGAGGCGCACGATCGTCCCCGGGCCCTGATCGAGCCACTCGTGGGCCTCCGGGTCGGTCGGGTTCTCGTCGGCCCAGGTGGCGATGTCGGGCCACGCCCGCGTCCGATAGGTGCCGTCGCCGGTGGCGCGCCAGGCCACGATCTCGCCCTCGGAGGATCGGCTCAGGACGTTGATCTCACCGCTGACGAGGAAACATGACAGCACACCGATGCCGAACTGGCCGATCAGGTCGGTGCGGGCCAGGCCGAGGTCGTCGCGCTTGGCCGAGCGGCCGACGGTGATGAGGAAGGTTTCAACGTCGTCGGGGGACAGACCGCAGCCGGAGTCATAGCAGGTCAGGCGGTCGCCGGGTGCGTCGAGCACGATGCCCGGGCGGGGGTCGGCGCCGGTCGGAGCGTCCGGACGCATGTGGAGCGCATCGATGCCGTTCTGGAGCAGTTCCCGGACGAAGACCTGCGGGCCCGAATAGAGATGCTCGCTGAGGAGCTCGATCAAGCCATGGAGGTTGACCTGGAAACGGTCGGGCGCCGGGGAACTGCTGGTCACCCGGCGAGCCTAGTGGGAGTGCAGTCTTCCCATTCAGCTTGCCCTTCCGCGGTGCAGGCGTACCAACGCTGATTCACCACGCGGCGGCGCGGCTCGACTGGGCTGCGCGGGCATGCTGGGCACGGCTCACGGCCAGGATGATCCGGGCCCAGAAGACCGCCGCGACGATGGTGGCGATGGCGGCGACAATGGCGAGGAAGGGGAGGGCGGTGAGCCCGGCATCCGTCGGCTCACTGAACACGGTGTCGACCTGCTGGTCGGCCAGGTTGCCGAGGATCATGGCCACGAGCCAGCTCGCCCACCAGAGCCCGAGCACCGGGCCGAGGGGCTTGCGTACCGAGTTGCGCACCACATCGCGAACGACCTGGTAGGGGAACCAGAAAGCGACGATCGGCACGATCCAGCCGATGATCACCCAGACGCTGCCGCGCTGATGCCGGGCCTGCGGGTCGAACACCAGCGTGTTGTGACGGGCTCGCCAGAGCCACACGACGCCGAGAATCGCGGCGGGGAGGAGGAAGAGCGCCGCCACTGCCGCCACGGTGTCGTAGAGCGTGAACGTCTCGTCGAGGCGGCCCACATCGAGGGCCCAGCGATATTCAGCGGCTGCCGCGGGCGAGAACAACGAGGCGATGGTGAAGATGCTGGCGTAGATCGCTGCCAGCGCGACCGCCCAGATCCCCAGGGTGTGGACGGGCCGGAACTGCTGCTGTGCGGCCTGCGGCTGCGTCCACCCGGGTGGTGCTCCGGTCGGCTGATAGGTGCCGGTGGGCGGCTGATACGTGCCGGTCGGCGGCTGATAGGTGTTCGTGGGCGGCTGAGCGCCCGGGTAGCCGCCGTAGTTCTGCGGGCTCTGCTGGCCCGGCGCGGGCTGACCCTGATCGGGCCAGGTCTGCTGCTGCCAGCCGGAGGGCTGCTGCCAGCTGTCGGGGCGAGGGGGTTGTGACATGGGTGCCTCCGGCGATTCCGCCTGGTTCGGTGAAGGGTGCCTCGTCGGCTGTACGACGGTCAGGGAGCACAGTATCCGGGGTTCGGTGTCGCTGCGATAACGTTTCGTCGGCCCACAGGAAGTGCGCCGGTCGTGTCGAGGAGAACGATGAATCCGCGTCCAGCACCACTGACCGTCACCGAGACAGTTCTGCACAGCAAGCTCACGGGAGCGGACTCGATCAACGACACCGCACGCAGGTTCGGCGTGACGGCGACGGATCTGGGCACGATCTGGGAGGCCGGACCCGGCGCGGACGGCGTGGAGCGCGTGTTCCTGATGTTCGGCGACACCTACGGCGACGGCTGGGGCGGTCGTGGCGCCGGCCCCGCGACTGCCGACTGGCGGACCAACGTGCTGTTCGCATCGACGACGACCGATATCGAAGCCGAGGGGATCCGCCTGGATTCGGCGGTGAGTCGCGTACGCCGCGGCGGCGCGGCCCAGGTGATCCGCCGCAACCGGCTCAACCTTCCCCGCGCGAAATTCCCCGAGCACACGCTCATCCCCAACACCGGCATCACGGTCGACGGTGTCCACTACGTGCAGTGGATGTCCGTCACGTTCTGGCGCGGCGGCGGCAGGTGGCGCACGTTCCAGGCCGGCATCGCCGTCTCCCGTGACGATGCCCGCACCTGGTCGAAGCCGATCCGGGGCCGGTGGCTCAACCTGCTCGGCACCGATCGTTTCCAGGTCGGTTGTTTCGCCCGCGACGACGACTGGGTCTATCTGCTCGGCACGACCAACGGGAGGCATGGACCGGCCTATCTGGCGCGTGTCGCGCCCGACCGGGTCGACCGCGTCGCCGCGTATGAATACTGGGACTCGGAGCGCTGGCAGTCACGGCAGTCGAGGGCGGCCGCCGTCGTCCCCGGCCCGGTGGGGGAGATGTCGGTGATCTTCCATGAAGGTCTCGGTGTCTGGCTCGCGATGCATCTCGACGAGGACCGCGCCGCGATCGTGATTCATCACGCGGAGCGGATCACCGGACCGTGGTCCGAAGGTGTTCCCGTGGCGACCGGCGTGAACTACCCAGCGCTGTACGGCGGGTTCATGCACCCGTGGTTCTGTGCCGATGACCGGGTGTACTGGCTGATGTCCCAGTGGGACCCCTATAACGTGTTCCTGATGAGGAGCACGCTGGCCGTGCCGGGGGATGCGTCGAAGGAGCCCTGATGTCTGTTCCGTTGTCGGTGCTGGACCTCGCACATGTGGCCGAGGGGGCGACGTCGGGCGATGCGCTGCGGCGTACGATCGAGATCGCGAAGCGGGCCGATGCCGCCGGATATCTGCGGTTCTGGGTGGCCGAGCATCACAACATGCCCACCGTGGCCTCCACCTCGCCGCCCGTGCTCATCGCCGCGATCGCCGGGCAGACCGAGAAGATCCGCGTGGGCTCGGGCGGTGTCATGCTGCCCAACCATGCGCCGTTCGTCGTGGCCGAACAATTCGCCATGCTCGAAGCGCTTCATCCGGGCCGCATCGATGTCGGCATCGGACGCGCCCCCGGCACCGACCAGATGACGGCGCGCGCCCTGCGCCGCGACGGTGGCCAGGAGGGTGTCGAGCAGTTCCCGCAGCACATCCTCGAGCTCCTGGCCTGGTTCGGCGACAACCGCCTGCCCGACCCGCTCGCCAACTATCTGGCCGTCACCCCCAACGGGGACACCCAGCCGGAGCTGTGGCTGTTGGGATCATCGGAGTACGCGGCGCAGCTCGCCGGACTGCTCGGCCTGCCGTATTGCTATGCCCACCACTTCGGGATGCTCGACCCGGTCAAGGTGATGGATGAATATCGCGCTCGGTTCCGGCCGTCCCCGGCGCTCGAGGAGCCCTACGGCATGGTGTGCACTACGGTGATCGCCGCGGAGACCGCGGAAGAGGCGGACTTCCTCGCCGGGCCGGCCCGCATCATGCAGATCCAGGCCCGCAGCGGCCGCCGCCTCCCGATCGTCAGCCCCGAGGAGGCCGCGACGCGCACGTTCGATGTGCGCGAGCGATCGATCCTGGCTCAGAACTCCGGCACGCGCTTCCTGGGGGAGGCCGGCGATGTCACCGAGCGGCTGAAGGCCTTCGTGGTCGAGACGGGAGCCCACGAGCTGATGATCGCCTCCAGCACCTATGACGCAGAGGCCAAGGCCCGGACCCTGGAGCTGGTCGCGGCGAACTGGGCCTGACGGCGTACGCCGACGCCCCCGCCCGCCTGCTGGCGAACGGGGGCGTCGATCTTTGTTGGTCGGAATCCGCGATCAGTAGCCCTGACCCCGGTCGTGACGACGGAGCCGGCCGCGACCCTGCTCACGGTTGAGCAGTTCCTTGTCGCGCTCGAGCAGCTCACGTTCGCGCTCGAGCAACTCGCGCTCGCGCTGTAGCGCCTGGTCGTCCTCGCCGCCTCGGCCAAGACCGCCCGAGTCGTGTCGCGAGGTGTCACGAAGACCGCCGCCCTGCTGGGGATCCAGCGGCTCACCCTCGTGGCCTTCGGTCAGGCGATCCTGCGAGCGCCCGCGATTGGGGTCGTCGAAGCGCTCGCCGTCGTTGTCGCGATCGAGCGGGTCGAAGCCACGGTCGTCACGACCGCGCCCGCGGTCCCGGTCCCAGTCACCGTCACGATCCCGTCCGCGGTCACGATCGCCGCGCCCTGCCATGCCGGCACCTGCGGCCCCGGCAGCCGCTCCTGCGGCGCCCGCACCGACAGCCGGGCCGAGGCCTCGATCGCCTTCCCTGTCCTTCTGGTCGCGAAGCGCATCGCGATCCCGGTCGCGGAGATCGCCACGGTTCGGGTCGTCGAAGCGCTGCCCGTCGTTGTCGCGGTCGAGCGGGTCGAAGCCGCGGTCACGGTCCCGGCCGGAGCGTCCGTGATCCGGGTCGTCGAAGCGCTGCCCGTCGTTGTCACGGTCCAGGGGATCGAAGCCGCGATCGTCGCGGTCCCGCCCCAGTCGGCCGTCCCGGTCACGATCCGTGAGCCCGGTTCCGGCTGCGGCGGTGCCTCCGGCGGCCAGGCCGTAGTGGCGATAGAGGTCGTCCTCGTCCCGCTCATCCAGGTGGTGGCCCGGATCGTAGTTCGGGGCGTCCTTGATCTGCTGCTTGTCGAACGGAACCTTGAGCACGTCCTCGTTCATGGCCGCGCCCTCAAGGGGGACAAGACTCTCGTTGGTCCCGAAGAATCCGGTATTGACGGTGATCCACGAAGGACTGCCGGCGTTGTCGTCCAGGTAGACCTGCTGGACCTTGCCCACCTTGCTGCCGTCGCGGTCGTACACAGTCGCCTTGTAGAGATCGTCGGGGGAGAAGTTGGTCATCGCGTCCCTTTCGATGGGGTCCCGGCCGCCGTTGGCCGAGCACTCACCTTCCAGACTAGGGCACATGTCGACAAAGGGGCTGAGAGGGCCCTGGGAATTCGAAAGGCCCCGCACCATCGGTGCGAGGCCTGTCGGGCCGTCCCGGGTCGTCACCCGGACGGTTTGCGCTCAGTTGAGCTTGGCCGATTCGTCGTGAATCGTGAGGGCCACCTGGCGCAGCTTGTCGGAATGCTGCTTGGAGTGATGGTTGCAGAAGAGAAGCTCGAAGCCGCTCTCCATGGTCACTCGCACATATGCCTGGGCGCCGCAGCGGTCGCAGCGATCGGCAGCGGTCAGACTGTCGTCGATCACGGTGGTGGTCACGGTGGCCTCCCTTTCTCCTCCGGGTTCATCTGTACCAACTGATGAGCCGGGGGATTTGTTCCCGGCGTTCCGCCGGGGCTTGGAATCGAGGGTACAAGCAGACCGACGATTGTCCAGTGCTTTGAGTTCCGGGCAGGTTACGGGTCGGCCTCGGTTGGGCTCGGGCGGGTCCGCCCGTTGGTCTCGCCTGCGGCGCGGGTACGCCCGTTGGTCTCGCCTGCGGCGCGGGTACGCCCGTTGGTCTCGCCTGCGGCGCGGGTACGCCGGTTCTCCTCGCCGGGCGCGTACGCTCGCGGGGTGTCAGATTCCGTGCCGTCGCGTACCACCAAGAAGCAGACCCAGCAGGGCCACGACTATGAGGCCCGCCATTTGCTGGTGCTGGAAGGCCTGGAAGCGGTCCGGAAGCGCCCGGCGATGTACATCGGTTCGACCGATACCAAGGGCCTCATGCACTGCCTGTGGGAGATCATCGACAACGCTGTCGACGAGGCGCTCAGCGGGTTCGGCACCGAGATCGATGTGACGCTCGGCCAGGACGGTTCGATCGCCGTCGCCGATACGGCGCGCGGCATCCCGGTCGACATCGAGCCGCGCACCGGGCTGTCGGGGGTCGAGGTCGTCTTCACCAAACTGCATGCCGGCGGCAAGTTCGGTGCCGGTTCCTACAACGCCACCGGCGGCCTGCACGGTGTCGGCGCTTCGGTCGTCAACGCACTGTCGTCGCGCCTCGATGTCGAGGTGGATCGCGCCGGCGTCACCTGGGGCCTGTCCTTCAAACACGGGATCCCCGGCACGTTCGCCGGTGACGGACCGACCGCGAAGTTCACCCCGGGCGCGCAACTCGCCAAGGTGGGCAAGGTCAAGCGCGGAGTCTCGGGCACGCGCGTGCGCTATTGGCCCGACCGGCAGATCTTCCTGCCCGATGCGCAGCTGAGCCTGGAGTCGCTCACCGGCCGGGCGCGCCAGACGAGCTTCCTCGTGCCGGGCCTGGCGATCCGCGTACGCGACGAGCGCGGCGAGGAGGTCATTGAGGAGGTCCATCGTCACGACGGTGGCATCGCCGAGTTCTGTGAGTTCCTGGCGCCGGATCAGGCCGTGACCGACATGATCCGGCTGCAGGGCACCGATCGGTTCACCGAGACCGTGCCGATGCTCGACGACAGCGGATCGCTCACCCCGACCGATGTCGAGCGCGACCTCGAAGTCGACATCGCGTTGCGGTGGGGGACCGGCTACGAGACCGTCACCCGGTCGTTCGTGAACATCATCGCCACGCCGAAGGGTGGCACCCATGTGCAGGGCTATGAGCGCGCGCTCACCAAGGCGATGGCCAAGGCGCTCGACGGCACCCGTCTGCTGAAGAGTGGCGAGGAGGTCACGAAGGAGGACGCGCTCGAGGGGCTGACCTCGGTCGTCACCGTCCGGCTCGCCGAGCCCCAGTTCGAGGGCCAGACCAAGGAGGTCCTGGGCACGCCCGCGGTCAATCGTCTCGTTGCGAAGATCGTCGAGGCCGAACTCGGGGAGTTCCTGACGTCGACGAAGCCCGCGATCCGCCAGCAGGCGCGCACGGTCATGGAGAAGGTCGTCTCGGCCTCGCGTACGCGTGTCGCGGCCCGCGCCCACAAGGAGGCCCAGCGCCGCAAGACGGCGCTCGAGTCGTCGACCCTGCCGCCGAAGCTCAAGGACTGCCGGTCCAACGACGTCGACAAGTGTGAACTGTTCATCGTCGAGGGTGACTCCGCGCTCGGCACTGCCCAGCGGGCGCGCGACTCGGAGTTCCAGGCCCTGCTGCCGATCCGCGGCAAGATCCTCAACGTCCAGAAGGCATCCGTCGGCGACATGCTCAAGAACGTCGAGTGCGCGTCGATCATCCAAGTCGTCGGCGCCGGCTCGGGCCGCACGTTCGACCTCGATGCCGCGCGCTACGGCAAGGTCATCTTCATGGCCGATGCCGACTCCGACGGTGCGCACATCCGCTGCCTGCTGGCGACGCTGTTCTTCCGCTATATGCGGCCGCTGCTGGAGGCGGGCCGGGTCTACACGGCCGTCCCGCCGCTGCACCGGTTCGAGATCAACAACCCGCGCAAGGGTCAGGAAAAATACATCTACACCTATTCCGATGTGGAGTATCAGCGGAAGGCCGCCGAGCTCACGAAGAAGAACATCAGTTTCAAGGAGCCGCAGCGTTACAAGGGCCTGGGCGAGATGGACGCGGACCAGCTCAAGGAGACGACCATGTCTCCGCGACATCGGACCCTGCGGCGGATGACCGTCGATGATGCGGCCCTCGCCGAGGTGACCTTCGAGATGCTCATGGGCAACGAGGTCGCCCCGCGCAAGGAGTTCATCATCGACGGGGCGTACGCCATCGATGCGGAGCAGATCGACGCCTGACGAGCCCTACTGCAGTCGGGGCAACCCCGGGCATCTTCTTCGCGCGGGTTGGGCGGAGCCGCGCGGGTACGCCCTCCTCGCGCGCGAAGTATCACGCGCGAAGAGCCTGTAACCCGAGCACCTGCACGCAACCCGCGCGAAGACGCAGCCGTACTTCACAGGTCTGGTGATCCGGGCATCGTCATCATGCGCTCGACGAGTCAGGACGGTCGGGCCAGGGGTGCTGGTCCTGTTATTGATGGACTCTCAGGTGGCCAGGCGCGCGACAAGCCCATCCAGCAGAACGTCGAGGGAGAACTCGAACTCGGCCTGATCGTCACACCATCCCAGCATCCCCTCGTCGCTGTGGTCGGCCTCGGCCAGCATCGCGACCATATGCGGGAAGTGCTCGGCCATCGCGGCCAGGTCGGGGGCGAAGTCGTCCTGGCCGACGTCCGCGCCCGGATTGAACAGCTCCTGGGTGAAGCCCAGTGCATTGCTCCCGAGCGCGTGCAGCGTGTGATGGGCGAGGTCATAGGAGAACCCGCCGGCGATGAGGATCGCGAGCACCTGCTCGTAGTACTGGATCATCGCCGGCGAAACGGTTGTCCGGCTCGCAAGCAGGCCGGGCACCCAGGGGTGGGCGAGCATGTGGGTGCGGGCGGTCAGGATTCGCGTACGCAAAGTCTCCCGCCACGTCGATCCGGCTCGCACCTCACCCGGACCGAGGGTCTCGTTGAGCTGCCCGATCAGGAGGTCGATCATCCCGTTGAGCAGGGCGTCCTTGTTGCGGACGTGGTGATAGAGCGACATGGCCTCGACGCCCAGGGCCTGACCGACCCGGCGCATGGACACCGCGTCGACGCCCTCCGTGTCGGCCAGCCCGATCGCCGCAGCCAGGACCCTGTCGCGGGTCAGGGTTGCGCGTCGGGGTTCAGTCATGGGCCCAGCATGCCAAAACCGGTTGTCGTTGAACTCCGGGCGCGACATCCTTACAGCATAAGTCTTACATCGTAAGGAGCAGGTCATGTCCCAGCCCGGCATTCCCTTCGAACCGTCCCGCACCATCCCTGACACCATGCTCGCGGCCACCACCGAACGCTTCGGACGGCCGGAAGACGTCGTCCGCATGCGCCGAATCACCACACCGGCCCCGGAACCGGGGGAGATCCTCATCGACGTGGCGGCGGCCTCCGTCAACGCGGCCGACTGGCACTGGGCGACCGGGCTCCCCATGTTCTCCCGCATCGCGCTCGGCTTCCGCCGCCCGAAGCGTTCGATCGCGGGCACTGATGTGGCCGGCACAGTGGTCGCCCTCGGAGCGGGCGTCACGACCTGGTCGCTGGGGGACCGGGTTTGCGGCCAGCTCGAGGCGGGTGGCAGCTTCGCCGAGTACGCCCTTGCCCCCGCGGATCGGGTCGTCGCTGTTCCGGATGGTGTCGATCTCGAGACCGCCGCCACGCTCGGGATTGCCGCCGAGACCGCGCTCCAGGGCTTGCGGGACTGGGGTGGCCTCACCGAGGGTCAGTCGGTCCTCATCAATGGGGCGTCGGGTGGTGTCGGCACGTTTGCGGTGCAACTCGCCAGGGCACTCGGCGCGGGCCGGATCGTCGCCGTTGGCTCGACCGCCAACATCGAAACTGCGGCTGGGCTGGGGGCGGATGAGGTCATCGATTACACGACCACCGACCCGACGGGTGTCCTCACCGAGACCTTCGACATCGTGTTCGACAATGTCGGCGTGTGGCCACTCAGGGAGTGCCGCCGACTGGTTGGTGACAACGGGGTCTATGTCATGACCACCGCGCCCAAGTCGCCCTGGTTGCATCCACTGCCGCGCATGCTCGCCACACCGCTCTATTTCGGTGCGACCAGGGGCAAGGCGGTCGCCGGAAGGACTGCGGCGTACTCTCCGGAGGACCTGCGCACGCTGCTCGGCCTGGCCGCAGCGGGCAGGATCACCCCGGTGATCGAACGTCGCTTCCCACTTGCGGAGGCGGCGGAGGCGCTGCGGCTGCAGGGCGAATTCCATGCGCGCGGAAAGTCGTTGATCATCCCCGATCCCGCCGGCTGAACTCAGGGCGTGGCATCCGTCTCCGGGTGGCCAGGCCCACCTTAGGCTGACTGCGTGAGCACCCAGCCGGCGCCCGAGGTGGCGCTCAAGGAACGCCCCGCCGACCGTCGCGCCATCGTGTCCTGGTGCCTGTGGGACTTCGGATCGAATGCCTACAACACCGTGATGTTGTCGTTCGTGTTCTCCGTCTATGTCACCTCCGCGGCCGCGCCCACGCCGGAGCGCGGCCAGGAGGTGTTCTCGCTGCTCCAGACCATCGCCGGGTTCGGTGTCGCGATCCTGGCGCCGATGCTCGGGGCGTGGGGCGACCAGGTCCGCAAGCGCCGCCGCATGCTGACCATGGCCACCGTCATGGTGGTGGTGCTGATGGCGGCGTGCTGGTTCGTGTTGCCGTTCGAGCCGGGCCGAGGGGAGCAGTACCTCTTCCTCGGCGCCGCCCTCATCGCCGGCGCCAACGTCTTCCAGCAGATCGCGGAGATCTTCTACAACGCCATGCTGATCGACATCTCCAACCCGCGCACCATCGGACGCATCTCCGGCGTCGCGTGGGGACTGGGCTATTTCGCCGGCGTACTCTGCCTGCTCGTCGCCCTGTTCGGGTTCGTCCTCGACGGCGGCATGTTCGGCATCCCGACGTTCGAGTCGCAGAACATCCGCGCCATCGCGCTGTTCATGGCGGCGTGGCTGCTGGTGTGGTCGATCCCGGTCATGCTGTTCGGTCCCGAGGCGTCACCGCGGGAACAGACCGAGCGGTTCAACGTCTTCCGCGCCTATCGCGACATCGTCCGCCGCCTCGTGCACATGTGGCGCAGCGAGCGCGGGCTGCTGCACTTCCTGATCGCGTCGGCCGTCTATCGCGACGGACTCGCCGCGGTCTTCGCGTTCGCCGGCGTGATCGCAACCTCGTCCTATGGCTTCGCCAGCGAAGAAGTAATCTATTTCGGCCTCGCCGCCAACTTCCTGGCCGCGGTCGGCGCCTGGCTCTTCGGCCTGGTCGACGACCGCTTCGGCCCGCGCCCGGTCATCCTCATCGCCCTCAGCACGATGGTCGTCCTCGGGGTGATCCTGGTGAGCACGCCCAGCAAGATGCTGTTCTGGATCTGCGGTCTCGGCATCGCCTCGCTCGTGGGCGCGGTGCAGTCGTCGTCGCGTACGCTCCTCGCCCGCATCACCCCGGTCGGCCTGGAGAACGAGACCTTCGGCCTCTATGCCACCATCGGCCGCGCGGCCAGCTTCATCGCGCCGTTCCTGCTGTTCGTGTTCACGGCGCTGATGGGTGCGCGCTTCGGCCTGCTGGGCATCGTGCTGACCCTGGCCCTCGGCCTCGCCCTCTTCATCCCTCTCCGGATCGCAGGCGTGACCCACGGCCATCGGCAGGCGATGGCCCAGCGCTGACCTCCGGGGAGCAGCTCAGTGGTGCTGCTCCAACAGGCCGGTGTCGACGTCATAGAGGAATCCGCCGATCTCGACGTCGAGGTCCTTGACCAGGGGGTGGTTGCGCAGGCGGGCGACGTCATAGCGCAGGCCGGCCGCCTGATCGGGAGTCGAGCCCAGCACCATGCCGTGGATATCGACGCCGCTGCGGGCCATCACCGCATCGGCCACTGCCTGATCGTCGCCGGAGGCCATCGCACATCGAGTGTGGGGGACGATCATGATGCGGTCCACGTTGAGCAGATAGACCGCCAGGATCAGCCCGACCATCGAATCGGTGGTGATGCGGCCACCGGGCGTACGCAGGATCTTGGCGTCACCCAGCCCGAGGCCGAGCATGCCCAACGGTTCGATGCGGGAATCCATGCAGGTCAGCACCGCGACTCCGGCATGGGCGATGCCGTCGAATCCGCCCGAGTGGAAGGCCTCGGCATACTTCTTGTTGGCCGCCAGGAGGTCGTCGAATCTGCTCATGTCGTCAGCGTATTGGCCGACGCCCGGCGCGGTGGGCGTGGTTCAGTATTGATCCAGCGTCCAGCGCAGATGCTCCTGGAGCGTGCGCTGCACCGGGGGTCGGCCGGTCAGGTCGAACGTCGTGTGGGGCGGCTGTGCCTCGATGATCTCCACGCCCTCGGGCATCAGCGCGAGAGCGTCGGACCAGCGCGTCCGCTCCTCGGGTGACCGTTCGGCGTACGCCGGTGTCTCGGCGAAGCGGCAGACGCCGTCGAGGCTCCGATAGGCCACGTCGCCGATTTCGCCGAACCAGGTGCGCAACAGCGGGGGCAGGGGCTGGCCGATGCGTTCCTCGGCGGCGGCGAGCGCGGCGGGGGAGTGCGGCACAGGGTGATCGTCCACTCGGAGCACCAGCCATTCGCGCGTACGCTCGGCCCAGCCCGGCTCGCCGATCTGCTGGAACGGGTCCTCACCCGCACGAAGCCGAACCGAGGCACTCGATCCCGGTTCGAACACGTCCAACTCACCCTCGCCGTCCACGAGACGCCAGCCACGTTCGGCACACAGGGCAGCGAAGAAGTCGATCGTGGTCTCGCCCGGTCGGTTGATCATGAGGCTGCGGCAGGGGGTCTCCGTTGCGCCGTACACGGTGCCACCGGCGCTCCCGTCCGACCAGCGGAAGTCGATCGAATCTCCGAAAGCGTTCGTGGCGTTGGGCAGCAACTGCATCAACTCGTCGAACAACGGGGTTTCGCTGAGTACGCCGTCGGCGTCCGGGGCATCGAACTCGTCAGAGGAATCGAACTCGTCACGAGCGCCCGGCATGATGAAGATGTCGTAGCTCATGGCACCAGCGTCGCCGCGCGGAGGGTCATCAATAGCCCCGTTCCTCGGGGGTGAGCCAGTCGCGGTCACGGGTGGGAATCCACCGATAGTTGTTCAGGTAGACGCTGAGGAAGTCCTCGAGGCTCTCGACGTGATGTTCGCCGCCGCCGTATGTCTTCTCCACCCAGCGGTGATAGGCGTGCGGAGGGTCGGGGTCCAGCCAATCGCCGTTGCCGAAGGACAGCGCCCCCGCGAGACGTGTGCGTTCGGGTTCGGGGATGTCCGGTGGCAGTTCGGCCGGGTCCAGGGGACGGAGCCGGTCGGCCTTCAGCTCGCCGTTGTGCTGGCCCAGTTCGGCGAACCACGTTCGCAGGGTCTCGGGAAGCCGTCGGCCGCAGCGGGCCTCGGCAGCGACGATCTCTGCCTCCGAGCACGGCCGCAACTCATCATCCTCGAGGTGCAGGTCGTAGTAGCGGCGAGCCTCCTCGGCCCAGCCCGGCTCGCCGATGCGCCTATAGGGCGGGAGGCCGACCGCATAGCCGAGTTCTCGCACGACGAGCCCGGGGTCGTTCGGCGGCTCCGGGTCGGCCGGCCAGAAGGCGTGACGGTCCGCCACGCGCCACCCCGCCGCCCAGGCGAAGCGGCAGCACAACCACAGGCTCCGGTCGCCCGGGTTGAGGGCCATGACGAGTCCCGGTGCGATCAGGATGCGTTCCGCCCGGGGGTCCCAACGATCATCCGGGTGGGGTGCGAGGTTGACCTCCCAGTCACCGGTCCGGGTGCCCATGCGTGCGGCGATCGCGGTGAAGGAGTCCAACAGGTCCGGGTCCAGGGCGGGCCGCCAGGTGTCCGATTCCTGCCAGTCCTCGCCGGCGATCACCCCGGGGTACGCCAGCTCCGACGGGGCGGGGGCGGCGGCGCCGAAACAGCCGCCCAGGGATCCTTGTCGAACGTCTCGTGGATTCCCCAGCCCAGGTCGGTGTGATCGGGACATCCTGGCGTGAGCCGGGTCCTCAGGAAGTGGGCGAGGTCGTGCCGGCGTACCCAGCTCGCGGAATAGTCGACGTAACGGAATGCCGCTCGTGCGTCGAGGAGTCGCAGGCCGGATTCATCGAGTGCGATGGCGTTGCGATAGCGGTCCTGCAGGTCCGGGCGCAGCCGGGCGTACGCCGGGGTATCGCTCGCCCGGCGGAGTCCCTCGACGCGGAGGCAACCGCAGGGCTCTCCCAGCTGGGTCAGGAACTCGATCAGCCGGGGCGGCAGTCCGCCGCACCGGGCGACAGCCGCAACGAGATCCGCAGGGGAGACGGGCACGATGGTCTCCTTCCGGGCAATCCGGAGATACTCGCGCGCGCGGTCCGGCCAACCCGGCGCCCCGATCCCGGTCGGAGCCGTGCCGAGCCGCCAGACGTTGCGCAGCAGGCGCGCCGCTGGGGCTGCGCTGTCGAGCCGGAAACCGGTTTCGTCGATGGACTCATCGACCAGGGACTCCAGAAACTGCCACAACGGCGTCACCTGGAGGGAGCCGTCGACAAAGAGGAAACACTCGTCGTGCTCAGTCGGAGCCGGGAGGAAAACCGCGCCCCCGTCGGTCAACGCGACGGCGTGTCGAAAGCGCTGGCGGTCGGACTCGGGCAGGGCGCCGAATGTGGACGTGTCCGGCAGCGGGCGCACGGTCGTGATGTCCGCCACCCCGGGCATTCCCCCCAACTCGGTCAGCCAGATCCGCAGGAGGTCGGGGAGCGGTCCACAGCGCGCTTCCAGGGCGACCCATTCGGCATGGCTGCACGGCTGGGGCAGAGTCTCCACTCTGGTGGTCAGGTAGGTGCGGGTGCGCTCGGCCCACCCCGGCTCGCCGAGCTCGCGATAGGGGAACAGGCCGTTCTCGAGCGCTTCGGCGAGGGGGCTCTGCGGATCGCTCCAGGGCGTCCACGGCTCGCCGTCACCTTCCTCGGACATGGTCCAGCCGTGGGCCCGACACAGTTGTTCGAAGACGCAGGTCGTCGCCTCTGAGGGCGATTCGACGCAGCAGCTCTTCTCATAGAACGTCAGCCGCTCGTTGTCAGCGCCGAACCAGCGGAACACGAACTCCCCACCATCGAGCGCGTGCGGCTCCGGCAGGACCGCCAGGATCCGGTGTGGATCCATTGCCGGCTGGACGTCGGTTCGTTCCACCCAGATGCGACGGGACATGCCCCCAGCGTACGAGCGAGGAGATCAGGCCGATTCGACGGCGGCGATCGCCTTCTGGATCGGCGTCCCCGAGGCGTCGCGGCGAGGATCGCGCTCCGGGAGCTCGACGGGCGTACCTGTCGAGCTGGCCGCCACAGCGGGGCCCCGACCGGCCCAGGCCAGCTGGAGCCGGTCCTCGCCCTTCAGGAAGCGCTGGCAGCGTACGCCCGCGGTCGCGCGCCCCTTCGCCGGATATTCGGACAGCGGGGTGACCTTGATGGTCGGCTGGCCGGTGCCCGGGAGCGCATCGTCGCCGGTGGCGATCGTGACGACCTCGCCCGAGTCGACGACCGCTGCCCCGAAGAACAGGACCGAGGCCTTCGCGCCCAGCTTGATGCCGGCCACCCCGCCGCCTGCGCGGCCCTGCGGGCGTACCACGGAAGCCGAATAATGGAGCAACTGGGCGTCGGTCGTGATGAACACCAGGTCGACGTCCTCATCGGTCAGCTCGACGGCGCCGACCAACGTGTCCTTGGGTGCGAGGCCGATGACTTCCCACGAGTCCTTGTTGAGGATCTCCGGCCGGACGCGCTTGACGACGCCCTGGGCGGTGCCGAGCGCGAGGCCGGGGGAGTCCGGGTCGAGCGTGGTGAGGCACAGGACCTGTTCGCCGCGCTCCAGGGTGATGAGGTCGCCGACCCGGCTGCCGCCGGAGAGATTGGGCGCGTTCGCCGTCAGCGGCACGGTCGGCAGGTCGACCGCATTCATCCGGATCAGGCGGCCGGCGGAGGTGATCACGCCGAAGTCGCCGCGGGCGGTGCCGCGGATCACGGAGCGCAGCAGGTCGTGCTTGGCGCGGGACGTGCGCTCGGGCAGGGGCGTCTCGGTATCGATGCGCGCGATGAGCCCGCTGGCCGACAGCAGCAGCCAGCACGGGGCGTCCGCGATCTCGAGGGGAGCCGCGTTCTTGGCCGGGGCCGGCTGGCCGGAGGACTCGAGCAGGACGGTACGCCGCGGCGTACCGAATCGCTTGGCGATGTCGGCGAGCTCGTCGTTGACGACGGCGCGGAGCTTGTCATCGTTGTCGATGATCTCGTTGAGGGCCGCGATGCGCTCCATTAGCTCGTCGCGTTCGGACTCGAGCTCGATGCGGGAGAACTTGGTGAGTCGGCGCAGCTGCATGTCGAGGATGTAGGTCGCCTGGGTGTCGGTGAGCTCGAACGCCTCGATGAGCTTGGCCTTGGCCGAGGCCGCGTCGTCGGAGCCACGGATGATCGCGATCACGTCGTCGATGTCGAGGATCGCGATGAGCAGGCCCTCGACCAGGTGGAGCCGGTCGACGGCTTTGTTGCGATTGAACGTCGTGCGGCGCAGCGTGACCTGGAGGCGGTGTTCCAGATAGACGGTCAGCATGTCGTGGAGCGTCATCGTCCGCGGCTGGCCCTCGACCAGCGCGACCGAGTTGATCGAGAACGAGTCCTCGAGCTTGGTCAGTCGATAGAGCTGTTCGAGCACCGCTTCGGGATTGAACCCGTTCTTGATCTCGATGACCAGGCGCGTGCCCGAGGTCAGGTCGGCGAGGTCCTTCACATCGGCGATGCCGGTGAGCTTCTTCGAGGTCACCAGGTTCTTGATCTGCTCGATGATCTTCTCGGTGCCGGAGTTGTAGGGCAGTTCGGTCACCACGATGCCCTGGCGGCGGGGGGTGACCTTTTCGATGCGCGCCGTGGCGCGGATCTTGAAGGAGCCCTTGCCGGTGGCGTACGCATCCGCGATGCCGCCCAAACCGGTGATCCGCCCGCCGGTGGGCAGGTCGGGACCCGGCACGAACTTCATCAGGGTCTCGAGGGTGGCGTTGGGATGCTTCAGCAGGTGGCGCAGCGCCTGCACGACCTCGATCAGGTTGTGGGGCGGGATGTTGGTCGCCATGCCGACCGCGATGCCGGTCGTGCCGTTGACGAGCAGGTTGGGGAAGGCGGCCGGGAGGACGACCGGTTCGGATTCCTTGCCGTCATAGTTCGGCTTGAAGTCGACGGTGTCCTGGTCGAGTTCGTCGGTCATCGCCAGCGCCGGGTGGTCCATGCGGCACTCGGTGTAGCGCATGGCCGCCGGGCCGGCATCGGGCGAACCGAAGTTGCCGTGACCGTCGATCAGCGGCAGCCGCATCGTCCAGTCCTGCGCCAGCCGCACCAGGGCGTCATAGATCGCCGTGTCGCCGTGGGGGTGATAGAGGCCCATGACCTGGCCGACGACGCGGGCGCACTTCACGTGTCCCCGGTCCGGACGCAGGTTCATCTCGTCCATCGAGAACAGGATGCGACGTTGCACCGGCTTCAGGCCGTCGCGCGCGTCCGGCAGGGCCCGGGCATAGATGACCGAATAGGCGTATTCGAGGAAGGACGACTGCATCTCCGAGGAGACGTCGATGTCGACGATCCGTTCGGTGAAGTCGTCGTCGGTCTCGTCGGTCTGCTTGCGCGCCATGTGTCGGGGTCACTCCTGTCGTTCCAGCAGCGCCCATTGTCCCGCATCCGCGGGGTTTGCCGGGCCTGCTGGGACAGGCGTGTCCGGGGCGAATCCGATCAGGCGTTCTGGCGTTGTTCCTGCAGGTCGCCGGTCATGGCCCGCTTGAGCAGGGGCTCGAGGTCGAAACCGTCGCCGGCCCGGACCTCGGGGACCACGGTGAGCTCGTCGGCGATCTCCTCGAGCTCCAGCGACTGGAACGTGCCGTGGGAGAGGATCTGCTCGCCGGGGGTCAGCTGCCGCAGGCCGATGACCCGGACGCGGTCGGGGTGGGCCTCGGCGAACTCGCCATAGATGCTCGGGTCATGCTGCCCGTCGTCACCGATCAGGATCCACTGGATTTTCGGGAAGTCGATCGCCAGGTCACGCAGGTTGATGCGCTTGTGTTCCTGCCCCGAACGGAACCAGCCCGAGTTGGTCGGCCCCCAGTCGGTCAGCAGCATCGGGCCATCCGGGAAGCGATGGTGCTTGAGGAAGCGCGTGAGGGTGTCGAACGTGTTCCAGGCGCCGGTGGAGAGATACACGATCGGTGCCTCGGGGTGTTCGCTCAACAACTGGCGATAGAGCTCGGACATCCCCGGGACCGCCTGCCGGGCACTCTCGTGCAGCACGAACGTGTTCCAGGCCGCCAGCAGCGGACGCGGGAGGGACGTGCTGATGACCGTGTCGTCGATATCGCTGACGACGCCGAATTCCTGCTCGGGATCCAGGATCAGGATGGGCGCCTCGATCTCATCCGCCCCGGCGCGCAGGTGAACGTGATGCCAGCCGGGCATGAGCCCACGCACCGGGAGTCGGGTGTCGACATAGCCGTTGCGGTCGGTGGGCAGGAGGAAGGTCTGGTCTCCGACGGTGCATTCGCATGCGGTCGCGACCGCCGGTGCGGCGAAGAAGTTGCGCCAGCCGCGCCGGTTGAGCGGGGCATCGTGCGACAGCGGCCGCACCTGCCCGTCGGCCAGCGGCGGCGAGAGCACCACCCGCGCGAGTACGCGGATGAACTTCGACGAGCCATAGCCGGTGAAGGGAATCACCCGTTCTGCCCAGCCCCGTCGTCGGACGACGGAGTCGATCTGTCGGTTGATTCGGTCCTCGATGCGGGCTGCAATGAAGGGTCGCGCCATGCGTGTGACCCTAACGCGTGGACGTTCGGGATGCTTCCCCGGCCCGACTCCACGTCCGGGCGTGACGGTCGCACCGTAGTCTGGGGGCCGTGAGCGACACCGCAGCCGCTGGCCTTGCCCCTTCTCCCGAGCCCCCGCCCTATCCGCAGGAGTGGGAGGCCGACGTGCTCCTGGCCGACGGCAGCAGCGCCCATCTCCGCCCGATCCGTCCCGATGACGCCCAGAAGCTCGTGGAGTTCTATGCGCGCGTGTCACCGGAATCGAAATATCTGCGCTTCTTCGCGCCCTATCCGGTGTTGTCCGAGGCCGATGTCCATCGCTTCACCCACGTCGACTACAACGACCGGCTCGCACTCATCCTGACCGTCGGCCCCAACATGGTCGCGGTCGGCCGCTATGACCGCATCGAGGACGCCGAGGCCGAGGTCGCCTTCCTGGTCGAGGACTCCCAGCAGGGCAAGGGCGTCGGGCAGTTGCTGCTCGAACATCTCGCCGAGGCGGCGCGCGAACGCGGCATCCAGAACTTCGTCGCCGAGGTCCTGCCCCAGAACCGGCGCATGGTCAGTGTCTTCGCGGATGCGGGCTACAAGGTCTCCCGGGAATACGAGGACGGGATGATCATCGTCGAGTTCCCGATCCTGCCGACGGACTCGTCGTGGGAGGTCATGCTCCGGCGCGAGCATCGGGCCGAGGCCCAGTCGGTCCGGCGGCTGCTCCACCCCGAGAAGATCGCCATCGTCGGCCCTCCCGCAGCCATGATTCGTGGACTCAGTGCGCTGCGGGGCTCCGGCTTCACGGGCGAGCTGATCGGCGTCTGTCCCAACCATGACACGGAGGGCGTCGACCTGGGTGACCTGCCGCTGGTCGCCGACCTGGAGGCGTTGCCCGACGATCTCGATATCGTCGCGACCGTTCTGCCCTTCGAGGATGTCGCCCACGTCATCGAGGCCGTGTCCGGCAAGTGCTTCGGGATCTATGCGATCCAGGGCGGTGACTTCGGTGGTGAGGAAAACAGCGCGGTGGTCGACCGGGCCCGCGCGCATGGCGTACGCCTCGTCGGCCCGGACGCCCTCGGCGTGATCAATACCGACCCGGCCATCTCGATGAACGCCTCCGCTGCGCCGATGCCGCGCCACGGTGCCGCGAGCATCTTCTGCCAGTCGTCGGCACTCGGGATCATGCTCCTCGCCGGCGCGCTGGATCGACACCTGGGGGTGGCCACCTTCATCTCCTCGGGCCTCGTGGCCGATGTGACGGCCAATGACGTCATGCAGTACTGGATGGACGATCCGGCCACCCAGGTCTGCCTCATGTCACTCGACCGCATCGGCAACCCCCGCAAGTTCACCCGCATCGTGCGAAGTCTCGCCATGGTCAAGCCCGTCATCCTGTTCTCGCCCGGCCGCACCGAACGCGAATCCCGCCTGGGCGTGACCCGGCATCTGAGAGAGGCACCGGCGGAGGCCATCGACTCGATCTTCCGCCAGTCGGGCGTCATCGTCTGCACCCGCCGCGACGCGATGTATGACGTGGCCCAGATCCTCGTCCGCCAGCCCCTGCCGACCGGGGACCGGGTGCGCGTGGTCACCAACTCGCCGGCGATCATGGGCCACATCGAACGGGTGGGCCATCGGCACGGCCTCATCTGCGATCCGCCCGTGATCCTGCACGGGCTGCCCGACGCGGAGAAATTCGCCGAGGCGGCCGCGGCTGCGCTTGCGGACGACACATGTGATGTCGTGGTGGTCGCCGTCGTCGATATCTACAACCAGATGGCCGGACTGACCCATGCCCTCCTGAGCGAACTTGCGGCCGACTCGCCGAAGACCCTGCTCGGTGTCTTCGCCGACTTCGTCAGCCTCCAGCCGCCGGCGGGTGTCTCGGACGGGCCGGGACGGCTGCCCACCTTCTCCAGTTATGCGGATGCGATCGAGGCGCTGGCGACCGTCACGGCGTACGCGCGGTGGCGTCAGACCGACCACGGCAGCACCTCCGACATCGGTCCCGACCACAAGCGGGCCCGGGCGCTCGTCCGGGATGTTCTGCGCGAGGCGCCCGAGGGGCGGACGCTCACCGATTCCGAGGTCGTGGACCTGCTCGCTGCCTACGGCATCCGGGTCGTCCCGCGCCATCGCGTCAACAGCCTCTCGGAGGCGTACGCCAGGGCCGAGGAACTCGGCTGGGATGTCGTCCTCAAAGCCGGTGCCCGGGCGCTGCGCTATGGGGCCGACCCGGCTGCGAGCGTCTTCCGCCACCTCGACAATCGCGCCGAGATGCAGCAGGCGTGGGACGACCTGGGCGCACTCGTCGTCGACCTGGGGCTCGCCGACCGGGCGTCGGCCCAGCGCTATGCGGAGCCGGTGGTCCAGCAGATGGTGCCGGCCGGGGTGTCCCTGGAGATCAAGTCGCAGGAGGATCCGTCCTTCGGCCCGCTGGTCTCGATCGGGGTGGCCGGCTTCGACAGCGATGTGATGGGGGATGTCGTATATCGCGTCCCGCCGTTGACCTCCAACGACGCGAGCCAGATGGTGCGCGGCATGCGGGTGGCGCCGACCCTGTTCGGGGAGCGCGAATACGGGGCGCTCGACATCGCGAGCGTCGAGGACCTGCTCCAGCGGGTCGCCCAGCTGGCGGACGACCTGCCGCAGCTCGCCGAGCTCACGCTGGAGCGCTGCATCGTGTCGCCGCAGGGGGTCAATGTCGTCTCCGCGCTGGGCCGGGTGGTGCCGACTGCGGCCGAGCGCGACCAGCTGTTCCGTACGCTCGGCTGAGCCGTCCAAGGGTTTTCCACAGGCGGGCGTTCCGGGCGGTCGTGCCGGGAGAAAACCGTGTGAGAATGGCGCAATGGATTTCATCAAGGGCCGGACGGCCCCCGGCTCGGATGCCGCCCAGCGGACCGCTCTGCGGGCCGACCTGCAGTCCTGTGGCTATTTCCCTGCGCTCGTCGAGGATGCGGTGCTTCTCGCTGTGGGGGCCGAGGACGTGGTCGATTTCGTCGTCCATCACGAGCCCACGTTCAACCGTGACGAGATCCGGCGACACCTGACCATCCTGGTCATGACGCCGACCAGGCTCGTGGTGGGTCACACCGATGAGCAGCCGCCCGAGGGGCCGGGTGGGGTGTCATCGGCGGCGACCTCGACCGAATCCATCAACCTGGCCGCCATCAACACCGTCGCGCTGACGCGCGTGATCACCGAGCCGGAGCGCTATCAGGTCGGCAGCCCGGCCTATGAGGCGTGGCTGTCGGTGTCGTGGGGCGCGATGCGACGCATCGACCTGGAGCCCGCGGGCTGTGCCGACCCCAACTGCGAGGCCGATCACGGCCTGACCGGCACGATGGTCCCCGATGACCTGATCGTCCGGATGAGCGCGGCGGCCGACGGGGCCGAGCGGGTCACCGCCCTGATCCGGTTCACCACCGGGCTGCAGCAGGCCACCGGCCGCGGCAGTGTCATCAGCCGGATGGGGAGCTGAACCGTGGCGGTGTTTCCGCAACCCCTGGTGCTGCCCGACTATGGCCGGGGAGCCGTGTCCGATGTCGTGCCCGCGCTGTGCGCCCGACTGGGCGTACGCGGTGCGAAGGACGTCCTCGATCTTCCGGCGGGTCAGCGCTGGGTGTTGCTGCTGATCGACGGTCTGGGCGACGAACTGCTCGCCGAGCACGAGGAGGTGGCGCCGTTCCTGGCTGGGCTGCGGGGGCGCACGCTCACGGCGGGTACGCCCAGCACGACCGTCACGTCGCTGACCAGCCTCGGCACGGGCCTGGCGCCCGGGGCCCATGGCATGGCGGGCTACAGCTTCCGGATCGACGGCACCGATGTGCTCAATGCGCTCCTGTGGGACACCCCGCGATCGGCGACCGACCTCCAGCCCGAGCCCACCTGGTTCGAACGAGCGCGGGAGAGCGTCGCGGTCACCAGCGTGTCGCCGGCCCGCTTCGAGGGCTCCGGCCTGACCCTGTCGGCCCTGCGCGGGGCCGATTTCGTCGGCATCCGGGACGAGTCCGACACCGACGGCTGGATCAAGGCCGTGGTGGACGCGTCCACGAAGGGCGACCGCAGCCTGGTCTATGCCTATGAGCGAGCCCTCGACCACATCGGCCACGGGGCCGGAGTGGCGTCGGAGGATTGGCGGGGGGTTCTTGCCGGAATCGACGAACGCGCTTCCCGGCTCCGAGCCGCGCTGCCCGACGATGTGCAACTGCTGATCACGGCAGACCACGGCATGATCGATGTCCCGGGCCGGAATTTCGTGCTGCTCGAGGACGAGGGCCTGGCGGCCGACCTGCGGTGCTTCGCCGGCGAAGGACGGCTGCGTCACTTCTACACCGATCACCCGGACGCCGTGGCGGCCCGATGGGCGGACCGGATGGGTGACCATGCCTGGGTTCGGACGCGGGCCGAGGCCATCGACGAGGGCTGGTTCGGCCCGGTGAACGATCGCGTGCGCGACAGGTTCGGGGATGTGATCGTCGCGATGCGAACCGACTGGGCCGTGATGTCGCGGACACTGCCGCGTGAGCTCGACATCATCGGCATGCACGGCTCGCTGACTCCCGTGGAGATGTATGTCCCGCTCCTGCTCAGCTGACCCCGGACCTCGACGCCGGAGGCAGGGTCGTGGCTGACCTGGTCTTCTTCACCGGTCCGATGGACTGCGGCAAGTCCACGCTGGCGCTGCAGGTCGACCACACCCAGCGCACCGGCGGCCGGGTCGGGCTGTTGCTCACCCGTGACGATCGGGCCGGGGAGGCCGTCATCTCCTCGCGGCTCGGCCTGCGTGAGACCGCCGAAGAAGTCGGCGACGACACCGACCTCTGGCAACTGGTCGTCCAGCGACTCACGACCGGGCAGCGCATCGACTACCTGATCTGCGACGAGACCCAGTTCTTCACCACCGATCAGGTCGACCAGCTCGCCCGCATCGTCGACGAACTCCGCCTCGATGTGTTCGCGTTCGGGATCCTGACCGACTTCCGTACGCAGCTGTTCCCCGGCTCACGCCGACTCGTCGAGCTCGCCGACCGCATCGAGACCCTGCAGGTGCAGCCCCTGTGCTGGTGTGGGGAGCGGGCCACCCACAATGCGCGGACGGTCGGTGGCCGCGTGGTCACCGAGGGCAGCCAGGTCGTGGTGGGCGACACCGCACCGGCGGGGGAGTCGGTCGCGGCCGGCGAGGTGGCGTACGAGGTTCTCTGCCGCCGGCACCACCGCCTGCGCATGAGCCGTGCGGTCGCCCAGGCGACGCTGGTTCCCGAACCCTTGCCCTTCGGACAGGAGACTCTCCCATGAGCGTGCTCATCCAACCGGCCGAACTCGCCGAGGCGCTCGCCGGGGCCCACCCGCCGGTCGTGCTCGATGCCCGCTATCCGGGTCCCGCAGCCACCGGCAACGGGCTGCCGGCCTTCGAGGCCGCGCACATCCCCGGCTCGGTCTGGGTCGACGTCGACACCGAGCTGGCGGGCCCACATCTCGGACCCGGTGGGCGGCATCCGTTGCCGGATCCGGAGGCCTTCGCGGCCGCGATGCGGCGGGTGGGCGTACGCCATGACAGAGGGGTCGTCGTCCTCGATGCCGCCAACTCGCTGGCGGCGGCGCGGCTGTGGTGGCTGCTGCGCGATGCGGGGCATGAGGATGTGCGCGTGCTCGACGGAGGTTTCGCCGCGTGGGAGCGAGCCGGCGGTGTGGTTGCCACCGGTCCCGCGAAGGCGGCGACAGAGGGCGACTTCGCTGGTCGCCCCGGCCGGCTGCCGATCGTCGGGCCGACCGAGATCCAGGCACTCATCGAGTCCGGGGTGGATCCGCGGTTGTGGGATGTCCGGACGCCTGAGCGCTATCGCGGGGAGTCCGAACCCATCGATCCCGTGGCCGGCCACATTCCCGGCGCCCGCAACCTGCCGGCAACCACCCTGTTCGAAGACGACGGCACCTTCCTGCCCGCGGACCGACTGCGTACCGCCCTCGCCGGTGTCAACGCGAGCGACACCCTCTATTGCGGTTCGGGTCTCACCGCCGCGCAGGTGTTGCTGGCGATGGAGGTTGCGGGCGTGGCCGAGGGCGTACGCCTGTATCCCGGGTCCTGGAGCGACTGGATCAGCTCACCCGATCGCCCCGTCGCCACGGGGTGAGCCGGGGGCTCGGGGGTCGCCAGCACCCGTGGGGCTCTTCAGCTCCCGCTGACCTCTTCAGCTCCCGCTCACGTCTTGGGCTTGCGCCCCATCTCAAACAGCTTGTCCTCGCGTCTCCAGCGCCCCGTGCACCGGGGGCGGAGCCGGCGAGGGCAAGCTAGGTGGAATTCGGGCCCGAGGAAGCGCAAGCCCAGGCGGCAAACGGGCGCTGACTGCCGTGCGCCGAGTGATCTGTGGACAATTGACGGCATCCGACAGGAGGGCAGTCAGTCCTGCCGGGGGGAGCCGAACATGATCTCGTCCCACGAGGGGACGGAGGCACGCTTCTTGCGACCGCCGCGCTTGGACTGGCCGGGCTTGATCGGCACGGTCTCCTCGGGCTCACCCACCAGCGGTTGCTGCGGACGTTCCTTGGACTGCGGAGCCCGGCTCCTGCCTGCGGTGCCGACAGCCGCAGCCGACGGCCGTTCGAGGCGCACCACGGTGGCCTCGTCGTTCGTGTCGTCGTGGGGCGGCAGCTCGGCCTCGGGGGTTTCGGGCTGGGAGGTTTCGGCCCGGGGAGTTTCCGGTGTCGCCGGGGGCGCCTCCGGAGGAGCCTCGGCAGTCATGGCCGCGGGAGGCGTGCGGGGTTCGGATGCCGGGGACGCTTCGGACGCGGTCGCTGGCCCGGAATCCACCGACTCGTCGGATACGGAGGACGCTTCGGACGGCTCGGAATCCAGCGACGACCCGGTCGAGGGCGATGGGGCGACGACGGGGTCGGACAGTCCGGCATAGATGTTGATGGAGTCCTCGGCGATGCCGCCGAGCATGTCGTAGAGCACGTCGAGCTCGGAGCGTCCCTCGGGCACCAGCCCATAGGCGTCGATCTCGGCCTCTACTTGCTCACGGATCTCCAGAGGGCTGGCTCCGCTGCGCGGATTCCAGTCACCGGTCTCGCCCGGAACGAACGAGGTGGAGCTCGTGGAGCCCGGAGAGCCCTCGCCGAAACTGACCGTCGGCTCGTTGTCGGGATCGGCCAGGTCTTCCGCGGCATCCTCGACCACGCGCACGAGAGCCAGCTCGTCCGCTTCGGCTGCCTCTGCCTCGGCCGGGGTCGGGGTTTCGGAGAGCAGCCAGCGGGCCTGGTCGTCGGCGGCGACCGAGAACCGGCCGGCGAGGTCGAAGTGGAACACCGCGATCCGGGGCTCGCCCTCGACCTCCCACTTGGCTTCGATGCTCCAGCGCTTGTCCTCGTTGCGCCAGGCGTCCCACTCGATGCTGTCGGGGTCGATGCCGGCGTTGGTGAGTTTCTCGCGGATGACCGGGCGCAGGTTGCGGTGGGCTGCGGACTCGCCGCGCCGGCGTACGCTCGCCGCGAGTGCCATGCCCGCCACGTGTTCGCGTTCGGCCAGGACGGGGGCGGCGAACGGCTCGATGCGCTCGGCGGGCACGCCGGCCACCCGGGCCACCTCGTCGAGGGTTTGGCCCGAACGGATGCGGGACTGAATCTCCCGCGGTCGCAGCGCGCTTTCCATGTCGGTCTCCAGTGTCCAGGGGCGGGCAAGCCGGGCGGACCCGGACGGGTGGTGCGCTCGCACACCAGCACTCGTACGGTATCGGCCAACCTATCCCGTTCACGCCGCCAGGTGGTGCGGGACAGGCCGGACGGGCCCCGCCGACGGCCGGGTCAGCGTAGTTTGAAAGGATCGCAGTGGTCCATCTTCTCTCGCCAGGAGGCCTGATGAGCGGTTCGAACAACGACGTCCTCCGACCCTACGACGGCTTGCTGCTCATATCGTTCGGCGGCCCGGAGTCTCCGGAGGAGGTCATGCCTTTTCTGCTGCGGGTGACTGCCGGCCGGGGTATCCCCCAGGAACGGCTGGACGCGGTGGCGGAACGCTATCTGGCGCATGGTGGGGTGAGCCCCATCAACGCCGAGACCCGGGCTCTGGCCGACGCACTGCGCGCCGAGCTGGCCGAGCGGGGAATCGAGCTTCCGCTGGAGATCGGCAACCGCAACTCACCGCCGTTCCTGTCGGCCGCTCTGCGCGGGCTGGCCGAGGCCGGCGCCACGCGCGTTCTGAGCATGACCACGAGCGCCTATCAGTCGTATGCGTCGTGCCGGCAATACCTCGAGAATGTGGCCGATGCCCTCACCGAGGTGCCGGGTGACCTGCAGGTCGACCGGATCCGCCACTATGCGCATCATCCCGGCTTCGTCTATGCCAATGTCGCTGCCATCGGTGAGGCGATCGACCGCCTGCCCGCCGGGGTCTCGCGGACGGGGGCGCACATCGTCTTCGTCACCCATTCACTGCCGGTCGAGATGGCCGAGAGCAGTGGTCCGCCGCCCCATGCATCGCCCGGCAGCTATGTCGACTGGCACCGGACTGTGGCCGCCAATATCGCCGCCCAGCTGGGCCAGGAACGCGGTCGCGAGCCGGCCTGGGACCTGGCGTACTGCTCGCGCTCGGGCAGTCCCCACCAGCCCTGGCTCCAACCCGACGTCAAGGACCTGCTGGCCCGGCTGGCCGACTCGGGCGTACGCCAGGTCGTCCTCGCTCCCATCGGCTTCACCTCCGACCACATGGAGGTCGTGTTCGATCTCGATGAGGACGCGGTCCCCGCCGGGGAGGCTCTCGGGCTGCAGGTCGTCCGGGCCTCCACGGCGCGTACGCATCCGGCGTTCATCCGGGGACTCGCGGACCTGTTCGCCGAACGGGCGGCACAGGCTCGCGGCGAGATGGTGCTGCCCGAAGTGATCAACAACGGCAGCCCGGGCCGTTATGCATGTCCGCCCGAGTGCTGCCCCCACCTGACGCGGAGGGGCGCTCCTACGGCATGACGGACTGAGCCGCCTTTTCCCCGGCGAGCCCCAGCCAGTGCTCCGGAGCCTCCAGGGCGTACGCCGGGTCGCCGGCCAGTACGCCCAGGCTCCAGGTGGCGATCCCGGACGGCTCGAGGGCGATCTCGCCCGCGATGACGATGCGCCGATGAGGGCCGGGCAGGCCCAGCGCGTGCCCGACGACCTTGCCCTGCATCGACGTCGCATCGAAGCGGCCCTCGCCGCTGATCAGGACATCGGCGCCTGCGACGGCATCGACGAGACCGGTGCTGCGCGCCACCTGCGGCGCGCCGGGGGTGATGGTGGCGCCGAGAACTGCCGCGAGGGCGTACGCCGTGCCGCCGGCAGCACCGAAGCCCGGCTGCCCGGGATCCACGCCCACGACCTCGCTCCAACGCTGCAGACCGGCCTCCAGCACCGCGATGTCGGCCTCCGAGGCGCCCTTCTGGGGTCCGAAGACGGCGGCCGCCCCCTCGGGGCCCAGCAGGGGCGCGTCCACATCGGTCAGGACGAGCACCTCGTCCGGGCGGGCCAGGCCCGAGAGGTCGAGCCGGGCGAGGTCGGCCAGCGCTGCGCCGCCGGGCGGCAGCGGTCGTCCGGAGGCGTCGAGGAGTCGCGCGCCGAGGCCGACGAGGAGCCCGGCACCCCCGTCCGTGGAGGCCGACCCGCCGAGTCCGACCGTGACCGATCGGTTGTGGGCGAGCGCGTGCCGGATCACCTCGCCGAGGCCGATCGTGTGGGCGTGCAGTGGGTCGGGGGCCGCCATGAGGGGGAGTCCGCTGACGAGTGCCAGCTCGACGATGGCGTCGCCCCCGGGTGCTTCCAGCCAGCGGCCGGGGGTGGGGTGGCCATCGGGCCCGGTGACCGGCGGCGTGTCGTGCCAGTGGTACGCGGGGTCGGCCGCGGCCAGCGCTTCGAGCGTGCCCTCGCCGCCATCGGCCTGGGGGAGCAGGACGAGGCGGTCGCCGGGGCGTACGCGCAGCCAACCGCGTTCGATGGCGGCGGCGGCCCGGGCTGCCGAAGCCGAACCCTTGAAGGAATCGGGGGCGATCACGACGGTCAGGCCACTCATCCGCCCACCCTGACATACCGACTTTTCCAACTTGGGGGTATCCTCGCCCACCATTACCCGGTGTGTGGTATTGATACGCGCAGGCTTTCGACCGTTCCGCAAGGTTCGGTCGTGCGATCCAAACACCTCCCGCGCCGAATCCGCATGAAGAAGGGAACCATGGCGACCGACTATGACGCTCCTCGCAAGACCGACGAGGAAATGAATGAGGACTCCATCGAGGAGCTCAAGACGCGGCGCAACGACCGGAACTCGGGCAAGGTCGACGAGGACGAGGTCGAGGCGGCCGAATCCTTCGAGCTGCCCGGTGCGGACCTCTCCCACGAGGAACTCACCGTCCGGGTGCTGCCGCGCCAGCAGGACGAGTTCACCTGTGCCGGCTGCTTCCTGGTGCGCCATCGCAGCCAGATCGCAGAAGAGCGCAACGGGCAGGCGTACTGCTTCGACTGCGCCGGCTGACCATCAGCAATCAACTCAGCATTCAGACACGACAAAGGGGCCCCGCAGAGGGCCCCTTTGTGGTCTTCGGAGGTGCTCAGCCCACCAGCGAGTCGTCGTTGAGCGCCCTGCGCATCCGGCGCAGCACACCGCGGTTGGTGAGCAACTGGGCGGTGCCCACGCCGACGCCGCTGGCGATCGACCAGGTGATGGCCAGGTGGAGCGGGGTGTCGGGATCGCCCGGCTCCGGCGGCTCCTCGCCGGTCACAATCTCCCAGCCCTTGGTGAGCACCTTCTGGGTCGCGATGGTCGTCACCGTGCCGATCAGCGCGGCATAGATCTTCCAAGCCAGCGAGTTCATTGGTCTCCTTATAGTCCGTCGGCGGACTGATCTGCTTTCATCGTAGGCCCCGCCCGCTACCGTTGTGATGCCTGTGCACACGGGTCCGTGTGCGGATCGGTGGGCGTGCCCGTCAGGAAGGATAATCGTGACTCCCGAGCGTTCCCACCCACCCGTGGCGAATCCGGCGTTCGTCGAACGCCTGGCCGTGCCCGTTCGCTGGTGGGTGATCGCCGTGTTCTTCGTCGTATCGGTGTTCATCGCCATCGCGTTCTATCTCGGGCCTCTCAACGGCGCCCTCATCACGGCGGGGTCCGCCGTCCTGGTGCTGGCCGTGCTGATCCCCTACGGCAACGCGCGCGTGACCGTGGATGACCGGGCCCTGACCGTGGGGCCCAACCGCATCGAATGGGAGTGGGTCGGCGGAGCGCAGGCCCTCGATGCCGTCGAGGCGCGGCGGCGGCTCGGCCCGGGAGCGGATGCGCGGGCCCACCTGGTCGTGCGGCCCTACCTGCCCGAGGCTGTCGAGGTGACCATCGCCGACCGTGCCGATCCCCACCCCTATTGGCTCGTCGGGTCGCGGCGGGCGGGAGAGCTGGCGGCTGCGATCAATGCGCGCGTCGCCCGGAGCCAGGAGCGCACGGATGCCGACGCCTGAGGACGTCCGCGTGCTGATCCGGCGTCTGGACCCGGAGCTTGGCCTGCCGGCGTACGCCCACCCCGGCGATGCGGGCGCCGACCTCTGCACGACCGTCGATGTCGAACTCGCGCCGGGGGAGCGCCGGCTCGTCGGGACGGGGATCGCGCTGGGGTTGCCGGAGGGGTACGCCGGATTCGTCCACCCACGCTCCGGACTGGCCGCCCGCTCCGGCCTGACGATCGTGAACGCCCCCGGGACCGTCGATGCCGGCTATCGGGGCGAGATCATGGTGTGTCTCCTCAACACCGATTCGGCGCACCCGATCCGGCTGCGCCGCGGTGACCGCATCGCGCAGCTCATCATCCAGCGGGTCGAACGCGCGGTCTTCGAGGAGGTCGACCAGCTGCCCGTCAGCGTGCGGGGTGAGGGCGGTCACGGGTCCACCGGCATTGGCTGAGCCGGGAATGGTGACAAGATGGATGCGCCCTGCGGGGTGAACATGGCCCGGGCCGAGGTCGGTCGGGGACCCGAGACGAAGCGGAGTGTAGGCACGTGATCTTTGGTCGCAAGAAGAAGAAGGCCACCGAGGAGACCCCGGCGACCGACGTTGCCGAGGTCGAGGCCGACGAAGCGGTCGACGCAGACGAGACCACCGCCGACGAGCCGACCGATGCTGCGGACGAAGCCACCACCGACGACGTGGACGAGACCGCCGATGCCGGCGACGACACCGAGGACGTCGACGACGAGATCGAGGAAGTGAACGAGGACCTCGACGCCGAGGCGGACGACGCGGAGACCGAACGCTGGACGAACTACGACCTGAGCCGCGACTGGCGCGAGGACGGCCCGTTCGACTTCGAGGAGGTCGATCTCGAGGCCGACGAGGTCAGGCGCATCGATTTCGGTTCGCTCATCGTGACCCCGCTGCCCGACTGCGAGATCCGCATCCAGGTCTCCCCCGATACCCAGCAGATCATCTCGATCCTGATGGTCGTCGGTGAGTCGGCCATCGAGCTGTCGGCCTATGCCGCGCCGCGCACGCCCGGCCTCTGGGCGGAGATCCGGGAACAGATCGTGGAGCAGACCATCGCCATGGGTGGCGAGGTCGGGATGGCCGAAGGCCCGTTCGGCACCGAGGTCGTCCGCAAGGTCTATCTGCAGGCGCCCGACGGTCGCCAGTTCGAGCAGATCTCCCGCACCTGGGCCGCCGAGGGGCCGCGGTGGTTGCTCCGCGGCATCCTGGTCGGCCAGGTCGCCCAGCCCGATGCTCCGGAAGAACTGCTCCACCCGTTCCTCGACACGTTCGCCGACATCATCGTGCGTCGCGGTGACAACCCGATGCCCCAGGGCGATCAGCTCCCGTTGAACCTCCCCGAGGGCGTCGAGCCGCCGCAGCCGGCACCCCAGGCGTGACCGCTGGCGCGTACCGTCCGGGGATGGACTCGAAGGAGGGGCGATGACCGAGGACAAGAAGTCGGGTGGTCTCCTGCGGGCGCTGAAGCGCATGGTGAGTTCCACCGCGGAGCTCGAATCCGAAGAGCTGCGCCGCGAAGCCGAGCGCGAAGGCGCGCGTCCGGTGGCCGGCTGCAGCGATCGCGAGATGGTGGTCCTGCGGGGCACCATCCGGGCCGTCACGCATCCGCCCCAGCATGAGGCTCCGCGCCTGGAGGCCGAGTTCGATGACGGGTCGGGCGTGGTGACGCTGATCTGGATGGGCCGTCGCGAGATCTCCGGCGTCCAGGCCGGGTCGATCCTGCGGGTCGAGGGACGCATCTCGTGCCAGAAGGATCGTCGGACGATCTACAACCCGCGCTACGAGCTCAGTCACGTTCCCGGCGTGGCCTGAGCGGGGCCGGCCCCGGGGGTCAGTACGCCAGGTCGGGCTGTGACACGACGCGGGGTGTGGCGCCTTCGGCGGTGAGCATGTCGGCCAGGGAGCGCTCGTGATCGGGAGCGGTCACGAAGAGCAACTCATCGCCGCCCTCGAGCGCACCATCCTTGTCGGGGGCCATCGCGTGCCCGTCGCGGATGATCGCGACCAGGACCGTGTCACCCGGCAGCACCAACTCGTCGAGGCGCCGACCGATCCAGGGGCTGTCGTCGGGCAGGGTCATCTCGACCAGGTTGGTCGAGCCGTCCTTGAACGTGAACAGGCGCACCAGGTCGCCGACCGTCACGGCCTCCTCGACCAGCGCACACATGAGCCGCGGCGTCGACACCGAGACATCCACGCCCCACACCTCGTCGAACATCCACTCGTTGCCGGGGTGATTGACCCGGCCGACCGTGCGGGGTACGCCGAACTCGGTCTTCGCCAGCAACGAGTGCACCAGATTGGCCTTGTCGTCACCCGTCGCCGCGATCGCGACATCGCACGAGTCGAGGCCGGCCTCCTCGAGGGAGGACAGCTCGCAGGCATCAGCCAGCAGCCACTCCGCATCCGGCACTGACTCGGTCTTGATGGCCTTCGGGTCCTTGTCGATCAGCAGGACCTGGTGGCCGTTCGCGAGCAGTTCCCGCGCGATGGAGCGGCCGACGTTCCCGGCCCCGGTGATGGCGATGCGCATGGTGGTCCCTGTCCTGGTCGTGGTGGAGTCGGCGGTCAGTGGCGTCGGGGCGGGGCGCCGAGCACGCTCTCGACGTCGCTGACGCGCTCGGTCTCACATGCGGCGTACGCCAGGTCGCCGTCCTGGAAGATCGTGTCCGCCCGCGGCACGATGCCGCTGCCGACGCGCAGGAGGAACGGGATGGGCGTCCGCGCCGCCTCCTGCATCCGGCCGATCGTATGACCGACCCAGTCGGGATGGACATGCACCTCGGTCAGGCGGACGGCTCCCGACTGGTCGCGCCACACCGGCTCCGATCCGCCCGGCAGCAATCGCCGCAGCACCTTGTCGGCCGCCCACCGCACCGTTGCCACGGTCGGGATGCCGAGCCGCTCATAGACCTCCGCGCGACCCGGGTCATAGATGCGGGCGACGACGTTCTCCACGTCGAAGAACTCCCGCACCACCCGCGCCGCGAGGATGTTCGAGTTGTCACCGCTCGACACGGCGGCGAACCCCTCGGCCTTCTCGATGCCCGCCCGGATCAGCACATCGCGGTCGAACCCGACGCCCTTCACGGTGCGGCCCGCGAACGTCGGCCCGAGCCGCCGGAACGCCTCCACGTCGATGTCGATCACCGCGACGCTGTGGCCTCGCTTCTCCAGGCTGTTCGCCAGGCGGGAACCCACCCGGCCGCAGCCCATGATCACTATGTGCACGATGTAAATCTACTGCTTCGCTGGCGCTCGCAGTCGGGGGGACGACCCCCCGGACCCCCCGCGGTCGCTCTGCTCCGCGTCGCTTCGGCGTACGCCACGTCTGCTTTTCGGCTGGACGTTTGCGGCCGCCGGCGTACGCCTCGGGCTCCGCGGAGCAGCCCAGGGGACGCTCCCTCTCGGGGGTTGCGTTCTGGGGCGTTCAGCGGGTGATGGCTTTGGTGTGGGGGAGGACCGTGCCGTCGGTCAGGGTCAGGGTGAACGTCAGATCGACGGTGTCGATGCCGGGGTCATAGGTGCCCTTGGGCAGGTCATAGCCGACATGGAACGAGCGTCCGTCCATCGCCGCTGGAAACTCCCGCCCGCCCGGCAGATGCACCGTGACAGCCGACACCTCGTCGCCGGCGAAACCGTCGATGGTGGCGCGGTTGTCGGTGCCGGCACCCAGGCTGACGCGGCCGACCTCGCGCGGGCCGGGCATCGGGGACATGATCCCGCCGTCGACATTGGTCAGGACGCGACCGTCACTGAGGGTGACATCGAATGTGATGTTGTCGACGAGGGACGGCTTGAAGTCCTCGATGGGCCACCAGGCGGCGAACGTACCGTCGTTCACGGAGGCCTCGACCGTCTTGCCGCCCGCGTGGATAGTGACGCCGCGGACGTCCGATCCGACGCGACCCTGCGTACTCGCAAAGCTACCTTCCCGGCTGCCGCTCATCCCGCCACCGCCGCCCTCGAGTTGCTCGGGCGCGAGAGGGGCGGGCGCGGGGGACATGGCAGAGGGGATCCCGCCCCCGGCCGAGATCGGATAATTCGGGCGCCTGGCCTCGAACAGGCAGGACCAATTCGCGCCGACGTCGGTGGCGACGGCCACGAAGACATAGTCCCCGCGTTGTTCGGCGATCAGGATGCGGGCCGTGTCAACCCCGGCCACCGGCCGCTCGGGACCCTGACCGGGATAGTCCTTCTCGACGGAAGCCAGTTGTGTCACGCACGCATCGGTGGTCTTGTCCCGCAGCTCCCCCGTCACGGGAATCGGCGTCGGGGTCCAGGACGCGTACGCCTGCCCACGCGACCCGAACCCCGGCCACAGGCTCGCCACCAGGGCGAACGCAGCGGCGGCCGCGGGGATCGCCAGCCACCGCAGTCGGGTGCGGCGGGGTGCGAGAGGGGTTGGCTTCGAGACGCTCGTTCCTCGCTCCTCAGCCATCGGGGTGGCGAGGATGCGCTCGAGGAGCGCGTCGCCGCGCCGGCGGGCGAGGTCGTCGAGTTCGGGATCGGCGGCGTCGAAGGAGCGCAGCAGGTCGTCGAGACGGGTGTCGTCGTCGGTGCTCATCGGGATACCTCCGGGGAGTGGGATGACAGGTCGGGTGATTCGAGATGGGTGCGCAGGCGAGCGCGGGCGCGGCTGAGGCGTACGCGAACGGCGCCGGCCGAGGTGCCGAGGACGAGCGCCGCCTGTTGGGCGCTGAGCTGCTCGAACACGGCGAGGGCGAGGACCTCCTGGTCGTCGTCGCTCAGCCGGCGCCAGGCCGCGGCGAGATCGAGCCGCGGTGCCACGACGTCGGCCGGATCGTGGGCTCCGGTCGGCGCGGGATGCTCGGCCAGCCGCACGGCCAGACCGTCGCGCCGCCGTTCCGACCGGCGCTCGTTGAGGAGGCAATTCCGCGCGACGCCGAACAGCCAGGCCCGGGCATCCCCGGGATCGACCGGCATCTCCTCGATGCGCCGCCAGGCGACCAGGAAGGTCTCGGCGGCAACGTCCTCGGCCCGTTCGGGGCCCGTCCGGCGCTGGACGAACCGGACGACATCGCCATAGTTCGCGGCGAACACCGTCCGCATGCGCTGTTCTGCATTCAACTGCCTCACACCCCGTACCTGTCCGGGAACCCCCGGGCTATTACAGCTTTCGAAGAATGGACGGCGCGAGGTTCGCGCAGGCGTACAGTGCCGCTGTGAACCTGTCGGACGGCATCAAGCGTCTGTTGCTGGGGCGGAAGCTCTCCAGTGCGCAGCTGTCGGAAACACTGCTTCCCAAGAGGATCGCACTGCCGGTCTTCGCCTCGGATGCGCTCTCCTCGGTGGCGTACGCCCCGGACGAGATTCTGCTCACACTGTCGCTGGCCGGCATGGCCGGATTCATGTTCTCGTGGTGGATCGGGCTGCTCGTCGCCTTCGTGATGCTTGTCGTCGTGGCGTCCTATCGCCAGAACGTCCACGCCTATCCGTCGGGTGGCGGTGACTACGAGGTCGCAACCGTCAATCTCGGCCCCAACGCCGGGCTCACCGTGGCCAGTGCGCTGCTCGTCGACTATGTGCTGACGGTCGCCGTCTCGGTCTCCTCGGGCGTCCAGAACGCCAAGGCAGCACTGCCGTTCCTGATCGGCCACGAGGCCACGGCCGCGGCGATCATCATCGTCATCCTGATGGGCCTCAACCTGCGGGGGGTGCGCGAGTCGGGGACCGTGTTCGCGATCCCGACCTATGCCTTCATGATCGGCGTCCTGGTCATGGTCGGCTGGGGCCTGTTCCGCATCTTCGGTCTCGGAGAGACTCTCGAATCCCCGACCGCGCACTACGAGGTTGTGGGCGATCCGATCTATCAGCAGTTCACCGGCGTGATGATGATCTTCCTGCTGGCGCGCGCGTTCTCCTCCGGTTGCGCCGCCCTGACGGGGGTCGAGGCGATCTCTAACGGCGTACCCGCCTTTCGCCGGCCCAAGTCCCACAACGCCGCCGCGACCCTGCTCCTGCTCGGATCGATCGCGGTCACCATGCTGCTCGGCATCATCGCGCTGGCCAATCTGACCAGGGTCCACGTGCTCGACGACACCGGTGGCGCCTATTTCACGCTCGACGGCGTACGCCAGGACGTCCACGTCGACACGGTCATGGGCCAGCTCGCGGCCACGGTGTTCAGCGACTTCCGGCCGGCGTTCTATTTCATCGTCGCGGCGACGATGATCATCCTGTTCCTGGCCGCCAACACCGCGTTCAACGGGTTCCCCGTGCTGGGCTCGATCCTCGCCCGCGACGGTTATATGCCGAGGCAGCTCCACACCCGCGGCGACCGGCTCGCGTTCAGCAACGGCATCGTGGCCCTTGCGATCGCCGCGGTTGCGTTGGTCGTGGCCTTCCAGGCCGATGTCACCAAGCTCATCCAGCTCTATGTGGTCGGTGTCTTCGTCTCGTTCACCGTCAGCCAGCTCGGCATGATGCGGCACTGGACTCGGCACCTGCGCGAGGAACAGGATCCGGCCCGCCGCTCGAAGATGCAGCGCTCGCGGATCATCAATGCCATCGGCCTCACCTGCACGGGCACGGTGCTCGTGGTGGTCCTCATCTCGAAGTTCACCCACGGCGCCTGGATGGCGCTGCTGGCCATGGGGCTGGTGTCTGTCGTGATGAAGTGGGTGAAGAGTCACTACAACGCGGTGGCGCGTGAGACCGCGTGGACCGGCGGTGAACGGACGCTGCCGAGCCGCGTCCACGCCGTCGTGGTCGTCTCCCAGATCAACAAGCCGACGCTGCGGGCGGTCATGTTCGCCAAGGCTTCGCGCCCGTCGAGCATCGAGGCCCTCACCACCGACGTCGATCCCGACGAGACCCGCGTCCTCCTGGAGCAGTGGCACGCCGCCGACCTGGGCGTACCCCTCCGCGTCATCGCCTCGCCCTATCGGGAGGTCATCGGTCCGGTCCTCAAGTACGTCCGCGAGCTGCGCAAGACCAGTCCCCGCGACGTGGTGTGCGTCTATGTGCCCGAGCTGGTCGTCGGACACTGGTGGGAGGGACTGCTGCACAACCAGACCGGCCTGATCCTGCGTACGCGACTCCATTTCACCCCGGGCGTTATGGTCACGTCGGTGCCCTACCTGCTCAAGTCCTCCTCCGCAGCCATCGATCGGATGGAGCGCGAGGATCCCATGGCCTATCGCATGATCGGCACCGGTTCCCCCGCAGTCGAGCCGAAGGATCACGACGCATGAGCGACGTCCCCGTTGACCCCATCGGGCCGGTCGAGGTCGGCGACGTCGCCCACGGTGGGCATTGCGTCGCACGCCACGACGGCCGGGTGATCTTCGTCCGCCACGCGCTGCCGGGGGAGACCGTGCGGGTGCGGATCACCGATACGTCCCACGACCGGTTCTGGCGTGGCGATGCGGTCGAGATCGTGGTGGCGTCTCCGGATCGGCGTACGCCGCCGTGCCCGGTCTTCCACCCGGGTGGGTGTGGCGGCTGCGATTTCCAGCATGCGACCGAGGAGGCGCAGCGCGAGCTGAAGCGCCGGGTCGTCGCCGAACAGGTACGCCGGCTCGGCGGAGTCGACTGGGAGGGTGTCGTCGAGGCTGTCGAGCCGGTGTGGGGCTGGCGTACGCGGATGCGCTATCAGTCCAGCGGGGCCGGACTGGGCCTGAAGGCTCATCGCTCGCACGATGTGGTCCCGTTGCCCGATCAGGGGTGCGCGATCGCCGTGGTTGATCCCCGGACGCTGGGGGAGGTGTCTGCCGGCGGGGACGAGTTGCTCGTCGTGAGCAGCGCCGACGGTGTGAACGTGGGATCCCCGCGGGACCGGGGCGAGATCACCGAACACGCCGCCGGGCGGGATTTCACCGTTGACTTCGCCGGCTTCTGGCAGGGACATCCCGCGGCGGCCGACACGCTGGTCGATGCCGTGATCGAGGGGCTCGATCCGGCGGCGGGGGAGAAGGGGTTCGACCTCTATTGCGGGGTGGGCCTGTTCGCCGGAGCCCTCGCCGATCGAGAGGTGAGCATGTGGGGCGTCGAGTCGGCGAAGAGTGCCGTCAACCACGCCCGACGCAATGTGCCGGGAGCGCGGTTCACCGTCGGGCGCGTGGAGAAGGCCCTCCGCGATCTGCCGGGGCGGACCGATCTGGTCGTCCTCGACCCACCCCGCGCCGGTGCGGGCCGGGCCGTGATGGAGCAGATCAGCCGCCGGCAGCCCCGCGCGATCGCCTACGTCGCGTGCGACCCAGCCGCGCTCGGGCGCGACCTGGCGTACGCCCGGGAACTCGGGTGGGAGGTCCGCTCCCTGCGGGCCTTCGACCTGTTCCCGCAGACTCACCACATCGAGTGCGTCGCCATCCTCCAGCCCGCGGCGCACCAGTAATGGACGTGATGCCCCAGTTGCAACTGTGGCAGCGATCGAACAAGTGGTGCAGCGAGCCGGCGGCCACGTGAACTGCCACCACCGGAGCGCCCCGCCGCGGACTGGATTCCGTGGCTGGAGGCCCGGAATCGCGGCAGAATGGCTGCCGGATAGCGAGCGATCGCCGGGAGCACTTCACCTCCGGTGGTATCTTGACGTCAAGAGACTTACGCGGGGCAACGCACGCCTCGGGAGAAAACAACGAGTCCGGGAGTTGATTCCATGAGTGTCAACAGTTTTGGAGCCAAGGCCAACCTTGAGGTGGCAGGCAAGAACTACGAGATCTTCAAGGTCGATTCGGTGGTGGGTTCGGCTGACCTGCCCTACAGCCTGAAGGTGCTCCTGGAGTGTCTGCTCCGCACCGAGGACGGCGCCAACATCACCGCCGACGACATCCGTGCCCTCGGCGAGTGGGATCCGACCGCTGTTCCCGACAAGGAAATCCAGTTCACCCCCGCCCGCGTGATCATGCAGGACTTCACCGGCGTGCCCTGCATCGTCGACCTGGCCACCATGCGCGAGGCCATCGTCGAGATGGGCGGCGACGCCAACAAGGTGAACCCGCTGTCGCCGGCCGAGATGGTCATCGACCACTCCGTCATCGCCGACGTCTTCGGCACCGCCGATGCGTTCGTGCGCAACGTCGAGATCGAATACGGCCGCAACGAGGAGCGCTACAAGTTCCTCCGCTGGGGCCAGACCGCGTTCGACGACTTCAAGGTCGTCCCGCCGGGCACCGGCATCGTCCACCAGGTCAACATCGAGCACCTGGCCCGCGTGGTCTTCCCGCGTGAGGTCAACGGCGTGCTGCAGGCCTATCCCGACACCTGCGTCGGCACCGACTCCCACACCACCATGGTCAACGGCCTCGGCGTCGTCGGCTGGGGCGTGGGCGGCATCGAGGCCGAGGCCGCGATGCTCGGCCAGCCCGTCTCGATGCTCATCCCGCGCGTCGTCGGCTTCAAGCTGTCCGGCGAGCTGAAGGACGGCGTCACCGCGACCGACCTCGTGCTGACCATCACCCAGATGCTCCGCGAGCACCAGGTGGTCGGCAAGTTCGTCGAGTTCTATGGCCCGGGCGTCTCCCAGGTGCCGCTGGCCAACCGCGCCACGATCGGCAACATGTCGCCGGAATACGGCTCGACCATCGCCGTCTTCCCGATCGACGACAAGACGACCGATTATTTGCGTCTCACCGGCCGCAGCGAGGAGCAGATCGCGCTCGTCGAGGCGTACGCCAAGGCCCAGGGCCTCTGGCACCAGGACGACGCCACCCCCCGCTATTCGGAGAACATCGAGCTCGACCTGTCGACGGTCGTGCCCTCGATCGCCGGCCCGAAGCGCCCGCAGGACCGGATTCTGCTCGACCAGTCGAAGACCCAGTTCCGCAAGGACCTGCGCAACTATGTCGACCAGGTCGAGACCGAGCTCAACGGCCTGGACAAGGCCGACGCCGCGGGCTTCCCTGCTTCCGATCCGCTGGCCGCCGCCACCCCGGCCTCCCAGGCCGCGAAGGGCCTGGTCGGCAACCTGATCAACAAGGCCAAGGACCTCGTCGAGGATGTCGTCGACACCGTGACCGACAAGGTCGAGGATGTCGTCGGCGACGTGAAGGGCAAGCTGGGCCAAGAGCCCGGTGCCGGTCGCGCCCAGCGCAAGGTGCCCGTCACCCTCGCCAGCGGCGAGTCGTTCGAGGTCGACCACGGCGCCGTCGTGGTTGCTTCGATCACCTCCTGCACCAACACCTCCAACCCGAGCGTCATGATGGCGGCCGCGCTGGTCGCCAAGAAGGCGGTCGAGAAGGGCCTGACCCGCAAGCCGTGGGTCAAGACCTCCCTCGCCCCGGGCTCCAAGGTCGTCACCGACTACTACGAGCAGGCCGGCCTGCAGACCTACATGGACAAGATCGGGTTCAACCTGGTCGGCTACGGCTGCGTCACCTGCATCGGCAACACCGGCCCGATCATCCCCGAGGTCTCCGCAGCGGTGAACGAGCACGACCTCGCGGTCACCGCCGTGCTCTCCGGCAACCGCAACTTCGAGGGCCGCATCAGCCCCGACGTCAAGATGAACTACCTGGCCAGCCCGCCGCTGGTCGTTGTCTATGCGCTCGCCGGCACGATGGACATCGATCTCTACAAGGATCCGATCGGCCAGGACGAGCAGGGCAACGATGTCTTCATGAAGGACATCTGGCCCACCACGGCCGAGATCGACGAGGCCATCGCGGTCATCGACGCCGACATGTTCGCGTCGCGGTACGCCGATGTCTTCGCCGGTGACGAGCGCTGGAAGTCCCTGCCCACCCCCGAGGGTGACACCTTCGCGTGGGACAACGATTCCACCTATGTGCGGAAGCCTCCGTACTTCGAGGGCATGCCCGAGACCCCCGAGCCGGTCGGCAACATCACCGGCGCCCGGGTCCTGCTGAAGCTGGGCGATTCGGTCACCACCGACCACATCTCCCCGGCCGGCAACATCAAGGCCGACACCCCGGCGGGTCAGTATCTGATCGCCAACGGCGTCGAGCCCCGCGACTTCAACAGCTATGGCTCGCGCCGTGGCAACCACGAAGTCATGATGCGCGGCACCTTCGCCAACATCCGCCTGCGCAACCAGATCGCCCCCGGCACCGAGGGTGGCTACACCCGCGACTTCACGGCTGAAGGCGGCCCGGTCGGGTTCGTCTATGACGCGTCGGTCAACTACCAGGCCGCCGGCATCCCGCTGGTCGTCCTGGGCGGCAAGGAATATGGCTCCGGCTCATCTCGTGACTGGGCCGCCAAGGGCTCCGCGCTGCTGGGCATCAAGGCCGTCATCACCGAGAGCTTCGAGCGCATCCACCGCTCCAACCTCATCGGCATGGGCGTCCTGCCGCTGCAGTTCCCCGAGGGTCAGACGGCCGATTCGCTGGGCCTGACCGGCGACGAGGTCTTCGACATCGAAGGTGTCGACGAGCTCAACAACGGCACCACCCCGCGGACCATGAAGGTCACGGCCACCAAGCCCGACGGTTCGAAGTCCTCCTTCGACGCGGTCGTCCGCATCGACACCCCCGGTGAGCGTGACTACTACCTCAACGGCGGCATCCTGCAGTACGTGCTGCGCAACATGGCCAAGGCCTGACAAGCAGCCTGGCGGGCAACATGGCCAAGGCCTGACAAGCAGCCTTGGTGGGCAACATGGCCAAGGCCTGACACGCACGACACCAGAAGGGGTCCGGGATTCGTCCCGGGCCCCTTCGGCCACTTCTGTCCGGGTACCTACATCTGCCCGGGTGCTCTTCTGATGTCTTGCCTCGAGTCTCTCCGTCGCACTGGGTCGACACGCCCGGGGACCTGCGTGCGGTCTGCCAGCTGGCACGACTTCGGAGGGGGCGCGCGGTGTCGCGGTGGAGGTTGTGCCAGATGCCACGTCCCGAGTTCACGTGTCGGCGTGTCGCGGCGGGGGCCGTTCGAGAGTCTGCCGGCGTACGCGCTCGTCTGTGCGGGGAGGCAAGCTGAACCCGCGCCGGGTCTGACGTCGAGGCGACGGAAGTCTCGCTCGAGGTCACCAGGGTTCGGTGCTTCCGTGCGGAAGCAATCGCATACGGCCGCACTCACACCCCCATGTCCCCTGGCCCGGCGCTCGGGCAGATCATCTAGACTCTGGGGATCCGGCGCGTACGCCGGAATTCCACGGGAGCCCGTCCCCGCCTGCGTCACTGGACCCAGGCCACCGCAGCGGGCTGAGAGGGCGTGAGGCGCCGACCGGACAACCTGATGCGGGTCATGCCGCCGGAGGGAGGAAGCCGTGTCGCCAGAGCGCGTCATCGTGGTGGGTGCCGGGATCGTCGGGCTGGCCGCTGCGTTCGAACTGCGCCGCAGAGGCGTACGCGTGGCCGTGATCGATCCCGAACCCGGAAGCGGTGCTACGCACGCCGCCGCCGGGATGCTGGCGCCGGTGTCGGAGGTGCAATACGGACAGGAAGCCTTGCTGCCGCTCATGGTCGCGGCGGCAGGGGAGTACGGACCGTTCCTCACAGACGTGGCCGCGGCCACCGACCTGCCCACGGGCTATCGCCGGGAGCCGACGCTGGTGGTCGCCGTCGACCCCGCCGATGCGCGAACGCTCGCCGACCTCACCGATCATCAGGTCGAGGCCGGCCTGACCCTGAATCGACTGACCACCCGCGAGGCCCGGCGCCTCGAACCGGGGCTCAGTCCCCGACTCTCGGCCGCCGTGGAGATCGCCGGCGACCACCAGGTCGATCCCCGACAACTGGCCCTCGCGCTCATCGATGCCCTCACGCAGAACCAGCCACTCGGGATGCCCGGCGGTCACGATGCCGGCCCGGCCCAGTTCGTGCCCCACGAGGCGACCGGCCTGCTGACGCGCGACGGGCGGGTGGCCGGCGTACGCCTTGACACTGGAACCCAACTCGAAGCCGACGCGGTCGTGCTCGCAAACGGCACCGGCGCGGCTCACCTCGAAGGGCTCCCGGACGGATTGGACCTGCGCCTTCGGCCCGTCCACGGCGACATCCTCCGGCTGGCCGTGCCGGATCACCTGCTGGCCCCGGGAGAGGCTCACCTGCTGACCCGGACGGTGCGCGGTCTCGTCGGCGGGCGGCCCGTTTATCTCGTGCCTCGCGAGGATCGCACGCTCGTGCTCGGGGCGACGAGCCGGGAGGACGGGGTGGCGGGCGTACGCGTCGACGGCGTCCACCAGCTGCTGCACGATGCTCGGGCGCTCGTCCCGGCCATCGGGGAGTGCGAGATCCGGGAGATGACCGCGCGGGCACGACCGGGTACGCCCGACGACCTGCCCTATCTCGGCGCGACCGGCCTGCCCGGCCTGTTCGTCTCCACCGGGCATTTCCGTCACGGTGTGTTGCTCGCCCCTCTCGCCGCCCGGCTGCTGGCCGAACTCATCACCCACGAGCAGGATCCAGCCCGCGATCACTCGCTCGATCATGATCACCTCGCTGCCACTGACCCCCTGCGGCATTCGGGCGGCCCGAACGAAGGACAGACACGATGACCACCGCCACCCTCGCTCTGCAGGTCAACGGCGAAGCCAGGACCTTCCCTGCGGGCACCACCGTGCTCGACGCCGTGGGCACCCTGCTCGGCCGCGAGCTGCGACCCGACGGCAGGGCCGCCGACGGTGGTTCCCTCGGGGTGGCCGTCGCGCTCGACGAAGTCGTCGTACCCCGATCGCGCTGGGCCGGCACCGCCCTCACCGACGGCCAGCAGCTCGAAATCGTCACCGCGGTGCAGGGAGGCTGAGATGAGCGCGGACACCCTCGCCACGACCGATGCCCTGGTGATCGACGGCGTCGCCCTCGACTCGCGCCTGATCATGGGCACCGGTGGACTCACCGACCTGGCCATGCTCGAGCGGGCGCTCGTCGCGTCCGGGACGTCGCTCACGACCGTTGCGGTACGCCGGTATGCGCCGACGCCGGGCTCCGGGGACTCCCTCTATGGCCTGCTCAGGCGCAATGGCATCCGGATCCTGCCGAACACCGCCGGCTGCTACACCGCCCGCGATGCCCTCCTGACCGCCGAGCTCGGCCGCGAAGCCCTAGAAACCGACTGGGTGAAACTCGAGGTCATCGCCGACGAGGACACCCTGCTGCCCGACGGAATCGAGCTCGTGGACGCCACGGAGCAGTTGGTGGCGCGCGGGTTCAAGGTGTTCGCGTACACCACCGATGATCCCGCCCTCGCCCACCGACTGGAGGATGTCGGTGCCACCGCCGTGATGCCGCTCGGCGCCCCCATCGGGACGGGTCTGGGCATCCTCAACCCCCACAACATCGAACTGATCGCCTCGCGGGCGAGCGTGCCGGTCGTGCTGGACGCCGGCATCGGCACGGCTTCGGAGGCCGCGCTGGCCATGGAACTCGGCTGCGACGCGGTCCTCCTCGCCTCGGCTGTGACCCGGGCCCAGGACCCGGTGGCGATGGCCGCGGCGATGAAGCATGCGGTCGTGGCCGGTCGCCTGGCCGCAGGGGCGGGACGCATCCCGCGCCGTCGGCACGCCGTGGCTTCGTCGCCCATGGCTGGTCGCATCGCCGCAGTCGAGGCGGCATCGATCCCGCGCGGCGACTGGCCCGGAGTGGGGGACCGATGACGGGTACGCCCGCCCGCGCGCCGGGCCGTCCGCTCGTCGACCCGGGACCCGAGCTGACCCGGGAAGAACTCGAACGCTATTCGCGCCACCTGACCATGCCGCAGGTCGGCGTCGACGGGCAGCGGCGCCTCAAGAACGCCCGGGTCCTGATCATCGGCGCGGGCGGCCTGGGTTCCCCGGCGCTGCACTATCTCGCGGCAGCCGGCGTCGGCACGCTCGGGATCATCGACGACGACATCGTCTCGATCTCCAACCTGCAGCGCCAGGTGGCCCACACGATGGCCGACCTGGGCCGGCCCAAGGTGGATTCGGCGGCGGACGCCGTCGCCCGGATCAACCCGCTCGTGACGGTCAACAGACACGACGTGCGGCTCACCCCCGACAATGCGGTCGAGATCTTCTCCGGCTATGACCTGGTCGTGGACGGAGCCGACAACTTCGGGACGCGCTATCTGGTGAGCGATGCCGCCGTCCTGGCCGACATTCCCGTCGTCTGGGGCTCGATCCTCCGGTTCGACGGCCAGATCGCGGTGTTCTGGTCGGGGCACGGGCCGACCTACCGCCACCTGTTCCCCGAGCCGCCGCCGCCGGGTGAGGTGCCGTCGTGTGCGGAGGGCGGTGTGTTCGGCATGCTCCCGGCCGTCGTCGGCTCGGTCATGGTGACCGAGGCCGTGAAGCTGATCACAGGTATCGGCGAGCCGCTCGTCGGCCGTCTGCTCGTGCACGATGCGCTCGCGCAGACCTGGCGTACGCTCCGGATCCTGCCCGACCCGGACGCGCCTCCGGTGACCGACCTGAGCGGTGTGGAGATCGCCTGCGGGTTGCCTGCGGCCGATGCGGGACCGGCGGCCGAGGAAGTGGTCGATGCCGACTGGCTGGCCGACCGGCTGGAGCGTCGGGCCAGGGGAGAGGCCGACTTCACCCTCGTCGATGTCCGCGACGACTGGGAGCGCGAGTTGGTGTCGATCCCGGGAGCGGTGGGCGTACCCCTCGCGGCCATCCTGGCCGACGGCGCCGCCGCGCTGCCGATCGAGATCCGCAACCGCGATGTGATCCTGCACTGCAAGGCCGGCGTCCGCTCCGCGCAGGCGCTCGGCGCGCTGCGGTCCCACTTCGCGCTGCGCGAGGAGACGGTGAAACACCTGGGCGGCGGCATCGTCGAGTGGATCGACGAGATCGATCCGACGTTGCCGCGCTACTGACTCTGCTCGAGCCGATCACTCCGGGCCAAGGCCTCCCGGATCAGCGTGCCGTGCGCGGCGAGCTCGCCGTCGGCGTACTTCACCCGCGGCCAGAAGAATCCCCGCAGCCCGTCGCCCTTGGTCCGCGGCACGACGTGGACATGCAGGTGGGGCACTGACTGCGACACCTTGTTGTTGACGGCCACGAAAGTGCCCGTGCAGCCGAGGGCGTCCTCGAGCGCGGCACCGATGCGCCGCACATCGGCGAACAACGGGCCCAGGCGCTCGGGGGACAGGTCGTCGAGGTTGTCGGCATGGGGCAGCGGGCACACGAGGACGTGGCCCTTGAACACCGGGCGGTGATCGAGGAAGGCCAGCGTGCGCCCGGTATGGAGCACGACCTCGCCCTCGAGCGTTCCCTCGGCGATGGCGCAGGCGATGCATTTCATGCCCCCAGCATTCCGCACCGGGTTGACCGGAAGGAATCACCCACCTAAAATCGAACACATATTCGATCAGGGGAAGGGCCGGATATGACCATCATGCACACGCGTCCTGTTCGTGGGGAGTGGGATGTCGAGAATCAGACCTCCATCTATGTTCCGCCGGGGTGGCCCGAGAGCGTGCGACCACCCGGCGCGCCCGATTGGGAGGCCACCGCTGTGGCGTGGTTGCTGGATTGCTGCCCCGCCGATTTCCGCGGTTATCCGGTGTTGCGCCGCCACCCGGTGGTGCTGGCCGGTTTTGCGGCGCAGTTCGTCGAGGGGCAATATCGCGCGAGCAAGGTCGGCCTAGCCGGTGTGCGGGCGAGTCTCGATGACCAGGTGCCGCCCCATGTGGTGGAGTCGGCGGCCGAGGCGTGGCAGGAGCAGGCGGCGCAGCTGGTGCGGGTACGCCGGGCTGTGGCGCTGGTCGAGGAGGCGCTGCGAGGCAAGATCTTCATCCGTCGGCTCTGACCCGGGGATGGTCGGAGCACAGCAACTCGCGACCGGGGTCGGAGGACCAGTGGCGACGAATTGGTGCAGGCGTGCCTAAACTGGCGCTCATGCCTTTGTTGGATCGCATCCGGGGTCCGCGTGATCTTGAGGACCTGAACCGCGACGAGCTCATTCAGCTCGCCGAGGAGATTCGCGCATTCCTGGTGAGCAATGTCAGCCGCACGGGGGGCCACCTGGGCCCCAACCTGGGTGTGGTCGAACTCACCCTGGCGCTGCACCGGGTGTTCGATTCACCCAAGGACCCGATCGTGTTCGACACGGGCCACCAGAGCTATGTCCACAAGATCCTCACCGGCCGCCAGGCCGGCTTCGCCAAGTTGCGCCAGAAGGGCGGCCTGTCCGGCTATCCCAGCCGGTCCGAGTCCGACCACGACTGGGTGGAGAGCTCCCATGCCTCGTCGTCGCTGTCGTGGGCCGAAGGGCTCGCCAAGGGCTTCCGGCTGACCGGTGAGGACCGGACGGTGGTGGCGGTCATCGGTGACGGTGCCCTCACCGGGGGCATGGCCTGGGAGGCGGTCAACAACATCGCCATCCAGAAGGATCTCCCCCTGGTGATCGTGGCCAACGACAACGGCCGGTCCTATACGCCGACCGTCGGCGGGCTGGCCCGCCACCTGACGTCGCTGCGCACCGACCGCCGCTATGAGCAGGGCCTCGATTTCATCCGCCGCACCATGACCCAGACGCCGCTCGTCGGGCCGGCCGCCTATGAGTGGTTCCACGGCCTCAAGACCGGCCTCAAGGACGTCCTCGCGCCGCAGGGGCTGTTCGCCGACCTCGGCATGAAATATGTCGGCCCCATCGACGGCCACGACATCGTCGAGGTGGAACGGGCACTCACCCAGGCCAAGCGCTTCGGCGGGCCCGTCATCGTGCACGTGCTGACCCAGAAGGGGCGCGGCTTCGCGGCGGCGGAGAAGCACGAGGAAGACCGGTTCCACTCGGTCGGCCGCATCGACGAGATCACCGGCGAACCCATCCTGGTCAACCCCCAGCGGGCCTGGACCGACGTGTTCTCCGAACACCTCGTGGCCATCGGCCGCGAGCGGGAGGATGTCGTGGCCATCACGGCCGCGATGCTGCACCCGACCGGCCTGCATCGGTTCGCGGAGGCGTTCCCGGAGCGCACGTTCGACGTCGGCATCGCCGAGCAGCACGCCGTGGCATCCGCTGCCGGCCTCGCAGCGGCCGGTCTCCATCCCGTGGTGGCGATCTATTCGACGTTCCTCAACCGGGCGTTCGACCAGGTCGTGATGGATGTGGCGCTGCACCGTCAGGGCGTCACGTTCGTGCTCGATCGCGCCGGTGTCACCGGTTCCGACGGAGCCAGCCACAACGGCGTCTGGGATTGCTCGATCCTGTCCGTGGTGCCCGGGCTCCACCTCGCCGCCCCGCGCGACGAGGTGCGGTTGGGGGAGGCGCTCCGCGCCGCCGTGGACATCGCCGATGCGCCAAGCGTCGTCCGGTTCGGCAAGGACATCCTGCCGCCCGCCATCGAAGCGGTCCGCTCGATCGACGGCGTCGATGTGCTCGCCGAGTCGGGTGAGCGTCAGGTCCTGGTCGTGGCCCACGGCGCGTTCGTCCCGCTCGGCCTCGAGGTCGGGGAGCGACTGTCGGATCAGGGCATCGGCGTCACCTTGGTCGACCCCGTCTGGGCCCTGCCGGTGAACCCGGTGATGCTCGACCTGGCCCGCGAGCACGATCTCATCATCTCGGTGGAGGATTCGGGTGTGGTCGGTGGCCTCGGGTCCCGGCTGAGCCAGGAACTCCGCCGCCACGAGATCGACACTCCGCTGCGCGAGTTCGGCGTACCCGATCGGTTCCTCGGCCACGCCTCCCGCGGTCAGATTCTCGAGGAGCTCGGCCTGACGTCCCAGGAGATCGCCCGCTATGCGGTCGAGGCCGTCCTGCGGCCCCAGGCGGTCCCGGCCACCGCGGGCCTCGATTCCAGCGAGGCCTGACCCGCCCTCAGATCGACTCGGGTTCGGCCGGCCGGACGCGCCGCGCCACGAGCAGATAGAACACCAGCGCGCCGATCGGCAGCACCGCGGCGGCGATGAAGGTGTTCTGATAACCGAGCGGCACGATCAGCGCGCCCAGCACGATCGGGCCCACGCCGGTCGCCAGATCGACCACCAGCCAATAGGTCGACACCCCGAGCCCCGTGCGCGCGTGCCCGACCTTGTGGACAGCCATCGCCTGGCCGCCGGAGAGCATGGTGCCGTACCCGAGACCGACCAGGGCGGCCCCGACCAGCAGCGCCACGGGGTGGGTCGCCACCGCAGTGATCACGAGACCGACCGCGAAGGTCAGGAGGAGCGGGATGGTCACGACGTCGTCGTTGTAGCGATCCTGCAGCATCCCCGCGACCGGCCGCGACACCATGATGACGATGGCGTAGACGAGGAAATACAACCCCGCGGCCTCGATCAGGTTGCGCTGCCCGGCGTGCAGATTGAGATAGGCGAGAACAAGGGCGTACGCGAACGCACACGCTCCGATCACCAGCCCGATCGGCACCGCCTTGCGGTCGATCAGGCCCCCGAGGCCCCGCACGGTCGGGGGCGGGTTGGCCGGTCGCCCGGGCAGTGACCGTGCGACGGCGGCGACACAGCCGACCGCCAGGGCGGCGCACCCCAGGCTCAGCCAGAACACGCCGGTCTGTCCCACCGAGGAGTTGACCAGCACCAGCGCGACGAAGGGAGCGAACCCCGTCGCCAGCGTCATGCCCATGAGGAACCAGCCCGAGCCCTCTGCGCGCCGCGTCGGCGGAATCATCGCCATGGCGGCGCTGACCAGAGCTGTGGCCGCGAACCCGAAGCCGACTCCGTGGATGATCCGGAGGACGATCAGCCCGGCGAGGCCCACCGGCAGGAGGTAGCTCGCGCACGAGACCAGAAGCCAGACCACCGACCCCAGCACGACCGACCGGGTTCCGAACCGGACCAGGGCCCTGCCGGCGAGGGCACGGGCGGCGACCGCGCCGAAGAAGAACGACGAACTGGCGAGGCCGGCCTCCGTGGCGGACGCACCATATTTCGCCACGGCATAGCCGGCCATGGTCGGCACGAGGAGATAGAACGTGAACCCCACGCCCAGCAGGGCGATCGCCAGCATGACGAAGGTCGGCGTCCACAGGGACGCCGGTCGCCCCGATGCGGTGGACGTGGAGTTCCGCTTGGTCATGGCCCCATCCTTGCGCCTGCGCCGTCGGGGTGGGTCGGCAGGGGAGCCCGGAGGTCGTGCTCGGGGTCCTCAGTCCGAGGCGCTCGCCACGCGGCGGGCGACGAGGACATAGAGCAACAGGGCCGCCAGGGGGAAGGTTGCCGCGACCAGGAACATGTTCCCGAAGCCGAGTGGGCGGGCGAGGAAGCCGAACAGCAACGGCCCGACTGCGCTCCCCAGTTCGATCACGACCCAATAGGTCGACAGCCCCAGCCCGATGCGGCCCGAGCCGACCTTGGCCACGGCCACCGCCTGGCCCGCGCTGATGGTGGTGCCCATGCCCAGGCCGAGCAAACCCGCTGCCACGAACAGCGCGACAGGGCTGGTCGCCACCGCGGTCAGGGCGATGCCTGCTGAGCACACCACCAGCAGGGGAATCATGACCACATCGTCATTGCCCCGGTCCTGCAGGATTCCCGACAGGGGACGCGAGACGAGGGTGACTGCGGCATAGATGAGGAAGAAGAAGCCGGCGGCCCCGAGCAGTCCGCGTTCGGCGGCGTGGAGGTTGAGATAGGTGAGGATCGCGCCGTACGCCAACGTGCACAGCCCCGCCACCCCCGCGATCGGCAGAGCCCGCGCGTCCATGAGCCCCCGGAGCCCGGCTCCGGTGGCTCCGGACGCCTCGGGTGGGCCCGGGATCGACCGGGCAACCGGCAGCGCGGCCAGCAGGGCAGCGATGGCGAACGCCGCCGTGAGCCAGAAGACCCCGGCGTCCCCGAACGAGGACGTCACCAGCGCGAGCGCGATGAAGGGGGCCAGCCCCGTCGCGAGATTCACCCCGACCAGGAACCAGCCCGAGGCCTCCGCCCGCCGGGTGGCCGGGGCCAGGATCATCGCCGCGCTGGTCAGCGCCGTCGCCGCGAAGCCGAAACCGATCCCGTGGGCGGTCCGCAGGGCGAGCAGCCCGGCGAAGCCCACCGGCAGGAGATAGCCGAGACTGGCCAGGAGCAGTCCTGCGAGCGATGTGAGCACGACGGCGCGGGAGCCATGGCGCTGCAGCACCCACCCCGAGAGGGCGCGCGCGATCAGCGCCCCGAAGAAGAACGACGAACTCGCCCAGCCGGCGCCTTCCTCCGTGACGTCATAGGCACGGATCGCGTACGCCGCAATGGTCGGCACCAGCAGATAGAACGTGAACCCCACCGCCGTGCGTGACACCGACAGCGTGACGAACGGCAGCGTCCAGAGTCGCTGGCGTCGGGGTTCGGTCACGCGCGGATGCTGTCACGGGTTGGGTGGGGTGCGAGCGGAGCGCTCACCCACCGGAACCCTCCGTGCGGTCCGGACTCAGAGAGCGTTCGCGAGGGCGTCGGCCAGCGGAGCAGCGGTGATCTCGCGTTGCCAGTCGCGGGCCTGCTGTCCCACGAGAAAGGCGTCGACCCCCGCGGCGGAGCGGTCTTCGGGCGGCTGCCAGGCGAGTCGCCGCCAGGAATCGGGGCTGAGCAGGTTCTCGGCGGGCAGGTGGTGTTCCTCGGCCAGGATGGCCATGACCTCGCGGAGGGCGAGATAGCGGGCGTACGCCTCCGGGTCGCGGTTCTCCCATGACCTCGGCGGGGGCGGGGCATCCGACGGCAGGTGCAGCGGTGGCAGCTGGGCCCGGGAGAGCGCCTGGGCGCGTTCGAGGGCCGCGACCCAGTCGGACTCGTAGCGCCGGGTGTTGCGCCGCTGGAAGCCCGGAACCGACCGCAGGTCGTTGCGGCCCGGCTTGGCGTGGGTGGCGAGCTCGGCGATCGCCTTGTCCTGCAGGATGCGGCCGGGGGCCTTGTCGAGGCGTCGGGCGATCTCGTCGCGGGCCTGCCACAGTTCGCGCACGATCGCCATGCCGGCGGGGCTGCGGACGGCATGGATGCCGGACGTCCGCCGCCAGGGGTCCTGTCGCGGAGCCGGGCGTACGGTCGCGCGCTCGGCCAGCCACGCGAACTCCTGCCGCGCCCACTCGTCCTTGCCGGCCTCGGCCAGGTCGTCGGCGAGCCGGTCACGCAGCTCGGGCAGCAACTCGACATCCAGCGCTGCATAGTTGAGCCAGTCCTCGGGGAGGGGACGCGTCGACCAGTCGGCGGCCGAGTGTTCCTTGAGGAGGCGCTGGCCGAAATAGACCTCGATGAGCGTGCCGAGGGCGACTCGCGGGTGCCCGAGCAGGCGACCGGCCAGCTCGGTGTCGAAGAGCCGCCGAGGCACCATGCCGGCCTCGACCAGGCACGGGATGTCCTGCGTCGCGGCGTGGATGATCCACTCCTCGTCCTCGATCGCCTCGGCCAGGGGCCGCAGCTCGCCGCCCTCATCACCGAAAGCGGTGGGGTCCACGAGGAAGGTTCCGGCCCCGACCCGTCGCAGCTGGATCAGATAGGCGCGGCCCGAATAGCGATAACCCTGGGCGCGTTCGGCATCGACGGCCACCGGGCCGGAACCGTTACGCAGCAGGGTCAGGGTATGCGCGAGAGCGTCGGGAGAGGCGACCACATCGTTGATCGGCTCCGCGGGGGCGCTGAGGACCGGAAGATCGTCAGTCTCCTCTGTCTCAGTTCCCACGAGCGGCACCCTATCGTGCCTTGTCAGCGATGGCGGCGCGCGGAAGGGATCATGACCACACCCTCGGGCAGCGGGGGCAGGCCGGCGAGCGTGCACAGCAGCCGATCCCACGCGGAGAGGTGGGCGCCCAGACCGGCTCCGCCGTCCAGCACCGGCGTCCACGAGGCGCGGATCTCGAGCTCCGCGCGAGCCGGGTCATCGGCCATGGATCCGAAGGACTGGCTGGCCACCGACGTCACGGTGCCGCTCGGAGCGACATAGGCGGCGTGATGGTGGTCGAGGGCATCGGTGAGCCAGCTCCAGCCGACCTCGGCGAGCAGGGGATCGGTCACCATCTCGCGCTCGACATCGGCGCGGGCATAGGACACCAGGCGGAACGTGCCCTCCCAGGAGTCATTGCCCATCGGATCGTGCAGGAGCACCAGCCGGCCATTGCCGAGTTCGTCACCATCGCTGATCACGTCGGCCGTGATCGCGGCCGAATGGGGGGCGATGCGCTGCGGCGCAGGGATTTCGTCGATCTCGATCTCCGGGCGCCAGACATGATCGGTCAGCTCCTGCAACGCCCGGGCGAAGGGCTGGGGGAGCGCGCTGGTTTCCTTGCTGAGACCCACCCCCAAAGCCTAAGCACGCCACCAGCACACAAGCGTCAGGCGCGCCGCACTCCACGCATCACCGCCTCCGCCGCGGGTCGGACTCCGGGGAGCGCTCTGGGGTCGGCGTGGCACGATGGCGCGGTGACCGATGCACCGCTGCTGGCCGCTGCCCGCCGAAACAATCCCGACGACGCTGTCCCGGTGTGGTTCATGCGTCAGGCGGGGCGTTCGCTGCCCGAATATCGGGAGGTGCGGGAAGGCATCGCCATGCTGGATGCCTGCGCGATGCCCGACCTGGTGCGCGAGATCACGATGCAGCCGGTGCGCCGTCACGGGGTCGACGCGGCCATCTTCTATTCCGACATCGTGGTGCCGATCAAGGCGGTCGGGCTCGATCTGGAGATCACGCCGGGCATCGGCCCGGTCATCGCCGAGCCCATCCGGGAGCGCGCCGATCTCGATCGCCTGCCCGAGCTCACGCCCGACATGGTCGGCTATGTCAGCGAGGCCGTCGGCCTGATCGTGGCCGAGCTGGGCGGGCCCGACTCCGCGGTGCCGCTCATCGGGTTCGCCGGGGCGCCGTTCACGCTGGCGAGCTATCTCATCGAGGGCGGGCCCAGCAAGGACTATGCGCGGACCAAGGCGCTGATGCTCGGTGATCCGGACCTGTGGCACGGCCTGTGTTCCCGGCTGGCCCAGATCTCGCGGGTGTTCCTCGAGGTCCAGGTCGCGGCCGGCGCCCAGGCCGTGCAGCTCTTCGACTCCTGGGCCGGGAGCCTGCCCGCGCGGGACTACGAGCGTTATGTCATGCCGCATTCGGCGGAGGTTCTGTCGGCGCTCGGGGCCACGGGTGTGCCGCGGATCCACTTCGGCGTCGGCACAGGAGAGCTGCTGCCGCTGATGGGCGCGGCCGGTGCCGATGTCGTCGGTGTCGACTGGCGCATTCCCCTCGACGAGGCGGCCCGGCGCGTGGGGCCGGCGTACGCCCTGCAGGGCAACCTCGACCCTGCGCTGCTGGGGGCACCGTGGGAGGTCCTGGCGGAGCGGGTACGCGACGTCATCCGCGCCGGTGCGGCGGCCGATGGGCATATCTTCAATCTGGGCCATGGCGTACCGCCGAAGGCCGATCCCGCGACCCTGTCCCGGGTCGTCGAACTGATCCACACCGAAGGACCCGAACTCAGGCGGGCGGCCCGCGCGGCTGCCGGAAGGAAGGACGACCAGTGATCAAGGCTCGCGATATCAACGAGATGCAGCGCTACACGATGTGGTCGGTGTTCCGCCGCACCGAGATCGCGCATCCCGACACCGCAGCATCGACCCTGGCCGTCATCGACGAGGCCACGCAGGGCAAGGATCTGAAGATCCGGGGCTGGTATGACGTGGCCGGCCTCCGCGCCGACGCCGACATCATGGTGTGGTGGCATGCGCCGGAGTACGAGACGTTGCAGGCGGCGTACCAGGCCCTGCGCGCCAGCCGCCTCGGCCGCTCGCTCGAGCCCGTCTGGTCGCAGCTCGCGATCCATCGCCCGGCCGAGTTCAACAAGTCCCACGTCCCGGCGTTCATGGCCGATGAGGACGCGAAGGACAACATCTGCGTCTATCCGTTCGTGCGGTCCTATGAGTGGTATCTCCTGCCCGACGAGGAGCGCCGCCAGCTGCTGCGCGAGCACGGTCAGATGGGGCGTGACTATCCCGATGTCCGCGCCAACACGATGCAGTCGTTCGCGCTCGGTGACTATGAGTGGATCCTGGCGTTCGAGGCCGACGATCTCGGTCGGATCGTCGACCTGATGCGCATCCTGCGCGGGTCCGGCGCGCGGCGCCACGTGCGCGAGGAAGTGCCGTTCTTCACCGGTCGTCGACGCGAGCTCGAGGAACTGCTCATCAGCTGGCAGCCCGTGGGGATGTATCCCCGCGGCTGAGTTCGAGGCGGGCCGGTGCGAAGATGGGCCCATGCGAGCTGTGCAGATCGACCGCTTCGGCGGTCCGGAGGTCATGACCGTCAACGCCGACGCGGCCGTACCCGAGCCGGAGGCCGGCGAGGTGCTCATTCGAGTCCTGGCCGCGGGGACCAACCCGTTGGACTACAAGATCCGCGATGGATCGTCCGGTGTGGCCAAGAAGCTGAAGCCGGAGGACTTCCCGGTGACGTTGGGGCGGGAGGCCTGCGGGATCGTCGAGGCACTCGGCCCCGGAGTGACCGAGTTCGAGGTCGGTGAGACGGTCTTCGGCATGCCGGCGCTGACGCATCGCTCGGGCTGCTACGCGGAATATGCCGCGCTGCCCGTCGATTGCCTCGCCCGCGTGCCCGAGGGTGGGGATCCGATCGTCTTCGGGGGCACCGGGCTCGTGCTCAGCACGGCCATCACGGCCGCCATCGATCAGGGCAAGGTGCAGGCCGGCGAGAAGGTGCTCGTGCACGGTGGCACCGGTGGGGTGGGTCAACTCGTCATCCAGCTCTGCAAGCGGGTCGGTGCGGAGGTCTGGGCTGTCGCCTCGACGCGCAACCAGGATCGTCTGGCCGAGCTCGGCGCACATCCGATCGACTATCGCACCCAGGACTTCACCGAGGTCAGCCCGAAGATGGACCTGATCATCGACGGCAACTATTTCGGCACCTTCGAGCCCAGCCTCGATCACCTGGTGCCGGGTGGGCGCATCGTCGTGCTGCCGTCGCTGGCCGACCTGACGCCGGCCAAGGAGCGAGGCATCGAGGCTCACATTCCGGTGTTCCCGCCCATGCCCCGTCGGCTCGAGGAGTACGCCCCAGCCATCGCGTCGGGCGACATCCAGGTCGAGATCGCCCAGGTGCTGCCCTTCGAGGAGGCCGCCGAGGCGCATCGCGTCCTCGAGACCGGCCACTCGCGCGGCAAGATCATCCTGGTTCCTTAGCGGACGCGTCCGCGCCGGGGGGGCGACCCCCGGACCCGGAACCCCACAGGCTCGGCTGGTCAGGCCTCCTCGGGCTCCAGGACCATGCAGATGGAGTTGATGCAATAGCGCAGGTCGGTGGGGGTGGCGTACCCCTCGCCGGAGAACACGTGCCCCAGGTGGGAGTCACAGGTGGCGCAGCGGACCTCGGTGCGGGCGTATCCCAGCAGATGATCCGTGTGATAGGTCACGGTGTCGGTGTCCTTGGGCGCGAAGAACGACGGCCAACCGCAGTTGGAGTCGAACTTGGTCTCGCTGCGGAAGAGCTCGGCGTCGCAGGCCTTGCAGCGATAGACCCCGACGGTCTTGGTGTCGGTGTATTCCCCGACATGCGGCGGTTCGGTCGCGGCCCTGCGGAGCACCTGGAATTCGAAGTCGCTGAGCTGCTGACGCCACTCGGCTTCGGACTTGATCACGGTGGGCTGGGGTGCGGTGGATTCGGCCATGGGATCCAGCCTATGCGTCGAGCCGAATCACGACATCCGCGCGGTCGGCGCTCGGTGCGATCAGGCGTGCATTCGGCTCGTCCACGGTCCTGACCCACTCCGCTGCGGCGTCGGCGGTGTCGCCGTGGCGAACGCGGCGCGCGACCAGCCGGGCCTGTCGGGCCTCCGCCCCGAGATCGAGGAACCAGGCCTCGTCCAGGCGGGACCGGATGTCGGCCCAACCCGGAGTGTCCAGCAGCAGATAGTTGCCCTCGGTGATCACCAGCCGCACGTCCGGGCCCACCGGGATCGCGCCCGCGACGGCGGTTTCGGTCTCCCGGTCGAACCGCGGGGCATAGACGACCTCGGGCCCGCCCTCGCGCAGTCGGTCGAGCAGCGCACGGTAGCCGGCGATGTCGAACGTGTCGGGCGCACCCTTGCGGTCGCGACGGCCGAGGCGTACCAACTCATCGTTCGCCAGATGGAACCCGTCCATGGGCACGACCACGGCGGCCCGGCCCATCGATTCGGCCAGCCCGCGGGCGATCGTCGATTTCGCCGACCCGGGTGGTCCGGCGATCCCCAGGATCTGGCGACCGCCTTTCGCCATGAGGGCCTGCAGGCGTTCGATCAGGATGTTCATCTCCACGGCCACGGAGGCTACCGCGTACGCTGACGCGCATGGCGACCAAAGCAGTGGAGCTGCAGGTGGGAGAGCGCGCGGTGCGCGTGTCGAGCCCCGACAAGGTCTATTTCCCCGAGCTGGGGCTGACGAAGCTGGACGTCATCAACTACTACCTCGCGGTCGGCGACGGCATGCTTGCCGCCCTCAGGGATCGGCCGACGACGATGGAGCGCTGGCCCGGTGGTGTACGCGAGGGCATGCGCCTCGTCACGCGCATGGGCGACGGGGGAGACGCGTTCTATCAGAAACGCGTCCCCAAGGGCGCTCCCGATTGGGTTGCCACCGCCACGATCACCTTCCCCTCGGGCCGGACCGCCGACGAGGTCTGCCCGACCGAACTGGCCACGATCGCCTGGATGGGCAATCTCGGGACGCTGCGGTTCCACCCGTGGCCCGTGCGGATGGCCGATACCGAGAGCGTCGACGAGCTCCGCATCGACCTCGACCCCCAACCCGGCACCGACTTCGCCGACGCCGCGTCTGCCGCGCTCGAACTCCGGAATGTTCTCGCCGACGCCGGTTTCGACGGTTGGCCCAAGACCTCCGGCGGGCGCGGGGTGCATGTCTTCGTGCCCGTGCAGGGCTGCGATTTCATCGACGCGCGCCACGCGGTGATCGCCCTCGGCCGGGAGCTCGCGCGCCGCATCCCCGATCGCGTCACGACCCATTGGTGGAAGGAGGAGCGGGGTGAGCGCATCTTCATCGACTTCAACCAGATGGCGCGCGACCGGACGATCGCGTCGGCGTACTCCATCCGCCCCGTCCCCGAAGCCCGCGTCTCCGCCCCGCTCACCTGGGACGAGCTGCCGAATGTCTCCCCGGACGATTTCACGGTGGCGACGATGCTCGAGAGGTACGCCGACCGCGGCGATGTCTGGGCGCCGATGCATGCGCAGTCCCCGGGCACGATCGCCACGGCGCTCGAATGGTTCCATCGCGACGCCGAGAACGGGGAGGGCGAGATGCCGTATCCGCCGGAATACCCCAAGATGCCGGGCGAGCCGCCGCGCGTGCAGCCGAGCAAGAAAGTCGACTCCCATTGGGACGCCGACGGCAATCGGGTCGAGGGCTGAGCGCGGGCCCGTTGCCTTCTGCGCGAGTTCCGCCCACAGTGGGGGATATGACAACGTCGTCACCAGAAACGCCTGACTCGCCGGATTACCTCCGCGGGTTCGGCAACCATCACGTCACCGAGGCGATCCCCGGTGCCCTGCCCCAGGGGCGGAACTCGCCGCAGCGCCCGCCGCTCGGGTTGTACGCCGAGCAGCTGTCGGCCACCGCCTTCACCCAGCCCCGAGCCGCGAACCGGCGCACGTGGGCGTACCGCATCCGGCCGTCAGCAGCTCACCCGGCGTTCATCCGGATCCCGAACGGTCGGCTGCGTACCGGCCCGTTCAACGAGATCGAACCCGATCCCAACCGCATCCGTTGGGACGCGATGCCGCCGGCGACGCCGGGCACGGATTTCGTCGCCGGGCTGTTCACCGTCGGCGGCCACGGCTCCCCGCTGACCGGCATGGGGATGGCGATCCATACCTATGCGGCGGACACGTCGATGACCGATGTCTTCGTGAATGCGGATGGTGAGCTGTTGATCGTGCCCGAGCAGGGCAGGCTGCGCGTTCTCACCGAACTCGGCCGCCTCGACGTCCCACCCGGTCAGATCTGCCTGATCCCCAGGGGGCTGCGTTTCCGGGTCGAGCACGACGAGGCGGTACGCGGTTATGTCTGCGAGAACTACGGCGCGGCGCTGGCGCTGCCAGAACGGGGCCCGATCGGCGCGAACGGTCTCGCCGCCGAACGGGACTTCCGCGTCCCGGTGGCCTGGTTCGAGGACCGGGAGGAACCGGTGCGGGTGGTGCAGAAGTTCGGCGGCAATCTCTGGGCCGCCGACTATGACCACTCACCGCTCGATGTCGTCGCCTGGCACGGCAACCACGCGCCCTATGTCTATGACCTCGCCGACTTCCAGGTGCTGGGGTCGATCAGCTTCGATCATCCCGATCCGTCGCTGTTCACGGTGCTGACCTCCCAGACTCCTGTGCCCGGCCTGGCGAATGTGGATTTCGTCGTCTTCGCGCCGCGCTGGCTCGTGGGGGAGGACACGTTCCGGCCGCCGTGGTTCCACCGGAACGTGATGGCCGAATACATGGGCCTGATCCGTGGGGTCTATGACGCCAAGGCCGAGGGATTCGTGCCCGGCGGCGCGAGCCTGCACAACACGTGGGCGAGCCACGGCCCCGACGCGGCGACGCATCGGGGAGCCAGCGCGGCCGAGCTCGTTCCGCAGAAACTCGATGACACGTTGGCCTTCATGTTCGAGACCAACCTGCCCATCACACTCACGGCCCAGGCGTGGACTGCGGACCACCGGCAGCCCGACTACGACGCCGTCTGGTCGGGGCTCGGGAGGGAGTTCAGGGCCTGACCGACCCCAACGCCTGATTCAGATCGGTGATCAGGTCGCCGACATCCTCCAGCCCGATCGACAGGCGTACGACTCCGTCGGTGATCCCCGCTGCGGCCCGGCCCTCCGGTCCGAGCCGGCGGTGGGTCGTCGTGGCCGGATGGGTCACGAGGGACTTCGCATCGCCGAGGTTGTTGGAGATGTCGAAGATCTCCAGGGCATCCATGACCGCGAAGGCGGCCGGTTTGCCGCCCGGCACCTCGAACGTCACCACGGAGCCGCCCCCGGTCATCTGACGCCTGGCGAGCTCATGCTGGGGATGGGACTCGAGGAAGGGATGCCAGACCCTGGACACCACCGGGTGGGTGGTGAGGAAAGCGGCCACCTCGAGGGTGCTCGCCGCCATGTGTTCGACCCGGAGCTGCAGGGTTTCGAGGCCCTTCACCAGGACCCAGGCGTTGAACGGCGACAGGGACATGCCGAGGTTGCGGACGAGCTGCTCGACAGGTCCGTCGATGAACTCCCTGCTGCCCAGGACCGCTCCGCCCAGCACACGGCCCTGCCCGTCCAGATGTTTGGTGGCGGAATAGACCACGATGTCGGCGCCCAGTTCGAGCGGGCGCGAGAAGACCGGCGTACCGAACACGTTGTCCACCACCACCTGCGCACCCGCGGCGTGCGCCAGCTCACTCACGGCGGCGATGTCGACCAGCTCGAGCATCGGGTTGCTCGGGGTTTCGAAGAACACGGCCGTCGCAGGTTCGGCGAGGGCAGCGCGCCACTGGTCGAGGTCATGGCCGTCGACGAAGGTGGGTTCCACTCCGAACCGGCGCATCACCTCGTCGACGACGACGAAGCACGAGCCGAACAGGGCCCGGGATGCGACGATCCGGTCGCCCTGGCCACACAACGCGGCCAGTGCCACGAAGACCGCGGACATGCCCGTGCTCGTGGCGAAACAGGCTTCGGCGCCCTCCATGTCGGCCAACCGGTCGGCGAACATCGACACGGTGGGGTTGGTGAAGCGCGAATAGACCATGTGGTCGCTCTCGCCGGCGAAGGCGGCCTCGGCCTCGGCGGCGTTCGGATAGACATACCCGCTGGTCAGATACAGGGCCTCCGAGGTCTCGTCGAAGGAACTACGGGCCAGTCCGGCCCGCACCGCCCTGGTTCGGGGATGCCACTGCGTCACCGGAGAAGGATGGCACACTGAGCGAATGGCCAAGAAGGTGAAGGAAGTCTCAGTTTCCGATGCGCTTCGGGTACGCCCCGGAGGTCCCGTCCGCGTCGCCGATCTCGACCCGGACTCAGCACCGGCATTCCCCGGCAACGGCAAGAAAGATGCGCCGGACGCAATGATCGCGATGTCGGCAGAGTTGTCGGATCTGCAGGAGCGGCTCTATGCGGCGGGGCGCGACAACCCGGACGCTCCGAGACTGCTGCTGCTGTTGCAGGGGCTCGACACGGCCGGCAAGGGCGGCGTGATCCGGCATGCCGTGGGTCTCGTCGATCCGCAGGGCATCGAGATCAAGGCGTTCAAGGTGCCGACGGAGGAGGAGCGCGCCCATCACTACCTGTGGCGCATCCGCAACGCCCTGCCGACCGCCGGGATGATCGGCATCTTCGACCGGTCGCACTATGAGGATGTCCTGGTGGTGCGCGTCGACGGTCATATCGACGAGGCCGAGGTGGCCAAGCGTTTCGACGAGATCAACGCCTTCGAGGCTGAGCTGGCTGCCTCGGGCACGACCCTGATCAAGTGCTTCCTCAACGTGTCCCGTGACGAGCAGCAGCAGCGACTGCTCGAGCGGTTGGCCGACCCGGAGAAATACTGGAAGTACAACCCCGGCGACGTCGACACCCGCCTCAACTGGGATGCCTACATGGAGGCGTACGGTGACGTGCTCACGCACACCAACACCGACGTTGCGCCGTGGTACGCCATTCCGGCCGACAAGAAGTGGTATCGCAACTGGGCCGTCGCGCAGCTCCTGATCGAACACCTGCGCGCACTGGACCTGGGCTGGCCCGCAGCGGACTTCGACGTCGAGGCAGAGATCGCCCGGGTCAGGGCGAGCTGACGCTTGTCCAAGGGGCAGGACCAGGTCTCTTGATTGAGGGCAGGGGTGGGTGCGGCGCACTATGCAACTGCTTCCGTTTCGGAAGCAGTGGGCCCCGACCATCCAGTTGCCCCCGGCTCCCGCCAGTTGCCCCCGGCTCCCGCCAGTTGCCCCCGGCTCCCGCCAGTTGCCCCGGCTCCCGCCAGTTGCCCCGGCTCCCGCCAGTTGCCCCGGCTCCCGCCAGTTGCCCCGGCTCCTGCTCGGGTGCGTCCTTGAGTACGCCGGACACGCTGACGAACGGATCGCATCGTGCCCCATGGCACAACGTGCTTCCCGACACCCGCGTGGCTCAACCGAACTCGTGCCGTAGGGCTCATCACCACCTGCACCCGAGCGTGTCGCGCGGCTGGCGCTAGTCGGACGATGCCGACGTCCCCAGGCGGGTCTCATTCAGCTTGCCGTCCCGCCGCGCGGGCGTACCCACACTGTCGAACCGGCCGGAAGCGTGAAAGCGGGGGAGAAAACCCGTCATTCAGCGTGCGTTCCCGGTAGTCAGCGTCCGTTTACCGCTTGGGCTTGCGCTTCCTCGGGGCCGAATTCCATCAAGCTTGCCCTCGCCGACCCCGCCCCCGGTGCACGGGGCGCTGGAGACGCGAGGGCAAGCTGATTGCGATGGGGCGCAAGCCCAAGACGCTATTGGGAGCTGAAGACGTCGACGGGCGCTGAAGAGCGAACGGGAGCTGATAGCACCCGCCGCCGCGAAGCACCGATCAGGCGCCGACGACCTGCAGATGACGCTCGGCGCTCTCGGCGGCGGCGGTCTCCTCGGCCTCGGCGTCGGTGATGCCGAAATCGATCAGGCCCATGGCGGCGACGGCGTAGCGTCCCCAGGCGATGTCGAGGAGTTCGTCCTCGGCACCCAGCGGTTCGGAGACGGCGATGGCACCGGCGCTGCGGGCCTGCTCGGCCTGGTGCTGCCAGGTCTCGTCAGGGGCCAGGAACAGCGAGCCGACGGCAATGTGGCGACGGCCCTGGCTGCGGAGGGAGCCGATAGCGGCCGCGGTCGCGCGGGACATGCCGTTCGCGGTGGCGGTCACGACGGGCAGCTTGTGGTGCATCGACCACTGGCGGGCGCGGCGGGAGAGGAGCGACTGGCTGCGCTGATCGTGCGTACCCTCCGCACACAGCACCAGCCCGTCGAGCTCGTAGGCATGGGCCGCGGACAGGGCGTCACGCAGCCGGCGATCCACGAGGGAGAGCAGGCTCGCCTCGGGGCCGACCGGGCGGGACACGGCGAAGCGGAGCTTGGGATGCGCGGCGGAGACGGTCTCGACCATCTTGTCGACGCCGGGATCGGTGCCGAAGGTGGAGGCCAGGTTCATGGGCACGAACACGACTTCGGTCGTGCGCGAGCGGGCAATCCGGGCGATGACCTGAGGACCGCTCGGTGGGCAATGATCGAGGAAGCACGCGTGCACGGATACTTCCGGTCGCGCGGTCTGGAGCCCGACTCGCATGGCGTGGGCTACTTCAGCCACTTTGTTGCTGGTGCTGCCATGGGCGAGCAGGACGAGCGCCGGAGCTGTCATCTCGGTGAGCCTTCCCAGTCGTGCAAGGTCGCCGAGGGGTGGCTGGAATGCGCTGACCTCGTGCTCCTTGCGAGCGGATCGGCGCCGTTGCCGTGTCGGTGGTGCCCTCAGGTGAGGGAGCATTATCCGACGTGCCCAATAAACCCCGTTCACAGAGTGGACGCCAATTGGCATATTACATACTGAGACGGCATATCGCATATTGATACGCCGGACGGGGATCACGGTCTTTCCGGGGAGTCCTTTACATCATTGTTATCCAGTTGGTCCTCCTCATCGAGGGCGTCCAGCACGTGGTCGGCCTCTGCGGGACTGATGCCCGCGAATCGTGGCCATTCCTTGGCCAGGGCCGCATTCAACGCGCCTCCGATGAGGACCGCAATGGCGATCAGATAGAGCCACAGGATGAGCGCGATCGGGGTCGCGAGCGGGCCGAAGATCGAGGTGCTGCCCGTCATGGCGAGGAGAACCCAGCGCAGCACAGCCGAACCGACGATCCACGCCAGCACGGTCAGGGCCGCCCCCGGCACGTGGGATCGCCAACGATTCCGCACGGGCGTGGCCCAGTGCAGCAGGCTCGCCAGCACGGCGATGCCGGCCAGCAGGACGATGGGCCAATAGAGCCGGGACAGGAGTTCCAGGGAGTCCGGCAGGAGTTGATCGACCAACCGGGGGCCGGCCACGACGACGGGAAGGATGATCGCCCCACCCACCATGAACCCCAGATAGACACCGAACGACAGCGCGCGGGTCTTGAGGATGCCGCGCTCGCCGTGCAGTCCGTACATGATCGTGATCGCGTCGACGAACACGGCCATGGCGCGTGAACCGCTCCACAGCGCGATGACGAAGCCGATGGAGACGATCTCGAAGCGACTGGTCAGCAGGACCTCGTCGAGCGTCGGAGCGATGATGTCGGCGACCGTGTCGGGGGTCAGGAACCGGTTGGCGAGGATGAGGACCTGGCTGCGGAACTCGCCCTGTTCCGACACTGTGAAACGGCGCGCGATGAAACCGATGGAGCCCACCAGGCCGAAGACCAGAGGGGGGAGTGACAGCAGCGCAAAGAACGCCACCTCGGCCGCCAGGCCCGTGACGCGATAGCGCAGGCAGCCGGCAGCCGTATGCCACAACACCCGGCCCAGCGGCTGCAGGGCGCGGGGCGCTCGGGCGATGTCAGCCCTGCACGTAGGAGATCAGCTGATTGCGCTCATCGGTCAACTGGTCGAGGCGGCTCTTGACCACGTCGCCGATGCTGATGATCGCGGCCAACTGCTCATCGGTGAGCACCGGCAGATGTCGAATGCGAAGCGTCGTCATGCGCTCGGCCAGGACGGCGATGTCCTCACCCGGGCTGCACGTGTGGACGTCTCGCGACATCAGGGACGACACCGGCTGCTCGAGGACTGCCGCACCGTGTTCGGCGAGGCCACGCACGACATCGCGCTCACTCGCGATTCCGTGGACGCACCCGGAGTCGTCGGAGACCACGACCGCGCCGATTCTGTTCTGGTGAAGAAGAGTCACCAATTGGGCGACGGTGTCGTCGCTGCGAATCGTGACGACATCAGTTCCCTTGCGGTTCACCACATCCTGGACCTTCATGGGGAAGAACCTACGACGCGAACGCGCCCAATGCCAGAGGAATCGTGATTTGCGTCACTACGTGTCGGTCGAGGCCGGGTGTTCCGCCCGTCAGGCCTTGACCCAGCCCAGCTTGCGTACGACCAGCAGGAGAATGCCGGCCGCGAATGCCGTGGTTCCGGCGGCGATCAGCGCGATGCCACCGTCGGGCACCTGCTGCGCCTCGTAGAGCGGGACGAAGAGGACCGGCGACAGCGCCGCGCCGGCGAACTGGCAGGCGAGCATGATCGAGGTCGCGCCCGAACGGTTGGACGGGGCCGAGGTTACCGCGAGGTTCTGGACGACGGTGCGGGTGCCGGTGGCGGCGGCGCCGGCGATCGCGATGGCGATGATCACGAAGACCAGGGGCAGCGGGCCGGGCAGCGCGAGAGTTCCGACGATGCCGGTGACCGCGCTGAAGATGCCCAGCGTGAGGTGAGCGATGCCACCCACTTCGAGGCGGCCGTACTTGTCCATGAGCCCGCCGGTGAACCGCCCGGTCGCGAGTCCCGCGAAGCCGAAGATCGCGACGATCAGGCCGGTCGCAGTCGGGCCGAGATCGAAGACATCGCGCACGTAGAGCGCCGCCACGACCGCCATGGCCATGGTGGTCAGGAACGCCAGGGCTGCGGTGATGCTCGCGATCGCGAGCTGGCGGTTGGCGAGCACCTTCCAACGCTCCCAGCCGCCGACGGCCTTGTGGGGCGAGTCCTCCGGGGGAAGCATGGCCAGGATGGCGGCCACCAGAGCGGTGCCCCAGAACGCGAGTCGCCAGTCGACAGAGGCGGCGAGACCACCGATGAGCGGCGCCATGGCCTGGCCGGTCGCCTGCATCGATCCGAACAGGCCGAGTGAACGGCCGAGGCGGTGGGGTGCCACCGAGTCGGTGATGGCCGCGACGAGAACGGGGGTGGTGAACGCGTTGGCTGCACCCTGCAGGACCCGCGCGAGCATCAGGACTTCATAGGAGGGGGCGAGCGCACAGGCGATCGACGCGAGGGTGAAGACGACATAACCCATCCGCACCGTGTTGCGGCGCCCGAATCGTTCGGCGAGCGTGCCCGAGATCAGCATGAGGGCGGCGAAAGGAAAAAGGTACGCCGGCAGCGTCAGGCTGAGCTCCACGATCGACCGGCCGAGGTCTGCCTGCATTTCCGGCAGCATCGTCGTCACCACGGGAGAGCCGAAGGGCCCCAGGAACCCACCCACATACAGCGGCCACAGCCTGGCCTTGCGCTCAGTCACGGCGCTCACTGTAGGGGAAGAATCATCGATGTGCGATGGACGTCTCAGTGTGCGCAGAGCGAACAGAGGCCGCGCGAGGGTGACTCGCGCGGCCTCTGGTTCGGGGTCGAGTCCGGGGGTCAGGAAGCGGCAGGTTCGTCCATTGACTGGCCGGTCTCGAGGAGCGTCTTGAGCCCGGCGAGGCACCAGGGCCAGCCGCCGCCACCCGAGGCGGGATCGTGGCCGCCGGCGACCTCTGCGGCGTACTCCGGCGCGGCGGTGAGGTCATGCGTGAGCTTCACGAAGGTGAGCCCGGAGGGATATTCGGTGAATTCCCAGGTCAGGCGCGTCGGTGCGGACTCGGGATGCCAGGCGGGCTGCCAGGCGAGCACGAGGCGGTTGGGCGGGTCGATTTCGAGCACCTCGCCGTTGATCGCCACCTCGCCGAGGCCCATCTGCTTCATCTCGTCAGTCGTGAGGTTGCGATAGGTGCCGCCGGGGCGCTGGTCGATCAGGGTCGGGCCGCCGTAGCCCCATTGGGTCGTGTATTCGGACTGGGTGATCGCCTCCCACACCTGCTGGGCGGGAGCCTTGACGTAGATGCTGTAGATCTGGATGGCGTCGTTGCTCATGGTCGTGGACCTTCCGGGTTGATCGGGGTGATGTCGGGGGTCGGGGTGTCGCCCTCGAGCCGTCGTTTGAGGTCGAGCAGGACCGACGAGATCCCGGCCCGCTCGGTGTATTTGCCGATCCAGCGTTCGTGGATGGCCTGGATGGGGACCGGGTTGAGGTGGTGCAGCTTCTCCCGGCCCGATTTGCGGGAGTTGACCAGCCCGGCGGATTCGAGGATCCGCAGGTGCTTCGCCACTCCGAAGCGGGTCATCTCGATGTCATGGGCGGTGACCACTGCCTCGAGCTCTCCGAGCGAGCGGCCGTCCCGCTCGAACAGGGCGTCCAGCAGCAGTCGGCGGGTCGGATCCGCCAATGCCTTGAACACCTGGTCGTCGTCCATGGCTCAAAAATACGTGACTAAAAGGTCACATGTCAAGAGTCAGCCTCCGGGAGATTCCTCCGGCGTCGGCAGGCGGTGGGCCTCCGAGGCGTACGGCGCGATGAGCCGCCAGGGGAGGGCTCGGCGTACGGACGCGTCCCAGGGCCGCGAGAAGCCGGACAGGTCGAGCAGGGCTTCGAGCAGCTTGGCCGTGATGCCCCAGACGATGAGGTCGTGGACCTCGAAGGCGGGGCCGGCGTACCCTCCGGGGGCCGTCGCCGTGAACCGGTTCGCCGGATCGGTGAGCTCGTCGAGGGTCGGGATGACGATGCGGCGCACCTCGTCGGGGTCGACGACATCGACCGGGTGGGGGGTGTGCCACCAGCCGAGGACGGGGACGTACGCCGTGTCCTGCGGGGTCATGTAGACGCCGGGCAGGGCATCGACGATCTCGACGCTCGTGGCATCGAGCCCGATCTCCTCGTTGGACTCCCGCAGCGCGGTCTGCTCGGGTGTCTCGCCCGGATCCACGTGCCCGCCGGGAAACACGACCTGCGCAGCATGGGAGCGCAGATGGTGCGCGCGCTCGGTCAGCACCAGGGTCGGGTTGTCGGCGGCGTCGTGTCCGAAGAGGACCAGGACCGCTGACTCGCGCTGCGGTTTGGCAGGCACCGGATGTTCGGCGAACCACAGGGGCAACTCATCGTCCAGCCGCGTCCGCAGCGTTCGGAGCCAATCGGGAATCACAGGTCGACCCTATTCCGGATACCGGCATTATCGGCTTCACCCCCTGGGCGAGGCCGCGACTAGGATCGACGTCGATCGCGCTGTCCGGAGCAAAGGAGCCTCATGTCCATGACATCCGACCGCAAGACCGGGTTCGGCATGGACGCGCTCCAGCCGGGGATCGAGCGCGACGGGGACAGCTGGATCTTCCGGGCGTACGCCCCGGTGCGCGAGATCCTGCGCGAGACCGAGCGGGTCAGCCAGGGGGCCGCGAGCGACAACATCCTGGTGAGTCGCCTGCGGCCGTCGGTGTTCTTCCTCGACGGTGAGCCCCACCGTGAGTTGCGGACCGCGATCGCGCGGTTCTTCGCGCCCAGGACTGTCGACAAGGAGTACGGCGAGTTCATCGATCGCGAGGTCGACGAGTTGCTCGAGCAGTTGGAGCGGGACGGGCGGGCGGATCTGAGCCAGCTCGGGATGCAGCTCGCCGTGGCCGTGGCGGCGCGGGTGGTGGGGCTGACCGACTCGGTCCGACCCGGCATGGATCGCCGCATCGACACGCTCCTCGACGGCCAGGACGTGATGAAGGGCGCGAGCACGAATCCACTGCGGAAGCTGGGCTCCAATCTCGACGGTTTCCGCAAGATCGGCGCGTTCTATCTGCTCGATGTCCTGCCGGCGATCCGGGCGCGGAAGAAGCAGCCGAAGGACGATGTGATCAGCCACCTGATCACCAAGGATTACAACCACCTCGAGATCCTCGTCGAATGCCTGACCTATGGGGTGGCCGGCATGGTGACGACGCGTGAGTTCATCTCGGTGGCCGCGTGGCACATGCTCGAGGACGAGGGGCTTCGGCGTACCTATGTCGAGGCCGAACGGGACGAACGACGCCGGCTGCTGCACGAGATCCTGCGGCTGGAGCCCGTGGCGTCGAATCTGTGGCGGCGGGTGACGGAGGACCTGACGATCGAGTACGCCGGCGAGAACCACCACATTCCCGCCGGGTCGATGATCATGCTCGATCTCCGCACCGCCAGCGCCGATCCCGAGGCGGTCGGTCAGGAACCCCTGCGGGTCCATCCCGGTCGGCCACTCCCGCCGGGCGTGGCGGCGCAGGCCTTGGCCTTCGGGGACGGCGCCCACAAGTGTCCCGGTGCATTCCTGGCGATCCACGAGACCGACCTGTTCCTGCATCGCCTGCTCAGCCTTCCGGTGCGGCTGGTCGGTGAGCCGCGGCTGTATTTCAACGATTTGCTCAAGAGCTATGAGATCCGGGACCTGATCCTCGAACTCTCCGCGGGCGGACCGTAATAGAAGGGCACGCTCCTGGGAGCTCAGCCCTCCTGGGTTCCCTCCACCGGTGCGTCCTCGTCCTCCTCGGGCTCGAACGTGTTGTCGGCGCCCGCGCCGAGACCGGCCCCCTCGGAGTTCAGTTCCTCGAGATCGTTCTGCTGCTCATTCGGCTCATCGGGTCGTTCGGTCATCGTTGACTCCCTTCGCGGACTGTGGGCGTCCAGTATGGACCTTCGGTGCGCTGCCCTGAGGGATCTTGAGTGGATTTATCGCTATGTGTCCTTGGCGAGGGGCGAGTGCAAGTCGGTCAGCTCAGGCGGATCGATCCCCAGGAGATGCTCGTGTTCTCGCCGCGGAAATGGTCGGGCGTGCGATAGGCGAAGGGCACGACGACCGTGCTGTGGGTTGACGGGCGACATTCGACGCTGACGCGTTCTCGTTCGAAGATCGCGGCTGCGCAGTGCCACTGCCGGGGTTCGAGAGCCTCCCGGACACGGTCCGATTCGCACAGGTCGATGTGGGCGCGGCGATAGATCTCGCGTTGGACGGGGTCATCGGTGTAGGTCCCGATGTAGTGATCCACGGTCGTCTCGCAGTCGGACGTCAGCGCGATCTCCAACAGCTCCTGGGCCTGCACCTCCGCGGGATGCCCGCCGGCGCGGGTGACCTCCACGGACTGGCTGCAGGCCGTGACAACAAGAGCCGCCGCCACGGCCGACCCGGTTCCGGCCGCACGGATGATCGTTGCGATCACCGGTGCTCCTAGCCGACCCGGACCCGGGCGTTGCGGAACATCCGCTGCCACGGGCTCTCCTGGTCCAGCGGCGCGGAGGTCCAGCTCATCTGCACGTTGCGGCTCACTCGTTCGGGGTGCGGCATCATCGCGGTGAACCGGCCGTCGGGCGTGGTCACCGCGGTCAGGCCGTCGGGGGAGCCGTTCGGATTCGTCGGGTACGCCATCGCGGGCTCCCCGTGTCCATCGACGAACCGCATGGCTCGCTGCACGGTCGCGAGGTCGCCGCGGCGGGAGAAGTTGGCCCGGCCCTCGCCGTGGGCCACGACGATCGGGATGCGCGACCCTGCCATGCCGGCGAAGAAGAGCGACGGGGAGTCGAGGACCTCGACCTGCGACAGGCGCGCCTCATATTGCTCGCTCGTGTTGCGCGTGAACAGCGGCCATGCCTCGGCCCCCGGGATCAGGTCGGCCAGGGCTCCGAACATCTGGCAGCCGTTGCAGATGCCGAGGCCGAAGGTGTCCTCGCGGTGGAAGAAGGCGTGGAAGGCCTCCGTCAGCTTCGGGTTGTGCAACACCGACCGCGCCCAGCCCTCGCCCGCGCCCAGCGTGTCGCCATAGGAGAAGCCGCCGCAGGCGACGAGCCCCACCGCATCGGCGAGGTCGAACCGGCCGTTCTGCAGGTCGGTCATGTGGACATCGAAGGTGTCGAAGCCCGCGCGGTCGAACGCGAACGCCGTCTCCACATGGGAGTTGACGCCCTGTTCGCGGAGGACCGCAACCTTCGGCCGGGCGCCCAGATTCAGGAACGGCGCCGCGATGTCGTCGGTCGGATCGAATGTCGTGTGGACGTGCAGGCCGGGGCGATCCGCAGCGAATGCCGCGTGCTCCGAATCCGCGCACGCGGGGTTGTCGCGCAGCGCGGCGATCCGCCACGACACCTCGTCCCAGGCCTGACCCAGGTCGCGGAGGTCCTCGTCGATGCCTGCCCCGTCGGCAACGGAAACCCGCACCCGCCGCGCGTCCTGCGTGGCACCGACCCGGCGTACCAGATCGGCAAGGCCGTGCTCCGCCAGGACCGCCTCGGCGGCCTCGAGCTGCCCGGGCGGCACGGCGAGCACCGCGCCCAATTCCTCGGTGAACAGCTGGGCGACAGAGTCGACGCTCAGGTCGACACCGATCGAGCCGGCGAACGCCATCTCGCACGCGGTGGCCCAGAGGCCGCCGTCGGAGCGGTCGTGGTACGCCGTGACCAGGCCTGCCGCACGCAGAGCATTGACCGCATCGACCAGTCGGACCAGCCGCTGGGGGTCGTCCAGATCTGGCACCTCGCCGCCGAACGACCCGTTGACCTGCGCCAGCATCGATCCGCCCAGGCGATCGGCCCCGGCCCCGAGGTCCACGAGCAGCAGCGTCGAGTCGGCGGGCAGCACCGGGGTCAGCGTCCCGCGCACATCGTCGAGCGACGCGAACGCGGACACGACCAGCGACACCGGTGACGTGACCTGCTTGGTCCCGTCGACATCGGTCCATCTGGTCCGCATCGACAGGGAGTCCTTGCCGACGGGCACGCTCACGCCGAGCGCGGGGCAGAGCTCCATCGCCACGGCCTCGACGGTGTCGAACAGGGCGGCATCCTCGCCAGGCTCACCACAGGCGGCCATCCAGTTGCACGACAGCTTCACGCCCGTCAGCGTGATCGGCGCGGCGAGGAGGTTGGTGATCGCCTCACCCATGGCCATGCGGCCCGAGGCGGGCCCGTCGACCGCAGCCAGGGGCGTACGCTCGCCCGAGCTCATCGCCTGCCCGGCGAACCCGACGAAGTCGCTCAGCGTCACCGCAACATCGGCGACGGGCACCTGCCAGGGGCCGACCATCTGGTCGCGATGGCTGAGGCCGCCGACGGTGCGGTCGCCGATCGTGATCAGAAAGCGCTTGCTGGCGACGCTGGGGTGGCGGAGGACGGCGTACGCGGAGTCGCGCAGGGCGTCGGGATCAGCGAGCGGCGCGAGATCCAACGCCTCCGACGAGCGCTCCACCCGGGTGACATCGCGTGTCATGCGCGGCGGCTTGCCGAGCAGCACCTCCAGCGGCATGTCGATCGCCGGGTCGTCACCGGCACCGGAGGAGATCGCGTTCTCGTCCAGGACGAGCTGACCGTTGTCGTGGGTCACGCCGACGACGGCGAAGGGCGCGCGCTCGCGTTCGCAGATCGCGGTGAACGCGTCGAGGCTCTCCGGTGCGATCGCGAGGACGTAGCGCTCCTGGCTCTCGTTGCACCAGATCTCCTTGGGCGCCAGGCCCGACTCCTCGAGCGGCACCGCATTGAGGTCGAACGTCGCACCCATCCCGGCATCGTGGACGAGCTCGGGGAAGGCATTGGAGAGACCGCCGGCGCCGACATCGTGGATCGCGAGGATCGGGTTGGCGTCGCCGAGGGCCCAGCAGGCGTTGATGACTTCCTGCGCCCGGCGCTCCATCTCCGGGTTGCCGCGCTGCACGGAGTCGAAGTCGAGCTCGGCCGCGTTGGTGCCGGCCGCCATTGAGGACGCCGCGCCGCCGCCCATGCCGATCCGCATGCCGGGGCCACCGAGCTGGATCAGCAGGCTGCCCTCGCCGAAGAGAATCTTCTCGGTCAGTTCGGCGCTGATCGACCCGAGGCCGCCGGCGCTCATGATCGGCTTGTGATAGCCGCGACGGACGCCGGCGACGGTCTGTTCATAGACCCGGAAGAACCCGCCCAGACCCGGGCGGCCGAACTCGTTGTTGAACGCGGCTGCTCCGATCGGTGCCTCGATCATGATGTCGAGCGGCGAGGCGATGTGGCCGGGTGCGCCATAGGGCTCGGCCTCCCACGGCTCGTCGGTGTCGGGGAGGTTGAGGTTGGAGACGATGAAGCCGGTCAGGCCGGCCTTCGGCTGGGACCCGCGGCCGGTCGCACCCTCGTCGCGGATCTCGCCGCCCGCGCCGGTCGCCGCCCCCGGGAACGGTGAGATCGCCGTCGGGTGGTTGTGGGTCTCGACCTTCATGAGGACGTGGACCTCGCCGGGGCGTTCGGCATACTTCGCCGGCCCTTGGTAACCCGCCTCTGGTTCGGGCACGAACCGCGTCGTCGGGCCGCCGACCATGATCGAGGCGTTGTCCTTGTAGGCCACCACGGTCCCGTTCCCGGGCCCGCCCGCGACCTGCTCGGTGTAGCGGATCATCCCGAACAGCGACCGCGTCTGCGGCTGGCCGTCGACGATGAAGTCGGCGTTGAAGATCTTGTGGCGGCAGTGTTCGGAGTTGGCCTGCGCGAACATCATCAGTTCGACATCGGTCGGGTTGCGCTTCAGGTCGTTGAAGGCGTCGACCAGATAGTCGATCTCGTCGTCGGAGAGGGCCAGGCCGAACTCGACGTTGGCGGTCTCGAGCGACGCGCGCCCGTGGCCGAGCACGTCGACATGCACCATCGGCTCCGCCTCGCGGTCGGCGAACAGCGCGTACGCCGACTCGCGATCCACCAGCACCGACTCGGTCATGCGGTCGTGGAGGAGAGCCGCACACGCGGCGTACTCCTGGGCGGTCAGCCCGCTGGTCTCGACCAGGTATTCGGTGACGCGCTCCACACGATGCAGCTCGATGCCGCAGTTGTGGACGATGTCGGTGGCCTTGGACGCCCAGGGCGAGATCGTGCCGAGGCGCGGGGCGACGATGAAGGACACAGTGTTGTCCGCGCCCGACGCGACATAGGGATCGCCGTAGGTCAGGATCGCAGTCAGCGCCTCGACGGTCTCGGGCGCCGGGGTGGTCTCGGTCGCGACCAGGTGCAGGAATCGCGCGCTGATGCCCGTGACTCCGGGAGCCACCTGTTGCAGCCGCGCGAGCAGGGCCCGGGCCCGGAAGTCCGACAGCGCCGAGCCGCCCGCGAGGGGCAGGATCTCGTAGTGGTGCGACGGAGTCGTCGGCGCAGACATGGTGGGCCTCCTGCGTGATGCGGCATGCGCGAACGGCCCGAGCCTATCCAGAAGCCGAAGCCCCGGGCCGTGTGCGGACAATCGTGGTCGGGCTACCAGCTGCGGGCGCTGGTGCCACCACCGCCCCCACCGCCGGAGGCGCCCCCTCCGAAACCGGACGACCCACCGGATCCGCCACCTCGTCCGCCGAGACCCGCGGTGCTCGCGCCATAACCGCGGCTCTGGCGGGCCACGGCCGACGACAACGCAGCGATGTTCACCGACAGGGACCGGCCGGTCAGCCCCCTGGCGGCCAGCACATCGTCCAGGGGTGGGATCTGCCCCTGGCGCGCCAGGTCCTGACAGACCCGGGTCCACCGCTCGGTGAGCCCGAACAACACAGCCCAGGGGAGATAGCGACGATAGATGTCCTGATCGGCCTCGAAATTGAGCTGAGCGGCCTCGGCGGTGGCGAGGTAGCTCCGAAAGCCCTCGGTCTGCTCCCGCAGGGCGGTTCCTTTCGGCCCGAGCGCCGGCCGGCAGAAGAAGAGGCCGATCCGCACTCCGAAGAACAGAGCCACCGGGGCAAACACTCCCATCGCCGGATGCGAAAGCCCCCGGGGTGCCAGCACCTCGGCCAGGATCCAGAGCCAGGCAGCCAGCACCAGACCGGGACCGGCGATCGTGCGGAGGACGGCCCAGACGCGAGCCCTGGTGCGCAGGCTGCCCAGCCCGAGGTCCTCCCGGAGAATGCGTCGCGTCTCGGTGCTCGCCGCCCGCACCATGGCCAGAACCTGATTCTGCTTCGGCGCAGACGGCTGCCTCCCGGAGACGGGAATGGCGAGTTTGAGCAGAGTGGACTTCAACGCCGGGGGCTCTTTCCCCGAGTTCGGCGCGTCGGCCGGGGGTATCGCTGTGGCATGGACCTCGACCGGATCGATCGACAGCCGGATGTCACGGTCGAGGACCATGTCGACCAGCGTTGCGGCGAGATGTTCCGATCGATAGCGCCGGTCCAGGGCCGCTCCGGCCACGAGTGGACTGGCATCGGGTGGGGAGAAACGGACGGGAACGACTCGGCGGCGGAAGACCGGCGCGGCGGGCGTACCCGAGGGGGCGATCACGCCCGGCGGCGGGCCGACGAAGGTGCGATCCCGGCCGACCCGCATGCGTCCGAACAGGAAGCCGATCGCGATCATCACCACCATGACGGCGACCGGTCCGATCCGTGCCACGCGCTCGTCGCGATGGTCGATGCCCGGCTCCAGCCGTGGTTCGGCATTGCTGACCGAGCCGGGGTCCAGGGCAGCCACGATCGTCAGCGTCTCGCCCCGCCGGACCTGGGTCGCCGACATGCTCGCCGATCGTCCGGTCGCGTTGGATTCGCACTCCCGAGTCCCCACCAGGCAGCGAGCCCGAGTGATCCCTCCGGGACTCGTGACCCGGACGGTCGCCCGGTCGATGTCCGGGAAGTCGGAGGCGGTCACGTCCCAATAAAGCTCGGGTAGGCCATCGAAGGTCCGCAGCGCACCGTCGAGGCGATAGCGCACGACATAGGAATGCTCCAGGTCGCTGACAGGGCGGTCCGGGTCGCCGACCCTGACCTGCAGCGTGTGGCGCGACCCGTTGGTGAGCAGGGTTTCGGTGAGTTGGGTCGGGGCTCCGGTCGGGCTCTCGACCGCCAGATGGGAGACCTGATAGACGACGTCCTTGGTCGGGTCCGCGTCCCATCGCTCGCGGACCCGGATGCCGAGCACGATGCCGCGCCGGGGCTCCGGGAAACGCCAGTCGAATCGCTGCTCGACCTGCACCGAGCCGTCGGGCTGCACGGCATAGGTCGTGTCGAGCCGGGTGACGCGATCCTCCGAGGCGTACGCCAGCCCCGGCGTCGCCATGACCCAGCCCAGACCCAGGCACAGGGTGAGCAGGGCAACCAGAATCCGCGTGTGCGTGCTTGCCGGCGTCACCATGGGCGTCAAGCATAGGGAACCCGGGTTCAGCCTGCTGGGAGTCGGAACCCCGCCCTGTACTGTCGATTGCAGACAAATCGATATAGGGGAGAAGTCATGACCGACCGCACGCCACTGACCGACGACCACCGTACGATCGCGAAGCTGATCAAGGGCGTTCGCATCGCGATGCTCACCACCGCCGAGGCCAACGGCCGGCTGGTGAGCCGGCCCATGACCACCCAGGATGTCGAATTCGACGGCGATATCTGGTTCATCGCCGAGCGGGATTCCGAGCTGGCCACCCAGATCGCTGCCGGGAACACCGAGGTGAACGTGGCCTACGCCGGCTCGTCGAGCTGGGTTTCCGTGTCCGGCAAGGCCCGGCTCGTCGATGACCGGACCAAGCTGCGCGAGGAGTGGAACCGGTTCACCGAGGCGTTCTTCGAAGGCGGCCCCGAGAACCCCAACAACGTCCTCCTCCTGGTTGAGGGAGACACGGCCGAGTTCTGGGACTCGCCCGGCGGCAAGGTCACCCAGCTTGCCAATCTCGCGAAGTCGCTGGTGAAGAAGGAGCCGGTCGACGGGGAGAATCGCATCGTCGAGCTCTGACCCCGGGCCCGGCGGAGTCTCGGGACCGGTGGCGCTGGTGGTCTGTTATGCCGTGGTGCGCCTGCTCCACCTGTCGGTCTATTTCGCCGCAGCCGGCGATGATCCGGCTCTGCGTCGCCAAGTGCTGCTGTCGCTCGTCACCTCGGTCGTGCCGGCTGTAACGCTGCTCGCGGTGGGCGTGGCCTTGGGCGGGCCGTGGCAACGGCCGATCTGGCTGGTGGCGGTCCTCTATGACCTGGCGATCATCTTCCTGACCTCGCGGGGTGGGGGAGGGTGGGTCGTCCGCTCGGCGACACACTTCGCCGAACGGCATGCCGGGGTCGTGATCCTCGCCCTCGGGGAGTCGATCGTCGCCATCGCGGTCGGCGTGGCCCAGCGGCCGTTGAGCTGGCCCATCATCGCCGCGACCGTCCTGGCCCTCGCCATCGTCGGTGGACTGTGGTCGAGCTATTTCGACCGGATCGCCGGCCTGCTGGAGGAGGCCCTCGCGTCGCTGTCGGGGCAACCCCGGGCGCGGCTGGGTCGCGACCTGTTCACCTATCTGCATTTCCCGGCCGTGTTCGGCGTGATCCTGGCTGCTCTGGGGATCGAACAGGCCATGGCCTACCTGGACGCCGGTCGGATCGGGCCCACCGGTGCCTTCGCCCTCGGCGTGGGATTGGCGGTCAGCCTGACGGGTGCATTCGGTGCGGCGTGGCGGGCGGTGGGCGTACGCCTGCCCTGGCGCCTGGGTGCGGTCGTCCTCTTGCTGGGGCTGGCGGCGTTCGGAGGTGGCTGGCATCCGTTGGCCGCCCTGGGGGTCGCCGCCGGCGTACTCATGCTGCTGGCCGTGGTGGAATCCCGGCGCCCCGGCGACAGGCCGGACCTCATCGCTCAGTCGTGACTGCTGGTGCGACCCGCCAGATAGTGGGCGAGCGTGGTGGTGCGTTCGCTGGTGACGCGGCTCATCTCATCGCCCGCACAGCTGAACAGGCCGGCGGTCACCCACTGCTCCGACATCTTGAGGATGCGCCACTGGCCGCCCGAGTCCTCCCAGCGCGACAGCACCTCGACGATGCCGCCCGGGGGATCGACCTCCGGTCGCTCGTAGCCTTTCTTGGGGTCGATCTTCATCCGACCACCTCCATTTTGAAACGGAATATCCTGAATTATCGCACGGGGGCAAGGAAATCCGCGGGCGCTTCCTGAGTTTCCCCGCGTACGCTTGCGCCCATGTCCACCCAGCCCAGCTCGCCGTCGGCGGCGGGTGACGTGGTGGTACGCCCCGGCCCGGGCGTACCCCGGGGTCTGCGCATCCCGGCTGGGGAGCTGGAGGAGCGCTTCAGTCGATCGTCCGGGCCCGGCGGGCAGGGCGTCAACACGACCGACAGCCGGGTGGAGTTGTTGTTCGAACCCGGGGCGTCAGCGGCGTTCACCGAGGTGCAGCGGACGCGGGTGCTGGCCGCGCTGGCGGATCGCGTGGTGCAGGGCCGGATCGTGATCGTGGCCTCGGAGCATCGGGCGCAGTTGCGCAATCGGGCGGCGGCGCGCGAGCGGCTTGCAGCGATGCTGCGGACGGCACTCGCACCCGAGCCTCCGAGGCGTCGGCCGACAAAACCGACCCGTGGGTCCCAGGCCCGGCGCCTCGCCGCCAAGAAGCGCCGGAGCGAGATCAAGGCCGGTCGGGGTCGGGTTCCCCGGGATTGACCCATCGGACCGCGGGCGTAGCGTTGGCAGCGTGGCCAAGCAGGATCAATCCCATCCCGCCAACGTCGACGGGCCATGGTTCGTCGACACGCGGTGTATCGCGTGTGATGTCGCCCGGCACTGGGCTCCCGGGCTGATCCGGCCGGATGACGGGGCGTACTCCTTCCTCGCCCGCCAGCCGACGAGTGCGGCCGAGGAATCCGCCCTGTGGCGCGCGGCGCATGCGTGCCCGACCCAGTCGATCGGCAATCGGGCCGCGCGGCGGCCCGCTGCTCCGCCCTTTCCCTATGCGATGACCGACGGGGTCTGGGCGCTGGGGCACAACGCGCGGGAGACCTTCGGGGCCCATGCGTGGCTGGTCCAGCGGCCGGAGGGCAACCTCCTGATCGATGTGCCGCGCTTCAGCGGGTCCCTGGCGGCGGCTGTCGAGGACCTCGGCGGAGTGGCCCGCGTGCTCCTGACCCATCAGGACCATGTTGCAGGTGGGGAGGCATGGGTGGAACGGTTCGGTGCCGAGGCCTGGATCCACGAGTCGGAGGCGAGCACAGCGGCGTACGCGAAGAATCACTTCGGAGACGCGCGGGAACAGCTGTGGCCGGGTGTCACGGTGCTGCACATTCCGGGACATACGCGCGGGAGCATGGCGTTCCAGATGGATGAGCGAGTGCTGTTCACCGGCGACAGCCTGCGCTGGAATGTCCGCCGCGCAACCCTCGATGTCTTTCCCCGACAGACGTGGCAGTCGTGGAGCGTCCTGGCCGATTCGATGGATGCGCTCGCGCAGCTCCGGGCGGAGTGGGTCCTGCCCGGCCACGGCATGTGGGCCCGGGTGGGATTCGAGGAGTACGCCCGCCAGATGGGCTCGCTCGGAGCGGACATGCGCCGCGTCGGACAGAGCGCCTGGTCGCGCCGGCCGGCGCCCTAGCCGGAATGAGTTGCGGCTGAGTCACCCAGTTCTCGAGTGCAGGGGCCCCTGAACACGGTCGCGCAATCCCAGGCCACGATGCGGCGAACCTCGGCTTCGGTGATCCCTGTACGCCAGCCGGCCTGATCGGCGAGTCCCATTACTCGGGCCAGGAGGGCCGCGGCCTCCAGGTGCTCGTCGAGATCGTCGACGACCTCACCGCAGGAGCGCCCATTCGCGATGGCGCCGGCCACCCGGGCACGCAGCCGGCCCTGGGCCGCGACCAGGGCCCCCAGCAGCTCGGGGTCATCGAGAGCGGCGGCGGAGAAGGTGCGAGTGAGGTACCACTCCCGGCGTCGCTCCTCGTCGAGAGGGATGAGCTCACACAGGGCGTCGGCGAGGATGTGCTCGATCCGCGCGTGCCGTGCCTCCGCCCGGGTGACCCCGGCGTCGGCCCGGCGTTCGATACGGTCCCAGACCGCTGCGTGCGCGGCCGCCAGCAACCCGTCCTTGGTGGGGAAGTAGTGCTGGACCAGCCCGATCGAGATCCCCGCCGCTGCGGCGACCCGGGGAATCGTGACCCGGGGCAGTCCCTCGCGCAGGGCCACCTCGATCAGGCCGGTCAGGATCTGCTCGCGGCGGGCGTCGTGGTCAGCGGTGCGGGGCATCCGGGCTCCTTCAGGGTCATCCCGGATTCCAATATATCCATATGGTCGAGTGCAATATGATCATACGGTTATGGCGAAAGGTGAATCCCATGCGCATCGTTCGATTGCTCTGTTGGCTCCTGATGGCAGGGGTGCTGCTGGGCGCGTCGTCGGCCGGAGCGACTCCGCCCTCGGACGGCGAATGGGAGGACTACGTCGCGACCGTCCGCCGCGATCTCGATCTGCCCGGACTCGGGGTGCGCGTGACCGCCGGCAACGGAGGCTGGGAGGACGTGAGGGGTCGAACGGAAGAGGGGGCGCCGTTCGCAGCGGATTCCCCGGTGCTCGTCGGATCGGTGTCGAAATCGTTCACGGCGACGTTGGTCCTGCGGCTGGTCGAGCAGGGGCGATTCGGGCTCGATGACGAGGTGGCGACCAGGCTGGCGTGGTTCCCGCACCGTCGTGTCACAGTGCGGGATCTCCTGCGGCACACCAGCGGCTATGACCAGTCCGTCGGCCTGGTGCTGGCCGATCGCTTCGACACCGCGCCCGGGGCGTTGCGGCGGGCCGCCGGTGAAGCCGCGGAGCATGCTCCGAACGGACCGCTCGGCGTCTATGCCTATTCCGATGCCAACTACCTCCTGCTCGGCGCGCTGGTGGAGGAGGTCACCGGCCGGCCGTTCGCCGAGGCCCTGGCCACCGAGGTGCTGGATCCGCTGGCCCTGGGGCGTACGGGCGCGGAAGCGGCGCTCGACCCCGGACCCGGGCACCGATCCTGGTGGGGCACCTGGGTGCCGTTCGACAGCGGCTATGACGATTCGGGGGCGCCCTATGGCTATGTGGTCAGCACCCTCGATGACCTCGACCGGTGGGCCGCGGCGCATCAGGACGGCGGCGCACTTCCGCTCGCCGAAGCCGAGCGGCTCGCCATGCAATCGCCGCAGGCCGATGCCGGCCGGGTCTCCGACGGCTCCGCGCTCTGGTACGGCTACGGCTGGCGCGGTGGCACCCTCGCCGGTGGCGCGGTCGTCGAGCACACCGGTGCGACGCCGGGCTACTTCACCCATGTGCTGTGGTTGCCGGAGCGCGATGTGCGGGTGGTCGTGGTGGCGAATGCGTACGCCCAGGCCGCTGATGCCCGCCTGGCCTCCGTCGCGCGGGACCTCGCACGCATGGCGGTCGGGAAGACCCCCGCGCCGGTCCTCGGGGGTGATCCGCTGCTTGGTTGGGGTCCGTTCGCATTGCTCGTGCTCGCGGTGTCGGGCCTGGTGGTGGGGGTGGTTCGCGTACGCCGGCCCGGACGTTCCTGGCACGCCGCGGTCTGTGTGCTGATCGGGGTGCTGGCCCTAGTGGCACCCTCGATGGTGATCGGGCTCCCGGGTCGCACGATCCGACTGTGGGCGCCCGACTTCGGCTGGGCGCTGATCGCGGTGGCGTTCGCCTGGATCGGTGCCGCGGCGGTGGGGCTGGTCAGCGGTCGTGGGCGTGCCGCGGAACTGAGTGGGCGTGAGGTGCGGAAACCGTAGGTCGATACGGTGCGGTCATGGATGCCTCTCGCGCCGCACTCGATCAGCTTCTGTCGGCCGGCCCCATCACCTGGCTGCTGACCGGTGACTCGATCACCGAGGGCTGGGGGCTGGGGCGACCGGAGCTCGGGTACGCCGGGCGCTTCGAGGCCCACCTGCGGACTGGGGCGGGGCCTGTGCGCGCGCAGGATGTCGTGCACAACACCGGCGTCGCGGGCGCCACGGTGGGGGAGGCGTTGTGGGATTTCACGGCTCGGGTCGAGCGGCACCGGGCCGATGTGGTGACGATCCTGTTCGGCATGAACGACGCCGGCTGGGGGATCGCCGGCATCGATCGCTTCCAGGAGGGCTTGGAGAAGTTCGTCGAGCGTGTCGTCGGCCTTGGCGGTCTGCCGATCCTGCAGACGCCCTATCCCGCGGGTCACGGCGGTGAAGGCACGCATGCCGCGCTTCCGGCGTACGTCGATGTCATCCGCGCCCTCGCTGCGGACAAGAATCTGCTGCTCGTCGACCACTTCGCCCACTGGCAGGACCTGCCCGACCGTTTCGATTGGTACGCCGACCCCTGGCATGTCGACGAACGCGGTCATGAGGAACTGGCTCGGACGCTGATCACGACTGTCCTGGAGGGGTGATCCCGTCCGCGGCTCCACTTCGCGCGGCTTGGGCATCTTCGCGCGGCTTACCCCCACTTCGCGCGAGAAATATCACGCGCGAAGTGAGGTCAATCAGCGCGACTGTGTGGAACTCGCGCGAAGTCGGCAGAACGGTACTCCCGTGTACCCGACGTGCGCCCACGGCCTCGCTGTACCCCTCAGAAATGGAAAAACCCCTGGCTGACCAGGGGTTTTGGTGGTGGGCGGTACCAGATTTGAACTGATGACCTCTTCCGTGTCAGGGAAGCGCGCTACCAACTGCGCCAACCGCCCGAGGTGGGTACGGGATTTGAACCCGTGTACACGGATTTGCAGTCCGTTGCCTCGCCTCTCGGCCAACCCACCATGGAAGTGGAAAATCTCCCGAGGGTGGGGTCCCACACTCCGAGCGGACGACGGGATTCGAACCCGCGACCCTCACCTTGGCAAGGTGATGCTCTACCAGCTGAGCCACGTCCGCATGCTTTCCTGGTGAGGTCTCCCTCGATCAGGCGCAGGGAAAAACATAGCCCACGAATTCCACCCGTGCAAATCGGTTGTGGTTAGCGCCCAACGGGTCGACAGGTGAGGTTCGGATCCCTCGGCGCTGCCCCGGTGCCGGGCATGATGGGGCCATGACCAACGAGCGCAATGCGGCGTACCCCAATGGCCTGCGGACCTGGATCGACGGGACGCTGTACGCAGACCCGGCCGAGGCCCGCGTACCCGCCACGGATCACGGACTCGTCGCCGGTGACGGGGTCTTCGAAGTCCTCCGAGTCACACCGAAGGGGCCGTTCGCGCCGACCCGCCACCTGGCTCGCCTCCAGCGCTCGGCGCAAAGGCTCGGCCTTCCCGAGCCTGACCTCGACCTGATCCGCCGCGGCATCGACGAGGTCAGCGCCGACCGCTCCGACTGGGAGCTGCCGGAGGGACGGCTGCGGATCACCTATACGGGCGGACTGGGCCCCCTCGGGTCGCATCGCACGCAGCACACGCCGATGGTCCTCATCTCCGCCGAGCCCTGTGAGATGCCTGCGGAGACCGATCGCATCATCACGCTGCCGTGGACCCGCAACGTCCAGGGCGCCATGACCTGGGTGAAGACCACGTCCTATGGCGAGAACGTTCGCGCGCTGGCGTACGCCCGCGACCGCGGCTGCGGCGAGGGCATCTTCGTCAATACCGAGGGCCACGTCGCCGAGGGGACCGGCGCCAACATCTTCTTCGTCCTCGACGGCGTGATCACGACGCCGACGATCGACTCCGGCGCCCTCGACGGCATCACCCGCGCGCTCGTCCTCGAGTGGTTCGACGGCATCGTCGAGCGCGATGTCACCCTCGCCGAGGCCCAGGCCGCCGAGGAGGTCTTCCTGACTTCGAGCACGCGCGACGTTCAGGGCATCGCCGCCTGGGACCACCACGAGTGGCCGGCACCCGGCCCAGTGGCCCGTCGCCTGCGGCCGGAGTTCAAGCGGCTCGCAGGGCTCGACCTCGACCCCTGATCCACCCCAACCGTGCGCGCCCCCTTGCCAAGTGGGACAGGTTTGTTCATATCCTGTCCATATTGCTTTGGGAGGCATGATGGCGAAGACGACGCGGCGCACCGGGCCGACTCGGTCGGGTGGCTCCCTCGGCGCGCGCGTGGCCCAGGCCGAGATGCGCGCGGCCAACATGGGGCTCATCCTTCGCCATCTGCGTTCCGGCGGTGGCCGGTCGCGGGCGCGGCTTGCCTCGGAGACCGGTCTCTCGCGCGCCACCATCTCGAGCGTCGTGAGCGATCTGGCCGAGCGCGGGCTCGTCAGAGAGGGCGCAGTCCTGCGCGACGGAGCGGTCGGGCGACCCGGTCAGACGGTGTCGATCGACGGAGCTCAGGTCGCCGGCATCGGCCTCGAGATCAGCGTCCATCAGACAGTCCTGACCGCCCTCACCCTCGACGGGACCGTGATCCGCGAGGTCATCACCTCCCTCGACGTCGCGCGCCTGGAGATGGACGTCGTCCTGGACCGGGTCGCGGGCCTGCTCCGGCGGGCGCTGGACTCGCTGCGGGAAGCGGGGGTCGAGGTCGTCGGCATCACGGTGTCGCCGCCGGGGATCATCGACTATTCCGAGGGCGCGCTCCGGTTTGCGCCCAACCTCGGGTGGCGGGGGATTCCGCTTCGCGACGAGTTGGTACGCCGGCTCGGCGCGGACGGGCCGACCATTCATCTCGAGAATGATGCGAAATTGGCGGCCCTGGCCGAATATCAGCGGCTCGCCGCCCAGGGCATCCACGACCTGGTCCACCTCACGGGAGAGGTTGGTGTCGGCGCCGGCATCATCGTCGACGGCCGTCTGCTGCGGGGCTGGTCCGGCTTCTCCGGGGAGGTCGGGCACCTGCCTCTCGGTCGGCCCGACGTGCGCTGCAACTGTGGGCGGCTGGGCTGCTGGGAGACAGCCGTGGGCCTGGAGTCCCTGCTGCAGGCCGCCTTCGCCCCCGACGACCCCCTCGGTGATGCCCTGGTGCCGGCGGAGGAGCGACTACGCGTACTCGCGGAGCGCGCGGCCGCGGAAGACGCCCGCACCCTCGAGGCCCTCGAGGCCATCGCGGTCGCCCTCATCCCGGGGCTCTCGATCCTGGTCGATGTCCTCAACCCAAGGCTGATCGTCCTGGGTGGCTACTACTCCTACTTCTCCGATCAGCTGCTGCCGCGCCTCGCGGCGGGGCTGGACGATCGTTGCATCGATGCCGGCACCGCCGTGGAGCTGAAGACCTCCACGCTCGGACCCACCGCCTCGGCCCGCGGGGGAGCGCTGCTCGCACTCGAGTCGGTGTTCGACGATCCGAGCCTGGTCGGCGTACGCCTCTGAGGCGCGTTCCCGCGACCGAAATCGTTGGTGACCAAAACGTGACCGAAAGCTGAACTCCAGCTATCGACAGGGGGTCGATCGAGGTCTACATTATTTTGTCAAGAGTCTGAACAAATACGGCACCCAGCGCCGCACCGCCAAACTCATCGTCGAGAAGGGTCAAAAACATGACCAGAATCCGCAAGACGCTCGTGGCCCTCGGACTGGCCACAGCGCTCACCCTGACGGCCTGCGGAGGTGGAGGCTCCTCGTCCTCCACCGGCCCCGCCGAGACCGGGCCCGACGGCAAGCTGCCCGCGACCACGATCAAGATCCTGGCGCCGTCCTATTCCGATTCGTCGAAGTCGGACTGGGAGAAGATCATCACCAAGTTCAACGAGAAGCAGCCCAATGTGAAGGTGGAGCTCCAGATCGAGGGCTGGGACGACTTCTCGTCGAAGGTCCAGGCGCGGATCCAGGCGCGGGACTTCCCGGACATCCTCAACGACAACGCCTTCGCCGGCGCGGCCAGCGAGGGTCTGCTCTATCCGATCAACGAGGTCATGAGCCCGGAGACCCTGTCCTCGATCGAGCCCGCCCTGCTGAAGAACGGTGAGGGTTCCGACGGCACGCAGTGGGCTGCGCCCGATATCGCCAGCTCGCGGATGCTCGCCTACAACACCGACCTGTTCCAGCAGGCCGGCATCGCCGAGGCGCCCAAGACGTGGGCCGAGCTCGAGGATGCGGCCAAGAAGATCAGTGAACTCGGTGCCGACACCTATGGTTATGGCCTGCCGCTCGGGCAGGAAGAGGCCCAGGTCGAGTCGTCGCTGTGGCTCTGGGGCGCCGGTGGCGACTGGGTCCAGGGTGACAAGCTCGTGGCCAACCAGCCGACGGCGGTCGAGGCGTTCGGCGAGATGAAGAAGCTCATCGACGCGGGCGCGACCCAGCCCAACCCGGGTGCGACCAACCGTCAGCAGGCCGCTGACCTGTTCAACAACGGCAAGCTCGGCATGATGCTCAGCCACTCCGGCCTGCTCAAGGTCACGCGCGAGAACTTCCCGCAGACCAAGTTCGCCGTGGCCCCGATCCCGTCCAAGGGCGGCGACCCGGTGGCGTTCGGTGTGACCGACTTCATCGTGGCGTTCAAGAACGAGGATGCGAACCGCAAGGAAGCCACCAAGCAGTTCCTCGACCTGATGTACAGCGATAAGCTCTACGAGACCTGGTACAAGGGCACCGGCCTCCTTCCGGTGACCCAGTCGATGATCGAGAAGGGTCGCGCGGAGGACACCGCCAACGCGGAGTTCTATGAGGCTCTCACCTATGTGAAGTTCCTCCCGGTCGGCAACCCCAAGTGGGATGCCCTCCAGAAGGCCCTCCAGGGCACTGCCGGCACGGTCGCGAACGACTCGCCGGAGGCGGTCCTGACCAAGGTCCAGGCGCAGCTGGACGCCCAGGGCTGACCACCTGTGGGGGTGCTCTTCCCGGCTGGGGAGGGCACCCCACTTCCGTCCACACAGCGTGAGGGAGCACAGATGAAACCCACCGGCGGTTTCCGCGAAAGCCTCAGGGCATTGCCCTGGCTCGCCCCGACACTCGTCCTCATCGCCGGCGTCGTGATCTATCCCGCCGGGCTGATGGTCTACACCGCCTTCCGGAAGTTCAGCTCCTATGGCTTCGAGCAGGGGCCGGCGGGCTTGGCCAACTTCAATGGGCCGGCGGGTGCCTTCACGTTCCCGACCGTGCCCATGGGTCGGATCTGGCTCAACACTGTGGTGTGGGTCGTCGTGGTCGTCGCCCTCACCCTGGTGCTGTCCCTGCTCCTGGCGCAGTTCCTCAATCTCAACTTCCGCGGCCGCAAGCTGTTGCGGCTGGCGATCATCCTGCCGTGGGCGTCGTCGGTCGTCATGACCACGACGGTCTTCCACTACGGGCTCCAGACCGATGTCGGATTGTTCAACCGGCTGCTCGTCGAGACCGGGATCATCGACCACGCCATCGGTTTCACCAAGAACCCGACCATGGCCTTCTGGGTCGCGGTGTTCGTGGCCATCTATGTGTCGCTGCCCTTCACGACCTACACGATCCTCGCCGGGCTCCAGTCGGTGCCCGATGACGTCCTGGAGGCCGCCCATGTGGACGGTGCCAACGGGATGCAGCGCTATTGGTCGATCATCTTCCCGATGCTGCGACCGTCGATCGCCGTCGCCACCCTCATCAACATCATCAACGTCTTCAACTCGCTGCCGATCCTCAAGATCCTCAACGAGACCCCCGGCTACAACACCGGCCACACGACGACGACGCTGATCTTCGAATACAAGGCCCAGCTCGGCCCCGGCGTCGCCAGCGCCCTGTCGCTGGTCAACTTCGCCTTCTGCCTCGTGATCATCGCGATCTATCTGATCGTCGTCCAACCGACGAAGGAGGTGGCCTGAGCCATGTCCGGTCCCGTTCCCGCCCCGGTCCCGACCTCCGATGCGCTCGAAACGCCCGCCGCAGGCGTACGCCCATCCCGCGCCAGGGGGCGCTATCGGGGGATTCACAAGCGACCCAGCCCCTGGTTGGTCATCCTCGGCTCGCTGCTCATCCTGGTCTTCTTCACGTTCCCCTATGTGCTGATGGTGATCAGCTCGCTGAAGTCCCAGGGCGACATCATGAAGATCCCGCCGGACTATCTGCCGTCCGAGCCGGTGTGGAGCAATTATCTGACGGTCTGGGGCTCCAATGTCGCGCCCGGCCGGGCCCTGCTGGCGACGACGGTCATTGCGGTCGGCGCCACTCTGCTGGTGCTGGTCGTGGCCACTCCGGCTGCCTACTACGTGGCGCGCTTCCGGTTCCGGGGTCGCCTGCCGTTCCTGCTCATCGTCCTGATCACCCAGATGCTGCAGCCCACGGTGCTGGCGGTCGGTCTCTATCAGGAGTTCGTCGGCTGGCGCGGGCAGTTGGTCTGGGGCGCGCTGATCCTCATCAACGCGGCGTTCAACCTGTCGTTCGCGATCTGGATCATGCAGGCCTTCTTCGCCTCGGTCCCGAAGGAGGTCGAGGAGGCGGCCCTGATCGACGGGGTCGGCCGACTGCAGGCCCTGTTCCGGATCGCGCTGCCGCTGGTGTGGCCGGGCATCGTGACCGCGATCGTGTTCGTCTTCGTGAACACGTGGAATGAGTACGCCGCGGCGTTCGTGCTCGTCCAGGACCCCGCTCTGCAGCCGCTGACCGTGGCCATGCCGCGCTTCCTCGGGCTCTATGTGCGCGACTGGCAATACCTGTTCACGACCGCGCTCGTCGCGATCGTGCCCGTCATCATCCTGTTCGGCTTCATCGAGAAACGATTGATCGGCGGTCTGACCGCCGGCTCGGTCAAGTGAGGTAGCCCACCATGATCCAGTTCGGAACCGGTGGCTGGCGTGCCATCATCGGCGACGGCTTCACCAAGGCCAACGTCCGCCTGCTCGTCCAGGGGCTCAGCGACCGCATGCATGACGAGGGGGTCGCCGACCGCGGCACGGTCGTCGGCTATGACCGGCGCTTCCTGTCCGCGGAGGCCGCGGAGTGGGCCACGGAGGTCTTCGCCGGCAACGGCATCCATGTGCAGTTCATCGACCGTCCCGTTCCCACACCGATGCTGATGTGGACGGTCCGCAACCTCGGCTGTGCGTACGGCCTGGCCGTCACCGCCTCCCACAACCCGGCCCTCTACAACGGCATCAAGGTCTTCACCGAAGGCGGCCGCGACGCCGAGGCCGAGGTGACCGATTCGCTCGGCGAGGCGATCAACATGCTGGCCCCCGGGGAGGTGCGCGCCCTCGGCTTCGAGGAGGCCAAGGACCAGGGCCTCGTGACGACCCAGACCTCGATCAACTGGTATCTCGACTCGATCATCGATGCCCTCGACCTCGAGACGATCCGCCACCGACACCTGCATATCGTCCTCGACCCGATGTTCGGAGTCGCCCAGACGGGTCTCCAGACGATCCTGATGACCGCCCGCTGTCAGGTCGATGTGATCAACTCGCGTCACGACACCTTGTTCGGTGGGCGGATGCCCTCGCCGAATGTCGGATCGCTGCAGTGGCTGCGCCATGAGGTGGAGCATCGCGGCGCCGACCTCGGCATCGCGACCGACGGTGACGCCGACCGCCTCGGGATCATCGACGACGCGGGCAACTTCCTGCACCCCAACCAGATCCTCGTGCTGCTGTATGAGTACCTGCTCACAGGCAAGGGCTGGACCGGCCCGGCCGTACGCAACATGTCGACGACCCACCTGCTGGACCGGGTCGCCGAGGCCCACGGCGAGCAGTGCTATGAGGTGCCCGTCGGGTTCAAGTGGATCTCGTCGAAGATGGCGGAAACCGACGCGGTGATCGGCGGCGAGTCATCGGGTGGCCTGACCGTGCGCGGGCACATCGCCGGCAAGGACGGCATCTATGCCGGCTGCCTGCTCGTCGAGATGGTCGCGGCCTCCGGCAAGAAGCTGTCGGAGCTCTGGGCTGACATCGAGGCCCGCTATGGACGGCTCGAGATGGTCGAGCGGGCGTTCGGCTTCACCGCCGCACGCCGTGAGGAACTGCAGCGTCGGGTGTTCGTCGACCACGATCTGCCCGATTTTGCGCGCGAGGTCGAGCGCGTGTCGTGGGAAGACGGAGCCAAGATCTATTTCGCCGACGGGGGTTGGGTGACGATCCGGTTCTCCGGCACCGAGCCGGTCCTGCGCGTGTTCGCCGAGGCCGGCTCGCTGGATGAGGCGGAGGCGGCCGCTGATCTGGTGGCGCGTCATCTGGGCCTGGAGGCGTGATGACACCGGTCACCAAGGTGGTCGTGATGGCGCGCGGGCTCGGCTCCCGCATGCGGCGTGAGGCGTCCGCCGATCTGTCACCCGAGCAGGCCTCCGCGGCTGCCGTCGGGGCGAAGGCCATGATGCCCCTCGGCGGCCGGCCGTTCCTCGACCACGTGCTGACGCGGCTCGCCGATGCCGGGCTCGTTGACGCCTGTCTCGTCATCGGCCCCGAGCACACGGCCGTACGGGACTACTACGAGAACCTGCCGATGTCGCGCCTGCGGGTGACCTTCGCCGAGCAGGCCGAACCGCGGGGGACCGCGGATGCCGTGGCCGCGGCGGAAAACTTTGCCGGATGCGATCGGTTCGTCGTCGTCAACGGTGACAACCTCTATCCGACCGAGTCGGTGCGGGCCCTCATCGCCGCGCCCGGCTCCGCGACGGTCGGATACAGCCGTGACGGGCTCCTCGCCCACTCCAACATCCCCGCCGAACGCATCGCCGCCTTCGGATTGCTCGGCGTGCGGGGCGCCGCCCTGATCGATCTGGTGGAGAAGCCGACCCCTGACGCCGTGGCCGCGTTGCAGACCAGGGCCGGAGATCCGGCGTACCCCTTGATCACCATGAACTGCTGGCTCTTAGAGCCCTCGATCTTCGACGCCTGCCGGCGGATCGGTCCCTCGGCTCGCGGTGAGCTCGAGATCGTCGATGCGGTGCGGGCTCTTGTTGCCGATGGCGTGGAGTTCACGGTCGTGCCGTCCGACGAAGGAGTCCTCGACCTGTCCGCGCGGGGGGACGTGGCCGCCGTGAGTGCGGCGCTGGCCGGGCACGAGGTGAATCTGTGACATCCGTGCCCGAATCGGGTTGGCGGGTCCCCGGCCGGGTGGAAGTGCTCGGCAAACACACCGACTATGCGGGCGGAAACGTCCTCGTTTGCGCGGTGGGCCGGGGCGTACGCGCGCGGGGGACGCGGCGTGCCGACCGGTCGGTGGTCGCGCGCAGCAGCGCGTACGCCGACCCGGTCACGCTCGTGCCCGGCGGGGGAGATGCGCTCCCGGCCGGGCACTGGGGTCGCTATCTGCAGGCGGTCGTCGATCGATTCACGGCGGTGTTCGGCCCGCTGGATGGGGCCGACCTCGCCCTCGACTCGGACCTTCCGCTGGCGTCGGGGATGAGCAGTTCGTCAGCGCTGCTGGTGGCCGTCGCCCTGACGTGGGCCGACGCGATCGGGCTGTCGGAGACGGCGGCCTGGGTCGACCTGGTCGGTGACGATCGTCTGCGCCTCGCGTCGTTCCTGGCGAGCGTGGAGAACGGGCGTGGGTTCGGGCCTCTGGGGGAGCATTCCGGGGTGGGTACGCATGGCGGGTCGGAGGATCACGTCGCCATGCTGTGCGGGCGCCACGGGGAGCTCGTCGAGTTCGGCTTCTCGCCCACGCGCGAGCACCGGAGCGTGCCGTGGCCCGACGGCTGGTCGCTCGTCGTGGCCACCAGCGGGGTGGCCGCGGAGAAGACGGGGGCAGCCCAGGCGCTCTACAACCGCGCGTCCCTGGCGACACAGGAGATCCTGGAGCGGTGGAAGGCGTCGACCGGCCGGGAGGATGCCACCCTGGCGGACGCGGTGCGCACCTCTCCGACGGCTCCGTCCGAGCTGGCCGGGCTCGTTGCGCGGGACGAATTCCTCAGCCATCGGCTGGAGCAGTTCGTCGTCGAATCCGAGGTGTTGGTGCCGGCGGCGGTCGACGCCCTGGCTGTGGGCGATCTGGACGCCTTCGGCAGCGCGGTCACCGAGTCGCAGTGGCTCGCCGAGACCCACCTGGGCAATCAGGTCCCGCAGACCAGCGATCTGGTGTCGATGGCCGGGGACCTGGGGGCCAAAGCGGCCTCGTCGTTCGGGGCGGGTTTCGGTGGCAGCGTCTGGGCCCTGGTGGAGATGGGCGCGGCGGAGGCGTTCGCGGCGGACTGGCTGGCGGCCTATCGCAACCGGTTCCCGGCCGACGGTTCCCGGGCCTCGACGCTGATCACTCTGCCATCGGCGCCGGCCGAGCGGATCTGCGGATTTCGGGATCCGGGGGAGCGTGGTCTATAGTTCTTCCTCGCACGGCTTGGGCGGTTGGCGCAGTTGGTAGCGCGTTTCGTTCACACCGAAGAGGTCGCTGGTTCGAGTCCAGTACCGCCCACGGTGGCTGTTGGGGCCCCGATCCTGTTGGATCGGGGCCCTTGGTCTTCGCGCGACGTTCCCGCGGGAACGTCGCGGATCCCGCTCACAGGCGGTTCAGATAGAACTTCTGGGCCCCGGTGCCGGTGTGGGACCAGGTCCACACGTTGGTTCCGTTCGCCGTTCCCGCATAGGCCACATCGAGATACAGGCCGTTGGCGCGCGACACGACGTAGAAGCTGCCATCGCCGTCCCCGGTGGGACGGAGAACCCATTGCTGGGCGATGGAGCCGGTGGCGTCCCACTGCCAGACATTGGTTCCGCGCGCCGTCCCGGCATACGCCACGTCGACCGCGCCACCCGGTCCGGTCAGGATCTGATAGCTCCCGTCGCCGAGTGCGTGGAACGTGAACCGCTGGGCGCTGCTGCCGTTGAAATCCCAGAGTTGGACGTTGGTCCCGCGGGCCGGGCTCGCGTAGCGCACGTCCAGCACCTTGGCACGATTGAGTCCGGACGCCAGGGCATAGGGCACGCCTTCCACGATCTCGGGCGCCGGTGGCGGCGGCGGAGGCGTGGTGTCGACCGCGGCGAAGCGGAACTGCTGGGCCGAAGTGCCGTTGTCGGCCCAGATCTGGATGTTGGTGCCGGCGGTCTGCCCGGCGGCGGCAGCATCGAGCACGTGACCGTCCTCCCGTCCCCCGGTGTCGCCGATGTCGAAGATGCCCAGGGCCGAGGCGATCGTGTAGTTGACCCCGTCATAGGTGCCGATGGTCCACTTCTGGGCCTTGGTTCCGGTGAGTGGGTATTGCCACACATTCGTCCCATTGGCCGCGGCGGCATAGCGGACGTCCAGCAGCTTCCCCGAATGCACGTTGGTGATCGTGTAGAACAAATCCGCCCCGCGCGTGACGCGGAACCGTTGCGCATCCGTGGTGTTCGGATCCCAGAGTTGGATGTTCGCGCCGGTCTCGGTCGACATCCGCGAGACGTCGACCTGCAGTCGACCGTTGCGGATGACATAGATGCCGTCGGGGATGCGGACGTTGTCGGTGTAGGCGGCACCGAACACCCGTCCCAGAGCATCCCGGCGTGACGTGGTGTAGCTGCGCAGCCACGTGATATCTCCGGCCGGCGTCGGCGAAGCGATCGACGCCGGATGCGCCGACCAGCGCAGCTTGTTGAGTTTCGCTGAGTACGCAACCTCTGCGGCGTACTCCGAAAGACGGCCGTCGGCTGCCAGCAGCTGATCCAATTCGGGCTTCACCGAGCCCGTCCAGGCGGTGCGGACCGCGGCCCGGAAGTCGGTGTGCGACAGCAGCTGCTTGATCCACAGCGGCTTCAGGCGCGACCACTTGCCGACATGCACGGACTCCGGCGCGGCGTGGCCCGTGAGGCTGCCGAGACACCGGTCGCAGTCCCAGAGCGGGCCGGCCACGAGCTTGCCGCCGCGGTCGAGATAGAAGTACGCGCTGGACTTGAACGCGTCCTCGTTGGCGACCGCCTCCTGGACTGCGTAATAGGTGGCGAAGGACTGCAGGTCCAGATAGTCGGTGTAGTGCCGGCCGGCGGCATTGCGCCCGGTGGGGGAGAAGATCGCATCCTCGAGGCCCTGCATGAAGCCCGAGGCGTACGCCAGCTCATCGCGATTCGCGTCCTCCGGGGCTTTCACCGTGAAGGGCGTTCCCTGCCGCGTGATGAAGTAGGACCGTTCGGCCCGGGAGCCACTGGCGAAGTCCATCTCGAAGAGGTAGCCACTGTTCTGATAGCCGGTCGGGGAGTTCGAGAACTCGGCGTATTGCGCCTCGCGGAGTCCGGCGAAGCGTGGATCGGTGGTTTCGGCCCGGACGGTCGGGGTGGAACCCAGGTCCGTCCCCGGGTTGGCCGCCTCGTTCGCCTTCTCCAGGTCGGTGATGTTCACGCGGGTCGCGCCGACCTGGACCTTCTCGGCGAGGTAGTAGGACCCGCGGAAATCGCCGTCGATCCAGAGGTCGATCATGCGGCCCTTGATCGAGTGATCGGTGAGCCCGGCGCGACGCAGTGCGGATCCCTCCAGGTTGTAGGCGACCTGGTTGCGGATGAGCGAGGTATCGAGGTAGTTGGCCAGCAGGATCCAGGTCTTGTGGGCACCGGCGTCGGCAACCAGTTCGGTGCTCTTGTCGAGCTTGACCTGATAGGGCTTCTTCGGATAGCCCCACGTCGTGTTGCCGCGCCCCTTCATCTCTCCGAGAAGGCCGTTGTAGACCGGATTGGTATCGGCTCCGACGAGCGCCATGGAGCCGCCCTCGTCCTCGTGGCTCTTGTCGGCCTCGATCGCGGCCAGGCCGCCGTTGGTGCGGACATACATCGCCGGCACGGATCCCGACTGATAAACCGTGACGCCGACCGTCGGGTTGCTCACGAGGGTCAAAGACCACTCGTGATCCCCGGTCGAGGTCAGGGCATAGTCGCCCACCCCGAACGCCTCCCGGGTGCCGTCATCGGAGGTGATCCAGCCCGAGAGTGCCGTCGGGTCCGCGGAGGCCGGCAGATAGAGACGTCCCCCGTCCCGCACGCTCAGGTCGTCCACTTCCGCGGAGGAGGCCGGATTCGTGTTCAGCGCGGCCGACCGGCTCACGTTGTTGAAGGTGATCCCGGTGATCGTGGCGGCCCGCGCCTGGGAGGGAGCGCCCGTGACCAGCCCGAGGGCGATCAGGAGTGTGCCCAGAAAGGCAACCAGCGGCCTGCGAAACCAAGTCGTCATGTCATCCGGCCTGTCTCTGTGTGCGGTGTTGCAGCTGAGAAGAAACTGAACTCCTGTTACTCAAGTGATGCAAGAGGCAACGCCGGTCGGTTCGATGAGAAAGTCGACATTTCTTTTTCCGGCCATCGGCGTCCGTCAGAACGCGTTCTGCGGCCCGAACGACATCGGGCACAATGGGTGCCGCCCCCTGGCCAGGTCTGTCAGCGGGTCGTCCACGAAAGGAAAGCCCGTGTCCATCAGCATCACCCTTGTCCGTCCCGATTCGGATTCGACCGAGGCGCGCGAGGTGGGCACGACCACGACCGGGCTCGACCTCTTCGGCGACGACCGCTCGATCGTGGCGATGAAGGTCAACGGGGACACCAAGGACCTGGCCCACACCGTCGGCGACGGCGATCAGGTCGCACCCGTGCTCGTCACCTCCGACGAGGGCCTGTCGATCCTGCGTCACTCGTGCGCGCACGTGGCCGCCCAGGCGGTGCAGAACCTGCACGCCGAGGCCAAGCTCGGCATCGGCCCGCCCATCACGGACGGGTTCTACTACGACTTCCTCCTCGCCGAGGCGCTCACGCCCGATCACCTGAAGACCATCGAGAAGAAGATGGTCGGCATCATCAAGGAGCGCCAGCGCTTCGTGCGCCGCGTCGTGACCGATGAGGCCGCGGTGGTCGAGCTGGAGTCCGAGCCGTTCAAGCTCGAACTCGTCCAGCTCAAGGGCAATGCCGATGACACCGAGGGTGCGTCCGTCGAGGTCGGCGCCGGCGAGCTCACGATCTATGACAACGTCCGCCGCGACGACTCCGTCGCGTGGGGTGACCTCTGCCGCGGTCCGCATGTGCCGCACACCGGCTACATCAACCAGGCCGCGTTTGCCCTGACCCGCACCTCTGCGGCGTACTGGCGCGGCGACCAGGCCAACCCCCAGCTGCAGCGGCTCTATGGGACGGCGTGGGCCTCGAAGGAGGACCTGCAGGCGTACAAGACTCGGCTCGAGGAGGCCGCCAAGCGCGATCACCGGAAGCTGGGCGCGGAGCTCGATCTCTATTCGTTCCCCGAGAACATCGGCCCCGGTCTGCCGGTCTTCCACCCGAAGGGTGGCGTGATCAAGCGCGAGATGGAGGACTACGTCCGCCGGCGCCATATCGAGGAGGGATTCCTCTATGTGGGTACGCCCCACATCGCGAAGGAAGACCTCTACTACACCTCGGGTCACCTGCCCTATTACGCCGACGGCATGTTCCCGGCGATCGACGACGACGGCCAGCTCTATCGCCTGAAGGCCATGAACTGCCCGATGCACAACGAGATCTTCCGCTCCCGCGGTCGGTCCTATCGAGAGCTGCCGCTGCGGTTCTTCGAGTTCGGCACCGTCTATCGCAACGAGAAGTCCGGCGTGCTCCAGGGCCTCACGCGCGTCCGCTCGATCACCCAGGACGACTCGCACTCCTATGTCACGCCCGAGCAGGCCCCGGCCGAGATCAAGCACCTGCTGAACTTCGTGCTGTCCCTGTTGAAGGACTTCGGGCTCGACGATTTCTATCTGGAGCTGTCGACGCGCGATGACAAGAAGAAGGACAAGTTCATCGGCTCCGACGACGAGTGGGAGGCCGCGACCGCGGCCCTCCAGCAGGTCGCTGACGAGACGGGGCTCGACGTGGTCCCGGATCCGGGTGGTGCGGCCTACTACGGGCCCAAGATCTCCGTCCAGGCCCGCGACGCGATCGGGCGGACGTGGCAGATGTCGACGATTCAGTATGACTTCAACATGGCCAAGCGGTTCGAGCTCGAATACACCGCCGCGGACGGCTCGCGGCAATGTCCGGTGATGATCCACTCGGCCAAGTTCGGGTCGATCGAGCGATTCATCGGCGTGCTGGTGGAGCACTATGCCGGCGCGTTCCCCGTGTGGCTGTCGCCGGTGCAGGTCACCGCGATCCCGGTCGCCGCCGAGTTCAATGACTATCTGCAGGAGATCACGCAGCAGCTCCGGGCCGCCGGCGTGCGGGTCGAGCTCGACGATTCCGATGACCGCTTCCCGAAGAAGATCCGCAACGCGACGAAGCAGAAGGTGCCGTTCGTTCTGATCGCCGGCGGCGAGGATCGGGACGCGAGCGCGGTGTCGTTCCGCTATCGCGACGGTACGCAGAAGAACGGCGTCCCGATTGCCGATGCGATCGCCGAGATCACTCAGGCGATCGCCGACAAGGCGCAGGTCTGATCCATGAGTGAGATCCCGATCGAGGACGCCGGCGAACTGGCCGGCGTCCCCGACGGTTTCCAGCGGCTGTGGGTGCCCCACCGCATGGTCTATGTCCGGGGTGAGGACAAGCCCAAGGACGCGTCAACACGGGAGTGCCCGTTCTGCCGGGCGCCCGGGCGGACCGATGCCGAGGGGCTGATCGTCCATCGCGGCGAGCATGCCTATGTCGTGCTCAACCTCTATCCCTATTCCCCCGGGCACCTGCTCGTCTGTCCCTATCGGCATGTCGCGGACTACACCGATCTCACGCCCGAGGAGACGATCGAGATCGCGGTCCTCACGCGGCGGGCCATGCGGGTCGTGCGCGCGGTGTCGGGCCCGGAGGGATTCAACCTGGGCATCAACCAGGGCCGGATCGCCGGTGCCGGGATCCAGGCCCACCTGCATCAGCACGTCGTGCCCCGCTGGGCCGGCGATGTGAACTTCATGCCCATCATCGGCCAGGTCAAGCCGGTGCCGATCCTGCTCGGGGACACCCGCGAGATGCTGGCGGCCGCGTGGGCCGAGGCGGCGGGGGACTGACATGTTGGAGCGGCTGAGGGGAGTCCAGGCCGTCGTCATGCGGCCACTCGCCCGCCTGCTCCTGCGGCTGGGCGTGACCCCCGATGCCGTGACCTGGTTCGGTGCTGTGTCGGTGACGGTGGTGGCGCTCGTCTGTTTCCCGATGGGCTGGCTGTGGCAGGGGGCGGTGGCGATCGCGATCCTGTCGTGCAGCGACATGATCGACGGACACATGGCCCGAGAGGTCGGCCCGTCGAGCCGCTGGGGGAGTTTCCTCGATGCCTCCCTCGATCGCATCGCCGATGCCGGGGTGCTGGGCGGACTGGCGTGGTACCTCGGGCTCCACGCCGGGCCCTTCTGGGCCGTTGTGGCGATCGCCGCGCTCGCGGCCGCCCAGATGACCTCCTATGTGAAAGCCCGTGCCGAGGCCGTCGGCTGCAGCGCCGATATCGGCATCATCACGCGCGCCGACCGGATCGCGCTGGCGCTGCTGGGGGCGCTGCTGGCCGGATTGGGATTGCCCTGGGCGTTGGAGGTCACCGTGGCGGTCCTCACCGTCGGCGGCACGGTGACGATCATCCAGCGGATCGCGGGCGTACGCCGGCAGCTGCGGTCCGAGGCCGACGCGACGACTCGGCCCACGGCACGGGTGCGCACATGATCCGCGACTGGGTCAGCCGACAGGTCTTTGCCGCCGGTCGCAGGGTGGCGCCGGGCCTGGGTCCGGCGGCCGTTCGCCGGCTCGGCGACCTGGCGTACGCCGGCGCGAAGCTGGAGCGCGCCCACCTGGAGACCTATCGCGACAACCTGCGGCGGGTGCTGGGTGCGGAGCCGCCCGAGGCACTCCTGCGCGCGGGCATGGCGTCGTGGGCGCGCACCTATGTGGAGGTGCTGGCGCTGCCGAGCTGGACCGCGGACCAGGTGCTCGACCGGGTGGCCACGGTGGGGGAGCGGCACCTGCGGGCCGCCTGGCCCAACGGCGCGGTCGTCGCGCTGCCGCATCTGGGCAACTGGGACCTGGCCGGGGCGTGGGCATGCCTGTCGGGATTCCCGGTGACGACGGTGGCGGAGAACCTGGGGGACCAGGAGTTCGCGGCCTACAGCGAGGTGCGCGGCCGCCTCGGGATGGAGGTCCTGCGCCACGACGACCCGGCGGCGCTGGGCGAGCTGATCGGTGCGGTGCGCCGGGGGCGGGTCGTATGCCTGCTGAGCGATCGCGACCTGCCGGGGCGCGGGCTGGGCGTGCAGTTCGCGGGCCATCCGGTGACCATGCCGGCGGGTCCGGCGCTCGTGGCCCGGCGGACGGGCGCGACCCTGCTCGGAGCTGCCGGGCGCTACACCCCCGACGGGATGATCCTGGAGGTATCCCCGCCGATCCCTGCGCGACCGGGCCGCGAGGGTCTGACCGCGATGATGCAGGACCTCGCCGACTTCTTCACCGCGCAGGTGCGACTCGCCCCCGCCGACTGGCACATGCTCCAGCCGTTCTTCGACCTGCCGGGGCCGCGATGAAGATCGGCCTGGTCAGCCCCTATTCGTTCGAGCAGCCCGGCGGCGTCCAGAACCACATCCTCGGGCTGGCCGGTTGGCTGCGCCGATCGGGTCACGAACCGGCGATTCTGGGGCCGGGCACCGTGGCGCCGGAGGTGTTGGCGTCGCACGGCCTCGACCCCCAGCACGTGACCTCGACCGGAGGCACCTGGGCCATCCGGTGGAACGGTTCGGTCGCCCGGGTCGCGGGCGGCCCCGCCACGGCCGGGCGCGTGCGGCGGTGGCTGGCCGAACGCGAACTCGACGTCCTGCACCTGCACGAACCCGTCACCCCGTCCGCCGCGCTGTGGGCCCTGCTCCAGGGCCAGGTTCCCGTCGTGGCGACCTTTCACGTGGCCACCCCCCGGTCGCGGGCCCTGGCCCTCGCGGGGTCGGCGTTGCGGGGACCGCTCACGCGGGTGGATCTCCCGATCGCCGTATCGCCGACGGCCGCCTCCGTCGTGCGGGACCACCTGGGCCTCAGCGCCGAGGTGATCCCCAACGGTCTGGCCGTCGCCGACTTCGCCGGTGAGCGCAGTTCCTCGCAGCCCCCGATGGTGCTCTTCCTCGGTCGGCTCGACGAACCCCGCAAGGGACTGGACGTCCTGCTCGCGGCGGTGCCGAGGCTGGCGACTCTGATGGGGCCGGTTGACGTGGTCATCGCCGGGCCCGGTTCGCGCCGGCTGCCCGAGGGCGTACGCCCGGTCGGCGCCCCGGATGACGAGCAGCGCTCCGCCCTGTTGCGGCAGGCCTCGGTCTTTGTCGCACCCCACCTCGGCCGCGAGAGCTTCGGGCTCGTGCTCGCCGAGGCGATGGCTGCGGGTACGCCGGTGGTGGCCTCCGATCTGGCACCGTTTCGCGAGGTGCTGACCGACTCCTCGGGCACCCGACTCGGGCGTACCTTCGCCGTCGGCGACCCCGACGCCCTCGCCGACGCGATCGCCCGCACGCTGACGGTTGCCGGCCCCTCCACGGAGGCGCTGCGGGCACGAGCCGCTGACTTCGACTGGAGTGTGGTGGGACCGCAGGTGCTGGATGCGTACGCCCGCGCGCGCGTTTTGCGCTGAGTCGTTGGACGGATGATTAGGCTCGGCCACGTGACCACCCCGGAAGCGCAGCCGCAGGTGAAGCGGCGCAAGGACGCGAGCATGGACCTGCTCAACGACCTGCTGCGCAACCCGATCGACCCGGAATACCGGCTGGTGGCCGAACGCACCGAACACACCGGTCGACCGCCGCGCGCCCCGCGCTGGGCCGTCCTGCTCGTGGCCCTGCTGATCGGGACGATGTTCACCGTGTCGGCGGTCCAGACCACCCGGCGCGCTCCCGCAGTCCAGACCGAGCGCGACCAGTTGATCGCGCAGATCCGGGACCAGGAGGACCGCCAGGACGCCCTGCGGGAGCGCATCGTGGAGCTGCGCCTCGAGAACGACACCCACCGGGCGGCCCTCCTGCGCGACAACGAGGGGTCGGCCGCGATCCAGGCCGAGATCGACCGCCTCGCACCGAGCACCGGTGATGTCGCGGTGAAGGGGCCCGGCATCATCATCGTGGTCGACGATGCCCCGACCGACCGGGAGGACAAGCTCAATCGCGTCCTCGACCGCGACCTGCAGATGCTGGCCAACGGGCTCTGGGCCGCCGGCGCCGAGGCCGTCGCCATCAATGGGCATCGGCTCTCGTCACTGACGGCGATTCGCAGTGCGGGTGATGCGATCACTGTCGACTATCGTTCCCTCACACGTCCTTACCGCGTCGAAGCCATCGGGGATCCGCGCACGCTGCATGCCCGGTTGGTCAACACCACGGGTGGCCAGCTGTGGCAGGGGCTGCAGCAGAACTATCAGCTACGGTTCGATGTCAGTCAGGCGCAGGAACTGGAGCTCGCGGCCGATCCCGGGCTCGGGCTGACACACGCAAGGAGGGCGAATTGATCCCCGTCATAGGCCTCATCATCGGGGTGATCGTGGGCATCGCGCTCGAGCCCGGTCTGCCGTCGTTCCTGCAGCCCTATCTGCCGATCGCGATCGTCGCGGCCATGGACGCGATGTTCGGCGGGCTGCGCGCGTTCCTCGACGGGGTGTTCACCGACCGGGTCTTCGTCGTGTCGTTCGTGTCCAACGTCCTCATCGCCGCGCTGATCGTGTGGGTCGGTGACCGCATCGGGGTGGGATCGCAACTTTCCACTGCCGTCGTGGTCGTGCTCGGTATCCGCATCTTCACCAACGCGGCCGCCATCCGGAGGGCGCTGTTCCATGCCTGACAACGAACCGGAAGTCAGCAGTTGGCAACGGTTGCGCCGCGCGTTCTTCGCGAAGCCCGGCCCCACCCAATTGCTCGTCGCGCTGCTGGCCTGTCTCCTGGCCATCGGCGTCGTGATGCAGGTGCGCGAACGGGGCGGTGACGAGCAATACCGGACCGCCCGGCGAGCCGACCTGATCCAGCTCATCGACGGCCTGTCCGAGGAGTCCCGCCGCCTCGAGAGCGAGATCTCCGACCTCGAACGCACGCGAACGGATTTGCAGTCGGGCGACGACGCCCGCCGCGTGGCCCGCGAACAGGCCCAGAGCCGGCTCGACTCGCTCTCGGTGCTTGCCGGGACGGCCCCGGCCACCGGCCCCGGCATCCGGATCACCATCACCGATCCCGAGCGCAAGGTGGGGTCGGCGATCCTGCTCGATGCCGTGGAGGAAATGCGGGATGCGGGTGCGGAGGTCATGGAGTTCAACGACATGGTGCGCGTCACGGCTTCCTCGTGGGTCGGGGGCGCGCCCGGAAATCTGGAGGTCGACGGCATCCGGCTCCCTGCCGTGGTGGTCCTCGAGGTCATCGGTGACCCGCACGCCCTGTCGGAGGCGGCCCGGTTCCGCGGAGGCCTCGTGTCGGAGGTGACGGCCCCCCAGGTTGGCGGCACAATCGACATCACGACAGTGGATGTGGTCGAGATCAGGTCGGTGCGAGTGCCGAGCGATCACGTTCATGCCCAACCCGCCAGATGAGTTCTTCACCACCCACGCCTTCAGACGTCAGGACCGTTAGGCTGGGGGCGGACCGAGGCCGAAATGCGGTCATAGGTGTTGCGACAGGAGGCTTCCATGGCTGAATATCCCGAAGATCTGCGCTATTCCACCGATCATGAGTGGGTGCGTCCCGGAAATGAGTCCGTGGTGCGAATCGGCGTGACCGAATATGCCACCGAGCAGCTCGGTGACATCGTCTATGTCCAGCTGCCCGAGGTCGGCGAGTCGGTGACCGCGGGTGATGCCTGTGGCGAACTCGAGTCGACCAAGAGCACCTCCGATCTCCTCGCACCGGTGACGGGCGTCATTGCCGCCGTCAACGACGCGGTCGCCGAGGCGCCCGAATCGATCAACACCGACCCCTATGGTGACGGCTGGCTGTTCGAGATCGAGGTCGGTTCGGAGGAGGAGTTGGGCGAGCTTCTCGACGCGGATGCCTATGCCGAGCACGTCGACAGCTGACTCCTGACCCATCCGCACTAGACTGGCCGTTCGCACCGACGCAGAAATGAGGGAAGTCGACGACGATGCCTTATTGCACTCAATGTGGCAACAGCAACCCGGAGGGCAGCAACTTCTGTGCCCGGTGCGGTGCGGAACTGGTCAAGTTCGAGGATGTCCAGCCCAGGGAACCGAGCGGGGACACCACCACGTCCATCCCCGCCATCGCCGATGATGCGACCGTCGGTGGTCGCGAATTGTCGGCCGATGACGAGGCCGCCGTTGACGCACTGCCGTCGGCCCACGCGCTGCTGATCGTTCAGCGTGGGCCGTCGGCGGGCGCGCGGTTCCTGCTGGATTCCGATGAAACCACGGCCGGTCGCCATCCCGACTCCGACATTTTCCTCGACGACATCACGGTGTCGCGACACCATGTCCAGTTCAAGCGCACCGCCCGCGGTCGGACGGTGGTCGACGTGGGCAGCCTCAACGGGACCTATGTCAACCGCACCCTGATCGACGGGGAGGTGCTCCTGCGTCCTGGTGACGAGGTCCAGATCGGCAAGTTCCGCATGATCTACTTTGCGAGTTCCGCCGGCACGGATTGATGGCCAGATCCACGTTGCTGAGCATCGGACAGGTGATGACGCTCCTGCGTGCCGAGTTCTCCGATATCTCCATTTCGAAAATCAGGTTTCTCGAAACTGAGGGCTTGGTCTCCCCGGAGCGGGCCGCATCGGGCTACCGGAAATACTCCGAGACCGATATCGAGCGATTGCGCTACATCCTGCGCGTCCAGAAGTCCCACTATTTGCCGCTCAAGGTGATTCGCGAACACCTGGAGATGATCGACCGCGGCATGGCGCCGCCCCAGCTCGAGTCCCCGCGCCCCGTGGCGCCGTCGGGTCCGGAGGACCTGACGGGTACGCCGGCCCAGCCCAGTGGGGAACCTGCCCCCGCGGCCAGACCCGGCCCCGAGGCGCGCGGGCCGCGACCGAATCCGCGGCCCCTCCGGATGTCGCGCGCCGAACTCCTCGAGGCCAGCGGGCTCAGCGAGCCCGCGCTCATCGAACTCGAGAAGGCCCATATCGTCGCGCCGCGTCGGGGCACCAGTTATTACGGTCGCGATGCCGTCACCATCGCCATCGCCGCCCGCCGGCTTGCGCAATATGGCATCGACGCCCGCCACCTGCGCCAGATCAAGAGCTATGCCAGCCGCGAATACGGCATCATCGAACAGGCCATCGCGCCCTATCAGCGCCGGGCCGGGGCCCAGAAGAACGTTGCCGCCGACGTCACCCAGCTCATGATCCACGTGCACGCAGCCATGATGAGAATCGCCAGCGAACGCTGACGGTAGGGTGGACGGCATGCGGGAATTAGACGTGATGGGTGTCCGAGTCGAAATGCCCTCCAACATCCCCATGGTCCTGCTGCGCGAAGTCGGCGGCCATCGCTATCTGCCGATCTGGATCGGCGCCAGCGAGGCCTCGGCGATCGCGAGCGCCCAGGAAGGCGTGGTCCCTCCACGCCCCCTGACCCATGACCTGATGATCGATGTCCTGGGCTCCCTCGGGCACACGCTCAGCGAGGTGCACATCACCGCCCTCGTGGGGCGCACGTTCCACGCCGCGCTGGTGATCGACGGGGTCGAGGTGTCGGCGCGACCCTCCGATGCGATCGCTCTCGCGCTGCGGTGCGGGGCCGAGATCCTCTGTGCCGACGAGGTGCTCGATGCCGCCGGCATCGATGTGCCTGAGGCGGAGGACGATGAGGTGGAGAAGTTCCGCGAGTTCCTCGACCATGTCAATCCGGATGACTTCGTCACGGATGACGAGCCGCCCGAGAGCTGAGCCTCAAGCAACCCTCGACCCTTTTGGCGGCGCTGTTCGGCGTAGCGTTTGCCCTTGTCAGAGCGGCATCAGAAGCGTTCGGTCACGATTGTCGAGCAAGATCGTGACCTTTTCCCGTGGGCGTGTCGTTGCGTCGGCCGAACCCGGACACGTAGTTTCTTCGATAGTTCCGCCGACGTAATACGACCGGTGAAACTCCGCCGAGGATGCCCCCGAAGTGAGGTTTTCGTGAACACGAGCCGTGATGCCCAGCCGACAGAAGAGCCTGTCGATGCCCAGGACCTGTTGTTCGACGGTGAGTTCACCCCCGTTCCGGAGGACGCCGGGTTCCGCGGCCCCATAGCGGCCAATGTGGTCGGCATCAGCTATCGCCAGCTCGACTACTGGGCACGCACCGGCCTGGTGACCCCCGAGATCCGCGGCGCAGCCGGCTCCGGCTCGCAGCGGCTCTATTCGTTCCGGGATGTTCTGCTCCTGCGCGTGATCAAGCGCCTCATCGATGCGGGCATCTCGCTCCAGCAGATCCGCAAGGCTGTCGACCATCTGCGGGCCCGCGGCGTCAACGATCTCACCGAGATCACCCTCATGAGCGACGGCGTGACCGTCTTCGAGTGCACCAGTGACCACGAGGTGATCGACCTGATCCGCGGTGGTCAGGGCATGTTCGGCATCGCCCTCGGCAGCGTGTGGAAGGACCTGGAGGGAAGCCTCATGGAACTCCCCAGCGAGCGCGCCGCCCAGGAGGAGCCCGCCGACCCGCAGGTCGACGAGCTCTCCAAGCGTCGCAACGCCCGCCGCAGCGTCAGCTGACGTCGGAAGGGCCGAGGCGTACGCCGTTGAGCTGCGCCTGCGACTTCACGACCGACGGAACGAATTCGTCCCCGAACCCCTGCGCCACCGCGACCGCGAGCACTTCGTGGGTCGCCGCTCCCATCGGGGCGACATAGCCGAGCTCACCGGCGAGCCGGGTGTAATAGCGCACATCCTTGGCCGCATTTGCCAGGCCGAACTTCATCCGCCCGTAATCGCCGTCCAGAGCGCCGGCCGCCTGCGGGATGAATCCGTTCGCCATGTTGCCGCGCGACAGGATCTCCTCGACGAGCTTCGGATCCAGCCCTGACTTCGCCGCCAGGCCGAATCCCTCCGAGAGGGCGGCGAAGAACGACTGGATGACCGTGTTGTTGATCAACTTGAGCGTGTGGGCGGTCCCGATGTCGCCGGTCTCGAGGATGTACTGCGCATAGGTCTCCAGCACCGGCCGCACGACGGCGCGGGCCTCCGGCGTACCCCCGAGCATCACATTCAGCGTGCCGTCCTCCGCTTCCTGCGGACCCCTGGTCACCGGCGCATCGACGAACCCGACGCCGCGAGCGGCGGCAGCCTGGGCCAATCGGCGGGTCGAGCCGGGCTCGGCGGTGCTGGCGTCGACGATCACGAGCCCCGGCTTCGGATCCGAAAGCAGGCCGCCCTTACCGAGAACGACCTCCTCGACATCCGCCGACGAGGTGACGCAGATGACGACGACGTCGCATTCCCGTCCCAGTTCCGCGTTGTCGGTGACCCGTCGGGCGCCGGCAGCGACCAGATCGGCAACCTTGTCCGAGTCTCTGCGGAGGGTGAAACACAGCTCGAAACCCTTCGTCACGATGTTGCGAGCCATCCCGTGACCCATGAGCCCGGTAGCACCGATGATGCCGACTGTCGTCATATTTCCTCCAATTTCTCCGTGTTGCGGCCAAGTGTGACCTGCAAGCCATGATGCCCGGACAGGCCCGGGACCTGTCGGATAGATTGAGGCTGTTGCAGGGGGAGGCCCCATCGGGCGGCGATGGGAACGGAGACCCTGCGAGGAGATCCCCCATGGTTGACCAGCTCGATTCCGGTTTCCCCGCGCGGCACATCGGCATCACCGATGCCGACCGCGCCCACATGCTCGAAGCCCTCGGCCTCGCCAGTCTTGATGAGTTGGCCGATCGCGCAGTGCCCGCCAACATCCGCAGTTCGGCTCCGCCGGAATTGCCCGCTCCGATCACCGAGCAGGCCGCGCTCGAGGCACTGCAGGGCCTGGCTGCCATGAACAATCCGATGACGGCCATGATCGGGCTCGGCTACTACGGCACCGTGACCCCGCCGGTCATCCGCCGGAACGTGGTGGAGAACCCGGCCTGGTACACGGCGTACACGCCTTATCAGCCCGAGATCTCCCAGGGCCGGCTCGAGGCCCTGCTCAACTTCCAGACGATGATCTCCGACCTCACCGGGCTGCCGACGGCCGGCGCCTCGTTGCTGGACGAGGGCACTGCCGTGGCCGAGGCCATCCTCCTTGCTCGACGCCAGACCAAGAAGGGCTCGGTCGTCGTCATCGACGGAGACATCTTCCCGCAGAGCCTCGCTGTCGTGCAGACCCGCTGCCGGGCCATGGGCATCGACATCGTGGTCGCCGAAGGGTCGCTGGTCGAAGCACTGCAGACCAACGAGGCCTTCGCCGTCGTCGTGCAGACACCCGGGGCCAGTGGCCGCGTGGCACCGGTCTCCGAGCTCCGCGAGGTCGCCGACAAGGCCCACGAGAACAATGCTCTCGTCGTCGCGGCCTGCGACCTGCTCGCGCTGACCGTCACCGAAGCCGTCGCCGAGTGGGGTGCGGACGTCGCGGTCGGATCGAGCCAGCGTTTCGGCGTACCGCTGTTCTTCGGCGGTCCGCACGCCGGCTTCATCTCTGTCCGCAAGGGCCTGGAGCGCGCACTCCCCGGTCGTCTGGTCGGTGTGTCCAAGGATGCCGACGGCGCTGCGGCGTACCGGCTGGCACTCCAGACCCGCGAACAGCACATCCGGCGCGAGAAGGCGACCTCGAACATCTGCACCGCGCAGGTCCTGCTCGCGGTCTGTGCAGCGATGTACGGCGTGTATCACGGGCCGATCGGCCTGACCGGGATCGCCAACACGGTGCACGAGAATGCCCGCCGCCTGGCTGCTTCGGCGAAGGCTGCCGGGCTCGACCTGGTGCATGATTCGTTCTTCGACACGATCCAGGTGTCCGCACCCGGCAAGGCGGCCGGGATCGTCGAGCAGGCCCGCGCCCAGGGCGTACACCTGCGACTCGTTGATGACGACACCGTCGGCGTCAGCGTCGGTGAGGATGCGCGCGAGGAAGACCTCGCGGCGGTCTGCGCGGCCTTCGGCACCACGCTGGGTACCGATACGCACGGTGACCTCGCGGGCCAGTCGCGCACCACGGAGTTCATGACCCACCCGGTGTTCAACACCTATCACTCCGAGACCCAGATGCTGCGTTATCTGCGGACGCTGGCCGATCGTGACTTCGCCCTTGATCGCGGCATGATCCCGCTCGGTTCCTGCACGATGAAGCTCAATGCGGTGGCCGAGATGGAAGCCATGACCTACCCGGGCTTCGCCAACCTGCACCCGTTCGCGCCGCCGTCGGACGCCGAGGGCTATATCGCGCTGATCTCCTCGCTGGAGGAGTGGCTGGCGAGTGTGACGGGGTACGCCCGCGTCAGCATCCAGCCGAACGCCGGGTCGCAGGGCGAGTTCGCCGGTCTGCTGGCCATTCGGGCGTACCACAAGGCCAACGGCGACGACCAGCGCACGATCTGCCTGATCCCGGCCTCGGCCCACGGCACCAATGCGGCCTCGGCCCACATGGCCGGCATGAAGGTCGTCGTGGTCAAGACCGCCACCGACGGCACGGTGGACATGGATGATCTCGACGCCAAGATCGAGAAGCACCGCGAGGAACTGGCCGCCATCATGGTGACCTATCCCTCGACCCACGGCGTCTATGAGGAGCGCATCGTCGAGGTGTGCGACAAGATCCACGAGGCGGGCGGCCAGGTCTATATCGACGGCGCCAACTTCAACGCCCTGCTCGGCCTGGCCCAACCCGGCCAGTTCGGCGGCGATGTGTCGCACCTGAACCTGCACAAGACGTTCTGCATCCCGCACGGCGGCGGCGGTCCCGGCGTCGGCCCGGTGGCCGTCGGCGAGCACCTCGCCCCCTATCTGCCGAACCATCCGCTGTGGGACGAAGCCGGCCCCGAGTCGGGTGTCGGGCCGGTGTCCGCCGCGCCGTTCGGCTCGGCCGGCATCATGTCGATCAGCTGGACCTACATCGCCATGATGGGCGCCTCGGGCCTGACCCAGGCCACGCTGAACGCGGTGCTGGCGGCGAACTACATCGCCAAGCGGCTCGGTGAGCACTATCCGGTGCTCTACACGGGCGCGAACGATCTGGTCGCCCACGAGTGCATCCTCGACCTGCGCGGGATCACCAAGGAGTCGGGCATCACCGTCGACGATGTGGCCAAGCGACTCATCGACTACGGCTTCCACGCTCCGACCATGTCGTTCCCGGTCTCGGGGACGTTGATGGTCGAGCCGACGGAGTCGGAGAGCCTGGCCGAGATCGATCGCTTCTGCGACGCGATGATCGCCATCCGCCAGGAGATCCAGCAGGTCGTGGCAGGGGAGTGGCCCGCGGACGACAATCCGCTCCACAATGCCCCGCACACGCTCGCCCGGGTCACGGCCGACGAGTGGGATCATCCCTACAGCCGAACCCTGGCGGCGTACCCGGCCGGACGCCACATCGGTCCCATCGCGGGAAGTGGTCAGGACAAGTACTGGCCGGCTGTCGCCCGCGTCGAGCAGGCGTACGGTGACCGGAATCTCATCTGCTCCTGCCCGCCGATCGAGGCGTACGCCGAGTAGTTCAACCGACCCGGTCTCCGTCCGCTGACGACTGGTCGATAGCGTTGTTCCGCACGTGCGGAACCCCGCGTACTCGGCGGACGGAGGCCAGAGGAATGGACGTCAAGAAGATTCTTGCCCACCCAACGGTGGCGCATATCCTGCGGATGAATGCGCGCTTCACCAATCGGTTGGGCATGCAGTTCGCGGGGGCGGTGACCTATTTCTCCGTGCTGGCGATGGTCCCGATTCTCATGTTCGCATTCGCGATCGCGGGCATGACACTGACCGAGTTCCGTCCCGACCTGCTGGAGGGGCTGAAGTCGAGTGTGACAGGGCTCATCCAGGGGGCTCCGGGAGACGTCACCGACCGGATCGGTGACGTCATCGATGAGGCGGTCAACAACTGGCGGGGGATCGGTCTCGTCGGTCTGCTGTCGCTGGGGTACGCCGGCAGCGGCTGGGTGAAGAATCTCAAGAGTGCGGTTCGGGCGCAGTTCCGGCCGGCGTTCGACGAGACCGAGGACAAGAGCAACATCGTCGTCGAGACGCTCAAGAACATGGGCATCCTCGTGCTGCTGCTGGTGGCAGTGGGAGTGACTTTCGGCATCGCGTCGCTCGCCACCTCCATGACCGGCACCGTCATCGGCTGGCTCGGGCTGGAGGCTTTCCCCGGGATCGGGTTCCTGACCCGCATTGTTTCCCTGCTGGTCTCCCTGCTTGCCGGCTGGCTGCTGTTCCTGTTCCTCTATCGAATCCTGCCGGAGGAGCCGCCCCGGCCGCGGGCCCTCATGATCGGTGCGCTGATCGGGTCGGCGATCCTGGCGATTCTGCAGTACTTCACCGGTGCCCTCGTCGGGTCCTTCCTGGGTAACCCCGCGGCTGCGCTGTTCGGGCCGATCATCGTGCTGCTGCTCTTCTTCAACCTCTTTGCGCGGGTCATCCTCATGGTGGCCGCCTGGATCGCGACCGACAATCAGCCGGCGGTGGCCTACAAGTGGACGGATGCCGACGAACCGCTGCTCGATCGTGAGGACGTCGTGACGGTCGAGGATCACTGGCCTGCTGCCGAGGAAGATCGTCGACGTCAGCGCATCGAGAAGGCCGACGCCAAACTTGCCCGCACCGAGACCATCAACAAGGTCAAGGACACCGTGCCCGGTCTTGAGGCGGATCCCGGCAAGGAGAAGGAAGCCATGGAGGAGGCGATCGAGACTCGCCTCGATGTGGCGGCCGAACATGCACAGGACGCGCCGGAGGAACGGCTCGAGGCCCGCGCCCGCTACAGCGCGGTCGACGGTCAGACCTTCTTCGCCGACGCCGATGCGCCGGTGGCACGGTCGGTCGCCGCGAACGACGCCCGCAGAAGCATGGTCGCCGGCTATCTGGCCGGCCTCGGCACCGGCTCGGGCCTCGGGGCGATCGCCGCGATCCTCCTCGGACGGAAGCATCGCCCCTAGTCACGGGCAACGTCAGGCGACGTCCTTGGGGTCGGCCACGACGCCCGGTTGATCGAGTACGCCCACGCACTCGTGGAGCAGGAAGCCATGACCGCCGTGGGGCGGGAACACCCGACCGGGGTCGGGTCGGTCGGCCTCGCGATTGACCCAGTCGCGCAGCGTGCGCAGAACCGACTCGTCGCGTTGGGGCGGGTCACGGAGGATCGGCTCACCATTGGGGAGCAGGAAGACCCAGTTGTCATCTTCGCGGTGCACGGTCATGCCGCCCTCGTGGAGACACATGTGATGGAAGTGGCAGAGCAGCGCCAGGTTGGGGAGGTCTGTGGGGCCGCCGTTGATCCAGTGGACGACGTGGTGAGCTTTGAGCCAACGGCGCCGGGTGCAGTCGGGAAACTGGCAATGCCCGTCATCGCGGATGCCGAGGGCCCGGCGTTGGGCTCGGGTGACCACTCGCTTGGTGCGACCGAGATTGAGCACATCGCCCGTCTCGCCGTCGACCAGGGCACCCAGGACTTTCGCATCACAGGCGATCCTGCGGGCCGTTTCGGCTTCGATGCCGTGGCCACCGGACACCTCGCATCGGGCGGAGGGTGACGTTCCCGCGGGAACGTCGGTGGGGTCGGGTGAGCCGGGGGAGCCGGGGGAGCCGGCGGACGCCGCCAGCGTTTCGGCACCGACCAGGACCGTGACGAGGTGATGGTCGTCCGTCGGCTCCTGCCGATCGCCGGCCAGATAGATCGTGGCGACGTCGAGCAGGGCATCCACGGCCGGTTGCAAGGGCTGGTCGGTCGTGGCGCAGTCGGGCTCGGTGCTCGTGAGAGTCTCGTCGGACGTTCCCGCGGGAACGTCCGAGGCGGTCCGGGCGGAGTGCGCCGTGTCTATCGCAGCCCGGATGGTGGCCGCCTCTTCGGCCGGCAGGAGGACGCGGAGCTCGGTGAGGCCATCGTCACGGGTACGCCACGTGAGGCTGCGCCTGGCCTCGCCCCGGACCCGATTGCCGGGCAGATTACGGTAGGCCCGCACGGTCCGGGCCAGTTGGGATGCTGTCATCTCCAGAGCCAGGGAACAGATGCGGTCCTCATCCAGAGGAGGGGTGGCGGGTGGCGGTTCGGGTGTCTTGTCCGGAGGGCCGGGCTGCCTGGTCGGCACCAGGCGGCTGATCTCGCGTACCTTCGAATAGGTCAGCCGACCATCCGCCATCAGCGTGGAGACCTGGGGCAACTGGACCAGGGCGCGGGCGACCCGGATGTGTTCCCTCGCAGTGCCGGGTGCGATGGAGCAGGCCCAGGACAGCCAGTGCGCGGTGGAGACGACACCGTCGAACCAGTGCCAGCCGTCGGCGGCGTCGAACTCGGCCAGGACGGTCAGGAACTCGTGATCCAACTGGGAGCGGGCCGCGGTCAGGCCTTGGAGCCGGGTGCCAAGGCTCTCGGCGGCGATGCGCTCCGGGTTGGGCACCATGCGGAGCTTCGGCTCATAGCTGGGGTCGGTGACGTCGACGGGATCACTGGGATCGTTCGGAAAAGAAGGAGTATCGGGCATCGGAACCTCCTGGGGGTGGGGATTCCCTCAATCCCAACACCCACCTCCGACACTTTTCGGTTCCACCTCGACAGAGGTCGGGGTCCGCCGCCGGACGCGGAAAGCGCCCGGCCGCGGACCCCGGCGTACCCGATGGGAACGCGCTCAGGCCTCGGGGAGGTCCTGGCCGATGTCGGTGAGCATCGCGCGATACCAGTCCGTGGAGGTGTCGAACGGCTTGCCACCGCGGATGCGCTGGAAGTCGATCGCGCTGAGCTGGTCGTTGTTCTCTTCGTCGTGGCCGATGACACCGGACTCGCCGCGCAGCGCGCAGTCGACGGCCAGATCGGTGCACTGCTTGATGAGGTCGAGATCGGCCTGGTTCGCAGCGGCGGAGCGGGAGTAGTAGCCGGACTTCTGGACCATGACCTTCTCGGCCGACAGGAGCTTGGCGAACTCGTCGCCGAAATAGGCACCCGGATTGATCTTGTCGAGCTTCACGTGGCCGAAGGGGTCGCGGGGAACTTCCTTCCCGGCGGCTTCCATCTCGGCGACGATGTCCTCGACGCCGGCGCCCTCGGACAGGAAGATCGTCACATTGCCGACGCGATCCATGATCTCGTTGAGGCGCTTCGCCTCGGCGGCGAGATCGATGTGGTCCTCGGGGACATAGACGCCGTGGACATCCCAGGCTTCCCGGGAGAGACCGAATTCGGGGAGCCACTCGCGCGTGTCGAGCCAGTCCCGGTACGCCTTCGCGGTGGCGGCGGTGAGCCAACCGCAGTTGCGGCCCATGACCTCGTGGATGATGAGCATGCGGGCTGCGGAGTTGTGCTCGGCCACGATGTTCTGGGCGAACCGGGCCCCCATCTCCGCGGCCGTCCAGGCACCCAGGGACTGCCGGATCGGGATGACGTCGTTGTCGATGGTCTTGGGCAGGCCGACGACGGTGAGGCCGTAGTCGTGCTTCGCGAGATAGGCGGCCAGATCGGCTGCGGTCGTGTTCGTGTCGTCGCCACCGATGGTGTGCAGCACATCGACGCCGTCGGCCACGAGCCGATCGGCTGCGACCTGCAGGGGATCGTCGCCCTCGTTGACCAAGCCGCGCTTGATGAGGTCCTTGACGTTCGTGAGCTTGACGCGGGAGTTGCCGAGGGGCGAACCGCCGTACTGGTGCAGGAGCCCCGCATTGGCTCGCACCTCGTCCGTCACGGGCAGGTAGTCACCGGTCAGCAGGCCCTGGTAGCCATGGCGATAGCCGATGATCTCGGTGTCGGGGGAGAGTTCGGTATAGCGCTCGATGAGCCCGCCGATCGCGGAGGAGAGGCAGGGGGCGAATCCGCCGGCGGTGAGCAGCGCGACCTTGTGGACCATAGGAGGACCTCCTGAAGGGGTCGAGGTGAAACGGCCTTGTCGTCACCCCCAACCCTAATGACGGATCGGGGTCTGTGTGGGCGGGGGCGGAAACCGTGCTGGGATGGGACACGATGGAGACGTGATCGAGTGGGGATTCGTCTTGGTGCTCGCCGCGGTGGCGATGGGGGCTGTGGCCCAGCGCGTCACCGGGATGGGTTTCGCCCTGCTGGCCGTCCCCTTTCTCGTCCTGGCCGTCGGACCCGTGCAGGGAGTGGTGCTGACGAATTGGTGCGGGGTGATGTCGTCGGGGGTGAACCTGGTCGGCGTACGCCGGGACGTCCAGTGGCGACGGATCGCGTTGATCACGTCGGCGGCGGTGCTCGGATCGATCCCCGGAGCCCTGTTGATCATGGTGATCCCGCTCAACTGGCTGGGGATCGTCGTCGGATCGCTCACGCTGCTGGCGTTGCTCGTGTCGCTCCGGTCCCCCGCGGGGAGTCGCGCGGACAGCCGCGGCCTGCGGGCATCGATCGGTTTCGCGTCCGGGTTCATGGGGGTGACCGCCGGCGTGTCGGGCCCGCCGATGGTGATCTATCGCAAGGCGACCGACTGGCCGATGCGGGCGTTCGCGTCGTCGGTGCAGTTCCACTTCATGATCGTCGGGATCACCGCGGTGACCCTGAAATGGGGCGAGTGGCCCGCCTATTCCATATGGCACTGGGTCGGCCTTGTCCTGGCTCTGGCCCTGGGCAGTTTCGCGGGCAGCCGTGTCGCGCCGATGGTGCCGAATCGGACGGCTCTGCGGCTGGTCATGATCATCGCGTTCGCCGGCACGCTGATGACGATCGGCCGGGCGGCCTACAACCTGTTGGTCGGCGGCTGAGCACAGAGCGGAAACTTCCGCGTCCGAAGTCGGCGGGTCGACCGCCGAGGGGTCCATGCTGGCCCGGTGAGGGAATCGGAATCAGAACGCGGGATGTCGTTGTCGGTGCTCGTCCTGCTCTGGGTGTTCGCGATCCTCGTCGTGGCCGGGCTGGTCGTCGACGGGGGCCAGAAGGTGACCGCAGCCAGGCGGGCGGAGTCGGCGGCGGCCGGGGCGGCGCGCGCGGCAGCGGATGCGGGCGCCACCGCGCGACTGGCCGGGCAGACCGATCCGGGTGCGAGCCTGTTGGCCGCCCGCCGCTATCTGGCCGGGACGCCCCACGTGACCGGCCGGGCATCCCTGGTCGGTGGCGTGGTCCGCGTGGAGACCGAGTCGGCGAACCCGACGATTTTCCTGTCGTTGCTGGGGATCGGAGAGGTACGCTCGGCCGCCGCTGCGGAGGCCGATCTCGTTCGTGCGGGTGGCTAGCGCCAGCTCACACCGACGCCGCCATGCGGCGGACGGCCTCGGCGATGATCTCGGGGCTGGTGGCGAGATTCATGCGGACATGGCCCGCGCCGACGCTCCCGAACGTGGGCCCGTTGTTGAGCGCGACCCGGCCCTTGTCGAGGAAGGTCTTGCCCGGATCGGCCAACCCGAGGGCGCGGCAGTCGAGCCAGGCGAGATAGGTGGCCTCGCCCGGCTGGTAGCGCACCTCGGGCAGCTGCTCGGCGAGCAGCGATGACAGCAGCGCACGATTGGCCTCGATCTCGCCCAGGGCCTCGGCGAGCCAGGCGCGGCCCTCCCGCAGTGCGGCGACATGGGAGACGATGCCGAGATAGCTCACCGAATGGGTGACCTCGTCGGGCATCGTGAGCAGTCGATCCGCGACATCGGGGCTGCCGATCGCGAGTGCCGACTTCAGCCCGGCAAGGTTCCAGGCCTTCGACGCCGAGATGATGATCACCGCATCCCGCACGCCCTCGACGCTCAGGATCGGGGTGTGTTTCGCCGGGGCCGAGACGAGCGGGGCATGAATCTCGTCGGAGATGATCCGGACACCGTGCTCGGCGGCCAGGCGCGCGACGGTGGTGAGCTCTTCGCGGGTCGGGACCGTGCCGTGCGGGTTGTGGGGGTTGCACAGGAGGAACGCCTCGGGCTTCTGCCCCGATTCTCCTGCGAACGCCTTCTCGAGCCCCTCCAGATCCAGGCGGCCGGCCTCGGTCAGCGGCACCTCGATGATCGGGCGTTCGCCCCAGGCCAGATATTTGAAGAACTGCGGATACACCGGCGGATTGATCACGACGGGCGCGCCCCGGGTGCCGAGCAGATCGAGCACCGACACGATGCCCTGCATCACATCCGGCACCTGGATCGCGTGCGCGACGGGGTCGAACTCCCAGTCCCAGACCTCTGCGGCGTACTCCGCGAGCGCATGCTCATAGGGCCGGCCCACCGGATAACCGGTGTCGCCACCGACGATCGCGTGGGTGAGCGCCTCGATGACCTGAGGGGCGGGTCGACAGTCCATCTCGGCCACCCACACGGGCAGCACGTCCGGGGGAAAGGCCGTCCACTTCAGGCTGGTGCGGCGGCGGAGCTCATCAAGGGGGAGATCGAACACGGTCACCTGCCTGACTCTAGACTCCGGGCATGGCGAGATACTTCGAGGTCCATCCCGACAATCCCCAGCCGCGCGCATTGGGCCAGGTGGTCGACATACTCAACGACGGTGGGCTCGTGGCCTATCCGACCGACTCCGGGTTCGCACTCGGATGCAAGCTGGGCAACAAGGACGGTCTGGAGCGCATCCGGCGCATCCGGGAGCTCGACGACAAGCATCACTTCACCCTCGTGTGCAGCGAATTCGCCCAGCTCGGCCACTTCGTGCAGATGGACAACGATGTCTTCCGCGCGGTGAAGGCGAGCACGCCGGGGCAATACACGTTCATCCTCGAGGCCACCCGCGAAGTGCCGAAGCAGATGCTGCAGGCCAAGAAGAAGACGGTCGGCGTCCGCATCCCCAGCCACCGCACGACCCTGGCGCTGCTCGAAGCCCTGGGTGAGCCGCTGATGTCGAGCTCGTTGATCCTGCCCGGCCAGACCGAGCCGATGAGCGAGGGCTGGCTGGTCAACGATGAGCTGGGCAATTCGCTGGATGCCGTGCTCGACTCGGGCGACGTCTCGACCGACCCGACCACGGTCGTCAACTTCTCGGGCGACGACGTGGTCATCGAGCGTTATGGCGCAGGAGACCCGAGCCCCTTCGAATGAGCCGCAGTCGCCGCTTCCCGCTCGGCGGCTTCCTGATCATCCTCGGCTGTCAGTTCCTCGGGGTCGCGATCGCGGCGCTCGCGCCGCTGCCCCTGCCCGGCACGGTGATCGGCATGCTGATCTTCTTTGCCTACCTGCAGTGGCAGCGGCCGGGACCGGAGGCAGGGAGCGTACGCGCGGCTGACGGGCTGCTGGCCAACCTGCAGCTGTTCTTCATCCCGCCCGGTGCGGGGATCATCGCCCACCTGGTGTTGGTGCGCAACGAATGGCTTCCGTTGCTGGGTGGTTTCCTCGCGTCCTGGGTGGCGGCTGCCGTCGTCACCGGGATCACCGCCGCCGTGCTCCTGCGCCTCGGGAGCCGACGTGTGGCGTGAACTCACCGCGTCCCCGGTCTTCGGCGTCGTGCTGACCCTGGGCGCCTATCAACTCACGGTCGCCATCGCGCGCCGTGCGCGCGGACGGGCGATCGCGAACCCGATCCTGTGGTCGGTCGTCCTGATCGTGGCCCTGTTGCTGCTGACCGGCACGCCGGTCGAGGAGTACGCCCGGGGCGGCGACATCGTCGCGTTCTTCCTGGGTCCGGCCACGGTGGCCCTCGCCCTGCCCCTGCATCGTCAGCTGGATCGCATCAAGGAAGCCCTGGCCCCGATCCTGGCCGCGTCGGTCCTCGGCGCGAGCGCTGCGGTGCTGGTCGGGGTCTGGGTCACCGGGGCGCTGGGCGGCAGTGCCGAGGTCATCGCGTCCATGGCCCCCAAGTCGGCCACCACCCCGGTGGCGCTGGCCATCTCCGACTCGGTCGGCGGCATCCCGTCGCTCACGGCCGCCCTGGTCATCCTCACCGGCGTGCTCGGAGCGGTCGCGGGGCCGGGCCTGCTCACGCTCCTGCGCATCCGCAACGAGATCTCCCGCGGCCTGGCCATGGGCATCTCGGGTCACGGCATCGCCACCGCCCGCGCGCTGACCGAAAGCCAGACCGCCGGTGCGTTCTCCGCACTCGCCATGGCGTTGAGTGCGGTGATCACACCGGCGGTCGTAGCGGCGGTCCTGCCCTTGTTGCTGTAGCCCAGGCGTACTCGATCAGCAGCAGCGCGAGCGCGGATTCAGTTCGGCGTCGCGGTGCTTCGCCTTCCAGAACTCCTTCTCGGTCGGCAGGGGCTCATCGGGGTGGTGGGCCCGGTGATGGGCGCAATACTTCGCGTACGCGTTGTCGCCCATGATGCTCATGACATACCACTGCACCGACCGGGCAAGCTCACCGATAGTCATCAGGAATGGCCCTTTCCGGCTTCGGGATTCGGTTCGAGCCCCGCCGCCTTCCATTCTGCCAGCACCTTCTTCTCGGCGGCCGTGGCCGTGAAGCCCTTCGGCGCAAAGATCTTCGTCGGCACCGGCTCGACCTCCGAGGTCGGCAGCCCGCCCTTCTGCAGCGCCTTCACACACACGATCATTGACACGACGAACACGATCGCGACCAGCAGGGCGTACACGATCGACAACGTGCCCTGCACGAAGGTGTTCCGGATGACCGCTTCGACGGCCTCCGGGGTCTTCGCCGTCTGATAGGGCTGGCCGGCCGCGAGCGCGGCCCTGGCCTGCGAATTCTGGATCCAGTAGCCGATCTGGGGATCGGTCGAGAAGATCTTCTGCCACGACGCCGTCATGGTGACGATGAGATCCCAGAACAGCGGGATGCCCGGGATCCAGGCCCACTTGACCAGGCCCTTCTTCATCACGATGACGAACACCACGCACAGGGCGATGGCGGCGAGCAGCTGGTTGGCGATGCCGAACAGCGGGAAGAGCATGCGGATGCCGCCGAGGGGGTCGGTGACGCCCATATAGAGCAGGCCGCCCCAGCCGAGCACGACGAGCGCGGAGCAGACCCAGGCACCGACGCGCCACGACGGATCCTTGAGCCGGCCGAGACCGGGGATGTTGCTGAGCGAATCGGACAGCATGAACCGCGCCACCCGCGTACCCGCGTCGATCGTCGTCAGGATGAACAGCGCCTCGAACATGACGGCGAAGTGATACCAGAACGACTTGATCTGGCCGACGAGCGGGATCTGGCTCATGACTTCGGCCATGCCGAACGCCAGCGTCGGGGCGCCACCGGTGCGGGAGACGATCGACTTCTCGCCCACGTCGACGGCCGCCTGTTGCACCGTGGCGGGATCGATGTCCGGCAACGGGGTGCCGCCGGGACTGGTCAGGTTCATGCCGTTGGCGTACGCCGCAGCGGTCTCGGGCGTGCCGCCGGTCAGCCCGGCCGGGGCATTCATGATGTAGTACAGATGCTGGTCGATGATGCTCGCCGCGACGAGCGCCATGATCGCGACGAACGACTCGGTCAGCATGCCGCCGTAGCCGATGATCCGCGCCTGGGATTCCTTCTCGATCATCTTCGGGGTCGTGCCGGAGGCGATGAGGGCGTGGAAGCCCGACAACGCACCGCACGCGATCGTGATGAAGAGGAACGGGAACAGCTGGCCGGCGAACGCCGGGCCCTTGCCCGAGATCGCGAACTGGCTGACGGCCGGCTGGGTGATCACCGGTGCGGCGACGAGGATCGCGATGGCCAGCATGACGATGGTGCCGACCTTCATGAACGTGGACAGATAGTCACGCGGGGCCAGCAGCAGCCACACCGGCAACACGGAGGCGGCGAACCCATAGATCGCGAGCCAGATGGCCAGTTCGGGGCCGGTCAGCGTGAAGATCGGCGCCCAGGTGGGGGACTGCGAGACCCAGTGACCACCGACGATCGACAGGACCAGCAGCACGACGCCGATCAGCGAGACCTCGCTGACCCTGCCCGGGCGCAGGAATCGCAGATAGATGCCCATGAACAGCGCGATCGGGATGGTCATCGCGATCGAGAACACGCCCCACGGGCTCTCGGCGAGGGCGCCGATGACGACGATGCCGAGCACGGCGATCAGAATGATCATGATCGTCATCACGCCGATGATCGCGGCCCAGCCGCCGATGGGGCCCAGCTCGTCGCGGGCCATCTGGCCGAGGCTCTTGCCGTCGCGACGGATCGACAGGTGCAGCACCATGTAGTCCTGCACCGCACCCGCCAGCACGACGCCGACGATGATCCAGATCGTGCCCGGCAGATAGCCCATCTGGGCAGCGAGCACGGGGCCGACCAGAGGGCCCGCGCCGGCGATCGCGGCGAAGTGATGACCGAACAGCACACGTCGGTCGGTCGGCATGAAGTCCTTGCCGTTGCTGAACTTCTCGGCCGGCGTCATGCGGGTGTCGTCAGGCTTCAGGAGCTTGGTCTCGATGAGCTTTGCGTAGAAGCGAATCGCGAGCAGATAGCTGCCGACCGCCGCAAGGACGAACCAGACGGCGCTGACCCGCTCGCCGCGGACGATGGCGATCATCGTCCAGCCGAGCGCACAGAGAAGGGCGATGACGACGAAGGTCGCCTTGTTGAGGGTGGTCGACCCCTTGGGCTCGATGACGGCCACAGGGGGACGGTTGGGATCGGTTCGGATCGCGCGGGCTGTGCCCGTGGAGACCGACACCTCTTGCTCAGTGGTGGACATGGCTCTCCTGGAGGAATCGCGTCCCGGAAGGGAAATCCGGGGCCCTGTCTGGGACGCTATACCCGGAGAAACGACCTCTGCATAACGATTGGGATATGGGTTTGGTTGCAGATTCTGCGATGAGGCGGGCGCCGTGGACGGACCTCGATGGCACGACCATTTATGGCCTGCTGGCCCTGCGCGCGGCTGTCTTCGTGGTCGAGCAGGACTGTGCCTACCTCGACCTCGATGGGCGTGATCTGGAGGCGGGCGCCGAGCAGTGGTGGATCGAGGACGGAACCGGAATCACCGCCTGCCTGCGTGTCCTCGACGACGGGGTGAACCGGGCCGGAGTTCCGGTACGCCGCATCGGGCGCGTGGCGACAGCGCCCGCGGCCCGCGGCCGGGGGCTCGCGAGTCGGCTGACCGAGCGCGTGCTGGCCGCCTATCCCGACAGCGAGTTCGTCCTGTCCGCCCAGGCGCACCTGGTCGAGTGGTACGCCGGCTTCGGCTTCGTGGCCGAAGGGGAGGCGTACCTCGAGGACGGCATCCCGCACCGGGCGATGCGACGGAAAGTCAACGGATCGTGAGTTGCCACGGCAGCGCGAGGACGCCGTGGGGGAGTCCGATGCCGACGAATTCAGCAAGCGCGGTGAGCCTGTCCTCCGGCGAACCGGTCAGCAGACGTTCCCGCGGGAACGTCATCGTGGCGTCGACACCGCGGCTTTCGCTCGATTCGGCGGGTTTGAGCTGCTCGAGCCAGGGCAATGCGGGGACGCCCCGGACCTGCAGGGAGTCCAGGCGTACGCCGACCCGGTCGGCCGCCATCTCGAGGGCGGTGGCGATGCCGCCGATTCTGTCGACCAATCCGCGCGCGTGGGCATCGGCACCGGTCCACACCCGGCCGCGGGCCAGGGGCTCGAACTCGTCGAGGGGCATGCGGCGATCGGCGGCGGCCTTGGTCGTGAAATCGGCATAGACGGTGTCGAGCCATTCGTTGAGCTTGGCCCACTGGTCCTCGTCGAACGGGGTCTGGGTGCTGAACCAGCCGGCGTTCGCACCGGCCAGGATGTCCTCGCGGACCAGCCCCAGTCGATCGACCAGCCCGCCGAGGACGAACTTGCCGGCGAGCACCCCGATCGAGCCGGTCAGCGTGGTCGGGTTGGCGACGATGGCATCGCAGCCCATGGCGGCGTAGTAGCCACCCGAGGCCGCAACGGCTCCCATCGATGCGATCACCGGCTTGCCGGCCTTGCGGAGCTGCAGCACCTCGCGACGAATGGTGTCGGAGGCGATATAGGACCCGCCCGGGGAGTTGATACGCAGGACGACGGCTTTCACGTGCTCGTCGCGGGCGGCCTCGCGCAGGTGGGCCGCAATGGTGTCGGAGCCGGCTGAGCTCGATGAGGGCCCCGGCTGGCTCGGCCCGAACACGATCGCGCCCGAGAGTTCGACCAGCCCGATCGCGTCACGATTGCGATTGAGGAGCCCGTCGAGGCGACCCTGGCCGTGGGCGCGGGCATAGCGGTGGGCGTACTGCAGCGAGATCTCCTTCTCCCCGCCGACCTCCTCGCCGAACCGGCGGCGCAACTCCGCGTACACCTCGTCGCGATAACCCAGCTGGTCGATCAGGCCCGCCTGCAGCGCGTCCTCCGCGGCGAGCGGGGAATTGTCGACGGCCTGACGGACAGCCCTGGGGTCGAGATGGCGGCGGGCGGCCACTCCGGTGATCGTGTCGTCCACGATCGAGTCGGCGATCCGCTGGAGCATCTCGCGGTGGGCGTCGGTGATCTCGGTCGCGGCGAACTGGTCGGCCGCGGTCTTGTATTCCTTGCGCTGCGCGAACTGCGGCTCGATGTCGAGCTTCTCCAGGCCACCGCGCAGCAGGGTTGCCGCCAGCTGGATGCCGGTGAGGCCGAGGCCGCCCGTCGGGGCGATCCAGATCTCGCGGGCGAAGGAGGCCAGCCGGTACGCCAGCGTCGCGTTCCCGAGCTCACCGAAGGTCTCGCTCCACGCGATGGTGGGCTTGTGTTCGCCGAAGCGAGCGATCAACTCACCGATCTCGTCGCACTGGGCCGGGTCGAGAGGGCAGGACCCGATGTGCACCACCAGGCCGGCCACCTTGGGATCCTGCGCCGCCTTGGTCAGGCCATCGCGGATCTGGCGCATCGAGGCGGAATGCCGGGCGCGGAAGGCTTCGAGTGGGTGGCCGGGGGACTGGCTGATCACACCGCGGGCGAGATCGAGCTCGAGGACGAGGGGATGCTGGGGGGTGGGGCGTACGGTTCGCAGCAGCGCGATCGGGTCCATGCACCGAGCCTAGAGGCCCGCCACAAGTCAGCGCACGACGCGCAGGAAGACCTCGGCGGCGTGTCCCTCGGGCAGGCCGTGCTGCTTGGCGAGGTCCTGGGCGCGAGCCCGGACGAAGGTGCCGAGTTCGTCACCGCGATGCGCGGTCTGGGACCGGTGGGCCAGGAGGGCACCCACCTTCCGGTCGAGGGTGTCGGTGATGTCGACGACATGGGCGGCGTTGGCGTGGCTCATCACCCAGAATTCGGGGACCATGTGGGGCTCCAGGCCCTCCTCGGTGATCAGTTCGGGCCACGCGAACTGGTTTTCCGCGGCGGGATAGATCGCGCGAATGGTCGCCTCGCCGGCCGCCAGATGGTCGGGGTGGGAGGCATAGATCTGGTCATAGCGACGCTCGGCCGACTGAATGATCATGAGGTCGGGCCGGACCTGGCGGATCACCTTGACGATGTCGCGCTGCAGGTCATAGCTCGGGTGGAGCCAGCCGTCGCGATAGCCCTCGAGGAAACGGACATCGGTGATGCCCAGGACGGCCGCGGCCTCCTTCTGTTCGGCCTCGCGGATCATGGGCATCTGCTCGTGGAGGCTGGGGTCGAATCCACCCTGTTCACCCCGCGTGCAGAACAGGAGGGTGACCTCGTCACCGTTGTCGGCCATGTGGGCGAGAGAGCCGGCGGCCCCGAAATCGGAATCATCGGGATGGGCAACGACAACGAGCACGCGAGACATGGGCCACATCCTGCCTCAGGTTTGCCGCGAATCTCGGGCATGCTTGAGGGGTGACCGATCAGCCGACCACCCAGCTGCCGGCGATCAGCGCGCCCATTCCCCGGCCCGCTGCGTGGGAAGACCCGGACACACGACGTTCCGCGAGGAGGGGCCTGTGGATCGCCCTGCTGCTCCTCGTCGTCGGGCTGGTGGCTGCCGGCGCCGCCGTGGCCCTGGTGCTCCTGGGCTATCTCTCCGACGACTGGGGCCTGCCGGTGCTCGTCGCAGCGGGCGGGCTCGCGGGCGGAGCACTGGCCGGTGGGATCACGATGCTCATCCTCTGGATCCGTCTGCGGGGGTTACTCCGAGCCGGCCCCTGGGTGACCGGGGCGCTGACGCTGGGCGACGGCCGTCGGGCCGAGTTGGTCCATGGACGATCGGTGAGCGAAGTGGAACTGGACGTGCGCTCCGGCTCCCTCGGCGACCCCGATGATCGGGTCGAGGTCGACGTCCGCTCCGATGGAGAGCACATGGTCCTGACCATCCCGGGCGGGCGGCACTTCTTCCGGGCGAAAGCGGTCGACTGACCGGGAGACATTCCGTCATGTGACCCTGATTTGGGATTTCCCTATGGGTCCATTACGGTTCCCAATACGCGGCGGGCCGAGCCTGCCCACCCCTGCACCGCCGATGCGGGGGAAGCCTCCCAGCGAAGGTGACCATGACTACGACTGTGCCCGCCAAGGCTCCCCGCCCCGCCCGAAATGCGAAGCCGAACGGCCAGTGGAAGGTCGACGGCAAGACCCCGCTCAACCCGAATGAGGAGTTCAAGGCCGCCGACGGTGGTCTGAGCGTGGCCCAGCGGATCATCGACGATTATTCGAAGACCGGATTTGCGTCGATCCCGCACGACGACCTCCTGGGCCGGATGCGGTGGTATGGGCTGTATACCCAGCGCGACCAGACCCTCGAGGCTTCGCGCACCGGCACCCTGAGCGATGCCGAGATGTCGTCGGAGTTCCTGATGATGCGCGTCCGCATCGACGGCCAGGCGCTGAGCACCGAGGCGTTGCGCGTGCTGGGCGGGATCTCGACCGACTTCGCGCGCGACACCGCAGACATCACCGACCGGCAGAACATCCAGTATCACTGGATCCGCGTCGAGGATGTCCCCGAGATCTGGGACCGGCTGGCGACCGTGGGGCTGCACACGACCGAGGCCTGTGGCGACACTCCCCGCGGGTTCCTCGCCTCGCCCGTGGCCGGCATCGCGGCCGATGAGCTCATCGACCCGACCCCCGTGGTCGAGGACATCCGCGAGCGCTTCATCGGCGATCCCGAGCTGGCCAACCTGCCGCGCAAGTTCAAGACCGCGATCACCGGCCACCCGAGCCTCGACGTCGTGCACGAGATCAACGACATCTCCCTCGTGGGCGTCGAGCATCCCGACCTCGGCGTCGGCTATGACCTCTGGGTCGGCGGCGGGCTCTCGACCAACCCGATGCTCGCCAAGCGCGTCGGGGTCTTCGTGCGCCAGGACGAGGCGGCCGAGGTCTGGCACGCGGTCATCAGCATCTTCCGCGACTACGGCTACCGCCGCAATCGCATGCGCGCCCGCCTGAAGTTCCTCGTCAACGACTGGGGCGTCGAGAAGTTCCGCCAGGTCCTGCAGGAGGAATACCTCGGGCGCGAGCTGCCCGACGGCCCGGCCCCGGCTCCCGCGAAGGGCAACTATGACCACGTCGGCGTGCACGAGCAGAAGGACGGCCGCGTCTGGGTCGGCGCCGCCCCCACTGTGGGCCGCGTGTCCGGCACCATCCTGAACCAGATCGCCGATCTCGCCGAGGCCGCCGGCTCCGGTCGTGTCACCCTCACCCCGCACCAGAAGCTGCTGGTCCTCGACGTCGATCCCGACAAGGCGGAAACCCTGGTCGAGGGCCTGAGCGCGATCGGCCTGCAGGCCCGCCCCAGCATCTTCCGCCGCGGCACGATGGCCTGCACCGGAATCGAATACTGCAAGCTCGCCTTCGTCGAGACCAAGGGGCTCGCCGCCACGCTGATCGACGAGCTCGAGACGCGCCTGACCGACCTTGACCTGGGAGACACCCAGCTGTCGATCAACCTCAACGGCTGCCCCAACTCCTGCGCCCGCATCCAGGTCGCCGACATCGGCCTCAAGGGCCAGATGCTCAAGGGTGAGTTCGGTTTCCAGGTCCACCTCGGTGGCGGCCTGGCCGACACGAAGGGCGAGGACGGTGAGCTGGGGCGTACGGTCCGGGGACTGAAGGTCACCGCCGAGAACCTCCCCGACTGGACCGAGCGGATCGTCCGCCGCTATGCGGAGGATCGCACCGAGGGCGAGTCCTTCGCCGCCTGGGCCCACCGCGCAGAAGACGAGGTGTTCACCGCATGAAGATCCAGCTGACCCCGCCGCCGCGTGATCTGCCGACGCCGCCGGAGCGTACGCCCGAGGCGCTCAGGACCCTCGCCGAGGAGGCGGGGGAGCGGTTCGCCGATACCACCGCCGAGGAGGTCCTCGCCTGGGCGGGCGAGGTCTTCGGCGACAAGCTCGCCGTCGCGTGCTCGATGGCTGCCGACACCGTGCTCAGTCACCTGGCGAGCCAGGTGCTGCCCGGCGTCGACGTGCTCTTCCTGGAGACGGGCTATCACTTCCCCGAGACCCACGCGACGCGGGATGCGCTGCAGCAGAAGCTGCCGATCACGCTGATCGAGGTCACGCCGAAGCAGACGGTCGCGGAGCAGGACGCCGAATATGGCGAGAAGCTCCACGATCGCGATCCGGCGCTCTGCTGCCAGCTCCGCAAGGTCGAGCCGCTCAACGCGACCCTGGCCGGTTATCAGGCCTGGGTGACGGGCGTCCGCCGTGAGGACAACGCCCTCCGCGCCAACGCCAAGCTCGTCGAATGGGACGAGACCCACCACATGGTCAAGCTCAACCCCATCGCGGGCTGGACCTTCGACGAGGTCATCACCTACGCCGAGGACAACCTCGTCCCGATCAACCCGCTGCTGGCCGATGGCTATCCGTCGATCGGCTGCGCCCCCTGCACCCGCCGGGTCGCCCCCGGAGAAGATCCCCGAGCCGGCCGCTGGGCCGGTCTCGCCAAGACAGAATGCGGAATCCACCTGTGAGCCTCGATCTTGAGACCGATGTCCGGCAGGAATCGGCACGCCATCTCGACCAGCTGTCGGCGCTGGAGAGCGAGTCCATCCACATCTTCCGGGAGGTGACGGCCGAGCGCGAGCGCTGTGTGCTGCTCTTCTCGGGCGGCAAGGACTCCGTCGTCATGCTCCACCTGGCGCGCAAGGCCTTCTGGCCGGCGCCGATCCCGTTCCCGGTGCTGCACGTCGACACGGGCCACAACTTCCCCGAGGTCCTCGATTTCCGCGACCGCACCGTCGAGCGACTCGGGCTGCGACTCGAGGTCGCGAAGGTCCAGGACTGGATCGACGACGGCCGCCTGAGCGAACGCCCCGACGGCACCCGCAACCCGCTCCAGACCGCGCCGTTGCTGGACGCGATCGAGCAGGGCCGGTTCGACGCCGTCTATGGCGGTGGCCGCCGCGACGAGGAGAAGGCCCGGGCCAAGGAGCGCGTGGTCTCCCTTCGCGACGACTTCGGCCAGTGGGATCCGCGCAATCAGCGCCCCGAGCTGTGGAACCTCTACAACACCCGTCACCGCGCCGGTGAGCATGTCCGGGTCTTCCCGCTGTCCAACTGGACCGAGCTCGACATCTGGCGCTACATCGCCCGGGAGAACATCGAGCTCCCGACCCTCTATTACGCCCACGAGCGGGAGGTGTTCGAGCGCGACGGCATGCTGCTGTCCGTCGGTGAGTTCGCCCAGCCGCGCGACGGCGAGACCGTCGTGACCAAGCAGGTGCGCTATCGCACCGTCGGCGACATGTCGTGCACCGGTGCGGTCGAGTCGGATGCGTTCGACGTCACCGCCGTCCTCGACGAGGTCGCGGCCACCCGCATCACCGAGCGCGGGGCGACTCGCGCCGATGACCGGATGACCGAGGCCGCCATGGAGGACCGCAAGAAGGAAGGCTACTTCTGATGAGCACCCTGTTGAGGCTGGCCACGGCCGGCTCCGTCGACGACGGCAAGTCCACGCTGGTCGGGCGCCTGCTGCACGACACCAAGTCGATCCTCGCCGACCAGCTCGAGTCGGTCGAACGGGTCAGCCGCGAGCGTGGCCTCGAGACCGCCGACCTCGCGCTGCTGACCGACGGCCTGCGCGCCGAGCGGGAGCAGGGCATCACGATCGATGTCGCCTATCGCTACTTCGCCACGCCCAATCGCTCCTTCGTCCTCGCGGACTGCCCCGGTCACGTGCAGTACACCCGCAACACCGTGACCGGGTCGTCCACGGCCGATGTGATCGTGCTGCTGGTCGACGCGCGCCATGGCGTACTCGAGCAGACCCGTCGTCATCTCGCCGTCGCCTCGCTGCTGCGCGTGCCCCACGTGATCATCGCGGTCAACAAGATCGACCTCGTGGAGTTCTCCGAGGCGACATTCCGTGAGGTCGAGGCCAACGTCCGCGAGGTCATCGACGGCCTCGGCATCCCGGGCGTGACCGTGATCCCCGTCTCCGCGCTCCACGGCGACAACATCGCCGAGCAGTCGGAGCGGACGTCGTGGTACGCCGGCCCGTCCCTTCTCGAACTCCTCGAGACCCTCCCTGCGGGGGAGAACCCCGAGGAGCAGTCGTTCCGGCTTCCGGTGCAATACGTGCTGCGTCCCCAGGGCGCGGCCGTCTCGCCGGAGTATGTGGAATATCGCGGGTACGCCGGCCAGATCGCCTCGGGCATCGTGCGCGTCGGGGACGAGATCACGGTGCTGCCCAACGGGCGCAGCGCCACCGTCACCGGCATCGACACCGCCGACGGGGAACTCACCGAGGCCTTCGCCGGCCAGTCGGTGAGCGTACGCCTCTCCGACGAGATCGACCTCTCCCGCGGTGACCTGATCGCGTCGGCTGCAGCGGCCCCGACCCCGACCCGTGAGGTCGAGGCCCTGGTGTGCTGGCTGGCCGAGCGCCCGCTTCGCCCGGGTGACAAGGTGCTGCTCAAGCACACCACCCGCACCGTCCGGGCCATGGTCAAGGAGCTCGACAGCCGCCTCGACCTGGACACCCTCACCGGTGTGCCCGCGCAGGCGTTGGAGCTCAACGACATCGGTCGCGTGCATCTCAAGCTGGCGGACGAGATCTCGGCGGAGACGTACGCCGAGTCGCGCCAGACCGGCTCGTTCCTGCTGATCGATGCACAGTCCGGGCATACGCTCGCCGCCGGCATGATCCGCAGCACCGTGCCGGAGGACCTGAGCGCCACCGACTGGGTGATCTAGGTGTTCTCCCTCGCGGTCGACCTGCGAGGGGTGGACGTCCTCGCCGTGGGCGGCGGGCCCGTGTCGGCCCGCCGCATCCGCGCGTTTCTCGCCGAGGGGGCCCGCGTCACGTGCGTCGCGCCCGTTCTCTGCGGCGACCTGCACCCCCTGCCCGACGGGGTGACCTGGCACGAGCGGGAGCTGGTGGATTCCGATCTCGACGGGGTACGCCTCGTCCACACCGCCACCGGTGACCACGAGGTCGATGCCCGCGTGGCGGCACTGGCCACCGAACGCGGCCTGTGGTGTGTCAATGCCTCCGCGGTGCAGGAGGGCACGGCGGCCGTGCCCGCCCGGGCCCAGGTCGACACCCCGAGCGGGGTGGTCTCGGTGGCCGTCACGTCGTCCGATCCCGTGCGGTCGGTGCAACTCCGCAATCGCATCGCCCACGACCTGCGCACCCAGCCGGCCGATCTGCGCCCGCGCCGCGCACACTCGGGCTGGGTGGCGCTCGTCGGCGGCGGTCCCGGGGATGCGGGCCTCCTGACAGCCCGGGCACTCACGCTGCTCCACACCGCTGACGTCGTCGTGATCGACCGGCTGGCACCCCAGGCCGTGCTCGAGACCCTTGATCCGGACGTGATCGTGGTCGATGTCGGCAAGTCCACCGGTCACCACCCGGTGCCGCAGACGGAAATCAACCGGATCCTGGTGGAGCATGCCCGAGCCGGGTTGGGCGTCGTCCGGTTGAAGGGCGGTGACCCGTTCGTCCTGGGCCGGGGTGGCGAGGAGCGCGAGGCCTGCGAGGCGGCCGGTGTGCCGTGCGAGGTCGTGCCCGGCATCACGAGTGCGCTCTCGGTGCCACTGGCGGCCGGGATCCCGGTCACCCATCGCGGGGTGTCCAAGGGTTTCAGCGTGGTCAGCGGCCATGAGGAATTGCCGTGGCTGCCGATCGCCAGCGCCCACACGGTCGTCATTCTCATGGGGGTCAGCACGCTCCGGCAGAGCGTTGCCGATCTCGTCGCGGCCGGCCGTGATCCGCTGTGCCCGGCCGCCATCATCGAGCGCGGCTGGCTGCCGGATCAGCGCGTCACGTGCGCCCCGCTCGGCGAACTCGCCGATGCCGCGGAGACGGCCGGGGTCCGGGCACCGGCGGTGGTGGTGATCGGGGACGTCGTGACGCTGGGGCCGGATTGGACCGAGAACGTTCCCGCGGGAACGTCGTGACCCGCATTCTCGCCGCTCATGGCACCCGCGACGCGGTCGGGCAGGCGACCGTTCGCGCGATTGCCGATGCGGTGGAAGCCCGCGTCGGACCTGTACGCCTGGCCTGGCTGGACCACCTCGAACCGACGCTGCCGGACGTCATGGCCGACCTTCCAGAAACGGACGGCCCCGCGTGCATCGTGCCCCTGCTGCTCAGCGAGGGTTTCCACATCCACACCGACATCCCGGAGGTGCTCACCGGGCTCGACGGCGCAGCCGTGAGGGTCACACCGCCCCTGGGATCCGATCCCCGGATCGTCGACGCTCTGGCGGACCGGTTGGCCGAGGCGGGGTGGCGGGGGGAGCCGGTCGTGCTCGCAGCGACCGGGTCCGCGCGCGCATCCTGGCACCGGCTGGCAGGCGAGGTGGCTGCCGGCCTGGGGGACCGACTCGGCGTACCCGTTGACCTCGGCGTCCTCTCCGGGCCCGGAATCCCTGTGTCAGAACAACTCTCACGTACACGTGAGAACGTTTCCATCGCTGCGTACCTCCTCGCCGAAGGCCACTTCCATCGCAGGCTCGTCCAGTCGGGCGCAGCTGTCGTCGCCGCGCCGATCGGAGCGCATCCGGCGCTGGTCGACCTGCTTGTCAGTCGCTTTTCCGACTCGTGCTAAACATGAGTCCATGGCGACTACTGCTATCAAGGGTGACCCTGTCCAGACCGTCGGTGAACTGCCCGCGCAGGGCGATCCGGCTCCCGATTTCACGGTGACGGGTTCCGACCTGTCCGATATCAAGCTGTCCGACCTGTCGGGCAAGCGTGTGGTGCTCAACATCTTCCCCAGCATCGACACGGGTGTGTGCGCGACCAGCGTGCGCAAGTTCAATGAGCTGGCCGCCGGCCTCGACAACACCACGGTGTTGTGCGTGTCGGCCGACCTGCCGTTCGCACTCGGCCGCTTCTGCGGTGCGGAGGGCATCGACAACGTCCAGACCGGCTCGGTCTTCAAGTCGAGCTTCGGCGCCGACTACGGCGTGACGATGACCGACGGCCCGCTGCAGGGTCTGCTGGCGCGTTCCGTCGTCGTGCTCGACGCCGAGGGCAACGTCATCCACTCCGAGCTGGTCCCCGAGATCACCCAGGAGCCGGACTACGACGCGGCGACCGCGGTGCTCGCCTGATCACCTGATCACCTGAACCGACGACAAGGGCCGGATCCCCCGTGGGGACCGGCCCTTCGTCATGTCCCGGGTCAGATGTCCGCGGCCGGGTCGATCTTCGGCGGGCGCGGGCGCAGGATCGCGTACGCCACAATGCCGGCGATCAGGCCCCAGAATGCCGAGACGATACCGAGGGCGGTCATGCCCGAGATGGTCACGGCCAGGGTGATCAGCGCGGCCTCGATCACGGACTTGTGGTGCTTGCCCTCGTGCATGGTGTCGTAGAGCGAGTTCTGCAGCGGGCTCAGCAGGGCCACCCCCGCCAGAGCGGTGATCATGCCGGCCGGAATGGCCGAGAACAATGACACGATGAACGTCGCGAGGAAGCCGCCGATGATGTAGAAGAAGCCGCACGACATGCCCGCGATATAGCGTCGACGCAGGTCGGGATGGGATTCGTCGGAGGTCGCGATCGCGGCGGTCACCGCGGCGAAGTTGAGCGCATGGCTGTTGAACGGGGCGAAGAGCACCGAGAAGATGCCCGCACCACCGAGCAGCATGCGGTCGTTGGCCTTGTAGCCCGAGTTGTGCATCACGATCAGGCCGGGCGCGTTCTGGCCCGCGGCGGTGACGATGAACAGCGGCACGGCGATCTCGAGGGCCGCCTGCAGGGTGAAGGTCGGGGCAACGAACACCGGAATCGTGATGGCGAAGTCGACAGCGAGGGCATTGGCCTCACCGCTGATCACCGCGATCAGGCCACCGACAGCCATCGCCACGAAGACCGCATAGCGCGGATTCCAGCGGCGCCCGACCAGATAGCCGAGCACCAGACCGCCCGCGACCAGCGGGTTCTCGGCCACGGCCTGGGCCACGCGGATCGCGAAGGGGAAGAGGACGCCGGCCAGCACGGCCGCGGTGATCGGTTTGGGCGTCGCGGCGATGAGTTTGCCGACGAGTCCTGTGGCGCCGAGGATCGCGGAGGCGATGCCGCAGACGATGTACGCCCCGATCACCTCCGAATAGCGACCCGACGTGACATAGGGCTCGAGGCTCGTGACGAGCAGGGCTGCGCCCGGGATCGACCAGGCCACCATGATCGGCTGGCGGGTGAACCAGGAGAAGATCAGCGACATCACGCCCGAGCCGACCGAGATGGCCCAGACCCAGGACGCGGTCAGCTCGGGGGACAAACCGCCCGCCCGAGCCGCTTCGAGGGTCACCAGGAGCGGACCCGCATAGGAAACGGCAACGGCGATGAACCCGGCCATGATGGCGGACGCGGAGACGTCCCTGCGGAGGCTTGGGCGATAGCCCGTGTCAGTGGTGGCGGACACGCTGCTCCTCAACGTTGTGGTGCGGTGGTGGTGCGGTCAAGAAACCGACTCTGCGCAGTGTGTCGCAGGATCGACAATCGCGCCACGTGCCGTTCCGTCGAAGGCTGTCCGTCCACGATCACGACCCCGCTATGGCGGAGCGCGGCAGCGCCCACCAGACTGGGCCCATGAACAAGACTGCTGCGTACATGCCCGCTGACCTGAACCGGCTCGAGCGCGAGACCGGCATGCTCCTGGCCACCGTCGAGAGCCTCTCGGAGGACGAGATGCGCGCCCCGTCCCTCTGTGAGGGCTGGACGCGTGCCCATGTGGTCGCCCACATGATCGGTCTCGCCGGGGGCCTCGGCAACCTCGTGACCTGGGCCGTCACCGGCACCGAGACGCCGATGTATTCCTGCCCCGAGGATCGTGACGCCCAGATCGAGGACCTCGCCAAGATGTCTGCGGCCGAGCTCAAGCAGGAACTCCGCGAGGCGACCGCCGGCTTCCAGGCGCTCGCCGGCCAGCTGCGCAACACCAAGCTCGCCACGGAGGAGGTCAGCCTGCCGTCCGGGCCGTTCAACGCGTACGCCATCCCGGCGCTGTGGACGACCGAGGTGCTCGTCCACCACAACGACCTCGACACGCTCTGGAAGCTGGACGAGGGCGACATGGACGCGCTCGAGGACGCCCTCGAACTCGCCATGGCGAAGCTGTCCAAGCGCGACGACTGGCCCGGGCTGACCGTCATCACCGACGAGGGCGAGAACTACACCATCGGCGACGGCGCGACGACTCTCAAGGGTGGCCGCGACGCCATCATCGGCTGGGTGACGCGCGGTCTCACCGACGGTCTGCGCTATGAGGGCGAGCTGCCCGAACGCCCGAAGTATGCGTGATCAGCTGAGGGATTCCTCGAGCCGATAGCCGGTGTCGAGATCGGTGATCTGCACCGTGACGATCCCGTTGGGGTCGATCACATAGCGTTCCTCGATCTCGGGACCGGCGTCCCGGCGCTCGATGTGGAGCGCCGGGTCGTTCTCGCGTCCCTGCAGGTCGGTGTCGAACGGGAAGAGGATCTGCCCGAACGGGACCACATCCCCGCGGGGATTGCCGGCCGGGTCGAGCTGGGCGTACTCGACGAAGCGGAACAGCCCCAGGTTGTGGGCCGCCCGATAGCGGCGCACCACGACCCGCTCGCCGGTCTGGGGGACATGCTCGGTGCGTTCCAGGATGGGGTCGAAGTGGAGCGTACGCCCGCCCTCGCCCTCGCGGAACACACCGAAGCCACGGGACAGCTGTTCGTTGATCGAGAACCCCGATTGCCGGTCGGCGGCGATGGCCAGGCCGATGGCGGTTGACGCGGCCGGATAGGGCGATCGATGGACCCGCCGGCCGAAGCGTTCGCGGAGCAGGCGCGGCACCAGCGGCAGTCCTGAGGCGCCGCCGACGAGATAGAGCCCGGCCACCTCGCTGAGATCCGTCGCGCTGTCCAGGCCGCCGAGCAGGGGACTCATCGCCTCGAGCGTCGCCTCCACCAGCGGCGTGGCCGCGGCGTAGAAATCATCCACCCGCACGCTGACCTCGTGGGTGCCGACGTCGAGAGCGATGCGGCGGGTCTGGGGTGACAGCCGCTCCTTGGCCTCGCGGCAGGCGATCAGGAGCTGATCGCGGTCAGTGTCGCCTAGGTCGGCGGCCGTCAGGCCGGCGTTGGTGAGGGCGAGCTCGGCGAGTACGCCATCGAAATCGTCGCCACCGAGGGAGTTCAGCCCGAGGGAGTCAAGAACCTCGTGGCTCGTACCGTCGACGCTGACAAGGGAGGCGTCGAAGGTGCCGCCGCCCAGGTCATAGACGATGAGGCGGGTGCGCCGGGAGCTGATGGTGCGGGGCTGGCGGTGGGTGTATTCGAACCCGGCGGCCGAGGGCTCGTTCATCATGGCCGTGACATCGAACCCGGCCCGCCGGAAACACTCGAGAGTCCAGAACCGCTGGGCACCGTGGGCGTGGGCGGGGACTGCGATGACGGTGTTGGTGGCCCGGGCCGGATCCGCCCCGGCGGTGGCCAGGGCGTCCCGCAGCGCCCGCAGGTGGGACTCGATCACCATCACCACGGGGAATTCCGCCGGGCCGAGGCGCATCAGGGTGTCCGGGCCGAACTCCGGGGAGGCCATCGCCCGCTTGAACGATCGGACGCTCGGCGCACCGTGTTCGGCGGCGACCAGGGCCGCGAAGCCATGGACGAGCCGCCCCGAGGCCAGGGCCACGACCGACGGGAACCAGTCATGGGCATCACCGAGGTCGTCGGTGAGGCCCACGACCGGATAATTGCCCCGGTCGGCGACCGCGCTCAGGCTGCGAGTGGTCCCGAAATCGACGCCCAGATCCATAGCATCGAGGCTATCAACGCAGTCAGCGGTCCTCGCCGGAATCGGCCTCGGCCCCGGCGGTGTCCTCGTCCGTGTCCTCGTCTTCCGCGTCGGCGGGTGCGTTGAGCGTGACCACTTCGCCATAACGCGGCACGACCGCCGACCAGCCGAATTCGTCGGTGATGCGATCGGCGAAGGAGGCCGCGACCTCCGGCTCGCCGTGGGTCACGAAGACGGTCTCGGGCTCGGCATCCAGGTCGCGCAGCCAGTCGAGCAGGTCGGAGCAGTCACCGTGCACCGAGAACTCGCGATCGCGCACGATCCTGGCTCGCACCTTCACATAACGGCCGTTGATCTTGACCTGCTTCGCACCCTCCTCGAGGGCGCGGCCCCGCGTACCCTCCGCCTGGAAGCCCGTCAGGACCACCGTGTTCTTCGGATCGGGCAGGGCCCGGGCCAGGTGATGCAGCACCCGGCCACCCTCCGCCATGCCTGACGAGGACACGATGATGCGCGGGCCGCTGCGCCGGTTGAGCTTCTTGGAGTCGCGGCCCGATCGGACCTCGCTGAGGTGGGGGAGCCCCGTGAAGTCCTCGACATCGATGTCGTCGCGCAATTCCCCCAGCGACTCATCGCGATAGACATCAAGGGCCGCCAGAGCCATCGGTCCGTCGACGATGACGGGGACGCTGGGGATGCGGCCGTCGCGATACATCTCCGTGAGGGAACGGAGCACCGCCTCGGTGCGGTCGATCGCGAACGCCGGCACGATCACCTCGCCGCCGGCGGCCACCGTCGATCGGATGGCAGCCGCGAAATCCTCGTGGGCGTGGCCCTCGGGCTCGGGGTGTTCGCGGTCGCCGTAGGTCGACTCGATGAGCACGAACCGGGCCCCCGGCGGGATCTCGCGCGGCTTGAGGATCGGGTGGTCGTGCCGACCGACATCGCCGGAGAACAGCACGTCGGCGTCGTCGACTTGCACATGCACGCTGGCCGATCCGAGGATGTGACCCGAGCGCACGTAGGTCGCGCTGAGCCCGTCGCCCAGGTCGATCGGGGTGTCCCACTCCACGCGTCGGAACAGCGGCAGCGTGTTCTCGACGTCGGTGCTGTCATACAGCGCCAGAGCGGGGGAGTGTTTCGACCAGCCGCCCTCATTGGCCTCGGCGGCAGCCATTTCCTGCAGCTTGCCGGCATCGCGCAGGACGATCTCAGCGAGGCGCCGCGTACCCTCGGTCGCCCAGATCGGGCCCGAGAAGCCATTGCGGACCAGCGCCGGGAGATAGCTCGCATGGTCGGTGTGGGCATGGGTGAGCAGGACGTCGGTGACCGTGGCCGGATCGACCGGGAACTCCGCCCAGTTGAGCTCGCGCCACTGCTTCTCGCCCTGGAACATGCCCGCGTCGACGAGGACGCGCCGGTCGCCGATGGTGAGCAGGTATTTGGAACCGGTCACGGTGCCGACCGCGCCGAGGAAAGTCAGGCTCACTGGAGTCATGCTCCGGAGTGTTCCAGACGCCTCCGAAGTTTCGTGACTGGGGCGTCAGCGGGGCATCCGGCGCCAGACGGCGCGCGGGATGAACGGGGAGACCGAGAACATCGCCTTCAGCTGCCACGGGATCCACAGCTCCACCCGCTTGCCCGACTCGATCTCGGCGACGACGGCATCGGCCACCTGATCCGGGGTCGAGGAGAACGGGGCGGGCTCCATGCCCTCGGTCATGCGCCCGATGACGAAACCGGGGCGCGCGATGACCAGGCGTACGCCAGAACTGTGCAGCGCGTCGGCCAGGCCCGAGGCGAACCCGTCCAGCCCGGCCTTGGCCGAACCGTAGACATAGTTGGCGCGACGGACGCGGACCCCGGCGACCGAGGAGAACGCGACGAGGGTGCCGGTCCCGCGCTGCCGCATGCGCTCGGCCAGGACCGTGAGCAGGCTGGCCTGGGCGACGAAGTCGGTGTGGAGGATGCGTACGGCGGCCCGGTGGTCGCGCTCGGCGTCGGCCTGGTCGCCCAGGATCCCGAACGCCAGGACCGCGATGTCGATCGGGCCGGCCTCGGCCTCGACCCGGGCGACGAGGTCGTCGTGGGAGTCGGTGTCATCGGCATCGAACTCGATCGGGATCACCCGCTGGGCGCCGGCTGCGCGGCAGGCGGCCACCTCGGTGTCGAGCGACCCGGGGCGGGCGAGCAGCGCGACCGTGTTGCCGGCCGCCAGGCGCGTGGCGATGGCGTGGCCGATCTCACTGCGCCCACCGAAGACGGCGACGACGCGGCTCATCAGGCGCCCAGGATTTCGGCGAGCTTCGGGTTGAGGAAACGACCGTCGGGATCGAACTGTCGGCGTACGCCCGCGAAATCCGCCCAGCGCGGCAGCGAGGCGAAGTCATAGAAGCGAGGGTCGAAATACTTGCCCCAGTGCGGCAGCCCCTCGTGAGCGGACAGGGCGGCCTGGAGCTCGCCCAGGAGTTCGATCGACCCGTCGGCGACCGTGCCGTCGGCGCGCTGATAGACGACGAAGCCGAACCAGCAGGTCGGGCGGTCGTACGCCGCCGCGAGCCACGCGTCGCTCGCCCCGGTCGGGCGGAGGATGACCGGATAGTGCAGTTGGTACGCCGAGTCGGCGAGCACGCGGCGGAGGTCGTCGGCGGCGGCCTCGAAGCGTTCGAGGGGCACGCCGACTTCCATGTTGATCTGCGGGGCCGGGATGCCGTTGCGGAAGATCTCGACCAGGTCGCCGGTGGCGTCGCTGTAGTCATAGAACCGGCCGACCGTGCGCTGCGAGGCGAGCTGGCGATCGTCGCTGCGGAGATCCCGGCCCATGCGCGCCTGGGTATCGGCGAGAACCTGGTTGAGGTCGGTGTGGGCGGTCGCATCGGCGGCCTGGGGCATGAGGCCCGCGGTGGGGGTGACCTCCCAGACGTGGGCGCGGTCTTCCTCCGTGAACCACCAGACCTTCACGTGCTCGGAGCGCTCGTTCCAGGCACCGAATCCGGCCCGGAGCTCGTCGCCGGAGGTCGTGTATTTGTGGCAGACATAGTTGCGGTTGCTCTCCGTGGCCAGCGTCACCGAGGTGATGAGGCCCAGCGAACCGAGATGGAGCTGGAAGGCCCCGAAGGCCGGGTCGTCGCGACCGATCCGGTGCCAGCGACCGGAGGCGTCGACGAACTCGAACTCGACCACGGTGTCGGCGAAGAGTCCTTCGCGGGTGCCCTGGGCGTGGGTGCCGGTGCCGATGGCACCGGCGACCGTCTGGGTGGTGATGACCGGCGGGCAGATCGGCAGCGTACGCCGGTCGGCGCGCAGGTGTTCCCACACCTCGGTCAGCGTGCAGTCGCCGGTGACGGTGATCGTGGCATCCTCCTGGCCGAGGATGCGGCGGGAGCTGCGCAGGTGCACCCCGAGGCCGTCGTGTCCCTCGATCAGGTCGGGATAGCTGTAGCGGGAGCCCAGGATCTGGAGCCGGTGTTCGCTCGTGCGCACCAGCTCGGACACATCGAAGGGGTCGCCCACGGCCGTGTTGCGGTCCCGCTCGACCAGCGCGTGCGAATCGCACCAATTGGCGGTCGGCAGTTGGTCAAGACAGATCTCCACCAACTCAGCATGCATCAGCTGCCCTAGGATCACCCGGGGTCGTGCCGCACGATGGGAGGGATGGGTCCATGGGAGTCCTGCTGGCGCTCGCGAACGTCATCGTTCCGGTCCTGGTCGTCGCCGGAACCGGTTTTCTCCTGGGGCGCATTTTCCCCCTCGATCCGAGCACGATCAGCAAGATCAGCCTCTATGGCCTGACGCCCGCGCTGTGCCTCGCGACCCTGCTCACGACCCAGGTGTCGGGCCAGGTCGGGGTGACGCTGGTGGCCGCCTATGTCGTCGTGTGCCTCCTGGGTGCGGGGATCGGTGGCCTGCTCACACCGCGGGTGCCGGGACCGACCCGTCGCGGCGTGATGGTCAGCCTGGCGATTTCCAACAGCGGCAACATGGGCCTGCCGATCGCCCTCTTCGCGCTCGGGCAGGCCGGTTTCGAGCAGAGCGTCCTCATCTTTCTCGCCTCGGTCGTCCTCGGGTTCATCGTCGGCCCGCTGCTGTTCGGCGCCGGAGGGGGAGTCGGGAAGGCCGTCATCGGCCTGTTCAAGCTGCCCGCCATCTGGGCCATCGTGCTCGCGCTGGTCATGCGCCTGTTCGGGCTCCAGCTCCCCACCGGTGTCATGCGCGGTGTCGAGATGCTGTCGGGCGCGACGCTGCCGATGGTCCTGCTCGCCCTCGGCATCCAGCTCGGCGCGACCTCACGCGTGACGGTCAACCGTCCGGTGATCACCGCCAGCCTGTTGCGGGTCTTCGGAATGCCGGTGTTGTCCCTGGGGATCGGTCTGCTGTTCGGCCTGCGGGGCGTACCCCTGCAGGCCCTGGTGCTCTCCGGCGCCATGCCGACGGCCGTCAATGCGTTTCTGCTCGCGCTCGAATACAAGGGCGATGTCCGCACCGTGGCCGACACGGTGACGATCACCACCCTGCTGAGTTTCGCCTCTGCCGCCGTTGTGACCGCGCTGCTTCCATTCGTGCCCCAGTGACGCACCAGTGACACCGGCAACGGCTCGGGCGGATGCCCTGAACGCTAGGGTGGCTGGGGAAGCGGGCAGACGGCCCTGATGCGAGGAGGCACTCCATGACCGAGCAGTTTGAACACGGATACTCGATCGGAACCAACAACCTGGGCCTGGACCTGGTGCGAGCCACCGAGGCGGCAGCGCTGGCAGCGGCGCGCTGGGTCGGACGCGGCCAGAAGGAATCCGGAGACGGCGCCGCGGTTGATGCGATGCGAGCCGTGCTCGGTGGAGTCCGGATGGACGGCGTCATCGTGATCGGCGAGGGCGAGAAGGACGAAGCGCCCATGCTCCACAACGGCGAGAAGGTCGGCACGGGGCAGGGCCCCAAGGTCGATATCGCCGTCGATCCCGTGGACGGCACCCGCCTCCTCGCGCTCGGCATGCGCAACTCGATCGCAGTGCTGGCGGCCGCCGAGGGCGGGACGATGTACAACCCGACCATGTGCTTCTATATGGACAAGCTGGCCGTCGGCCCGGAGGCTGCCGATGTCATCGACATCGAGGCCCCCATCGAGGACAACATCCGGAAGGTCGCCAAGGCCAAGGGCAAGCGGCCCGAGGATGTGGTCGTCGCCGTGCTCAACCGTGACCGGCACGAAGAACTCACCAACGCGATCCGCGCGGCCGGCGCCCGCACGCGGATGTATACGGATGGCGATGTTGCCGCCTCCGTCGCCGCCGCCTCCGAGAGCGTGAAGAACATCGACATCCTCGCCGGCGTCGGCGGAAGCCCGGAGGGCGTGGTGTCGGCGTGCGCGATGAAGGCGCTCGGCGGTCGCATCATGGCGAAGCTCTGGCCGACCTCCGATGAGGAGCGTCAGCGCACGATCGACGCCGGGCTCGACGTGGATCGGGTCCTCGACACGAACGACCTGGTGTCCAGCGAGAACACGCTGTTCGTCGCGTCCGGCATCACCGATGGCGACCTGGTCGACGGCGTGCACTACATGCCGAACGGCGGCGCCCGCACCCACTCCGTGGTCATGCGTTCGTCGTCCGGCACCATCCGCTTCATCGAAGCGTTCCATCACCTCGACAAGCTCAACCGCCATGCCGAGGCGTCGGGCCAGAAGCTGCACGAGCTCTGAGCCTCACCAGGGCAACAGGCGAGGGCCGGTCGGGGAATCCCGGCCGGCCCTCGCTGTTGTCACTCGGCGAGCGCAGCCTCGATGTCGCCGGCCAGGGACTCCGGGGTCTCGGTCGGCAGGTAGCGGTCGATCACCCGGCCGTCCTTGCCGACCAGGAACTTGGTGAAGTTCCACTCGAGCCAGTCGCCGTTCTCGCCCCGCGGCTGGTTGGCGAGGTGGGCTGCGAACCGCTCCGGGGGCGTACCCTTCCCCTCGGCCCGCTCCGAGCGCAGCCAGGCGAACACGGGATGGGAATCGGGGCCGTTGACATCGACCTTCGCGAACATCGGGAAGGTCACCGCATAGTTGGTCTCGCAGAACTGGGCGATCTCGTCTTCCGCCCCTGGTTCCTGGGCGCCGAACTGATTGCACGGGAACCCGAGGACGGCGAGACCCTGGTCGGCGTACTTCTCATGCAGGGCCTGCAGCCCCGCATAGTGCGGCGTCAATCCACACTGGCTGGCGGTGTTCACCACAAGCACGACCTTGCCGGCATAGTCCGACAGGTCCTGGTCGGTGCCGTCGATGCGAGCGGCGGAGAAGTCATGGAGCGAAGTCATGAAGTCCACCGTACGCGTCCGCAGAACGCGGCGATCCTGGGCAAGCGATTAGGGTCGGACCATGCGACACCACACCACGTTTGCCGTCGGAGCAGTCTTCGCCGCGATCGGAGTGGCGCTCGGCGCGTTCGGGGCCCACGGCCTGAAGGACCTGGTCGAGCCCGCGATGCTGGCGAACTGGGAGACGGGTGTGCGCTATCAGATGTACGCCGCACTCGCCCTCATGGCTCTCGGCCTGCGCCCCGAACAGCGGCGGGCGCCGTGGCCGATCCTCGTGGGCGGCATCATTTTCAGCGGCACGCTCTGCCTGATGGCGCTCACCGGGATGCGCTGGCTGGGAGCGATCACGCCGATCGGCGGTGCGCTGATCATCGCCGGCCTGCTGCTGGCGGCCTGGGACGTGCGCCGCGTACGCCGAACGGCCCCCGACCAGGTGTCGGAGGCCGTTGCGGAGCCGGTCAGCGACCGGAACTGATCGTCAGGCGTTGCTCAGCAGGCGGGGGAACAGGATGTTGTTCTCCTTGTGGATATGGGTGTGCAGGTCGGTCTCGAGCTCGGCGAGCCCCGCGTACAGCGCCTGATAGGACGCGCAGCCATCGGCGGGGACCGTGTAGCCGTCGGTGAGTTCGCGCAGCCTGGCGAGCAGCTCGCCCGCCACGTCGTGTTCGCCCATGAGCTTCGCCACCCCGGTCTCGGAGAGGTCGGCCCGGTCCGCCTTGATGGCCGGGAACTGCTCCTGCTCCTCAGTCATGAGGTGATCGGTCAGATCCAGCACCAAGGCCTGATAGGTCTTCTGGACCTCGCGCAGTTCGGCATGGTTGCCGCCGTGGACGCGGGCGACCTTGTTGGCCAGCTCGGTCAGGCGCGGCATCTCGCGCCACAGGTATTCGTGATGGATCGAGACGATGTGGTCGATCAGCTCGGCGTTGTCGAGGGCGGTGGCGTCGACGCCGGTGGCCTCGGGGGCCGCCGAGAGGTCGTTCAGCACGGCGTCGGCGTCGATGTCGGCCTCGGCGCAGGCATCCGCGAGCGAACGCCGGCCGCCGCAGCAATAGTCCAGGCCGTGCGCATCCAGCACGCGGGCGGCATTGGGATTGGCCGAGACCAAATCACCCAGCAGCGTGGCCGTGGTCTGCACAGACATGGGTCAACTCCTTTATGACAGATATTCCGTTTAAAATACTAGCGGACTCTGTCGTCAGTCTCCCAATCCCCGCAGGAAGTCCTCGACCTGCTCCCCGATCTCGTCGGCGGTCGGGACGTCGACGCCCCGGGTCAGGCTGCGACCTTCCATGAAATGGTCGTACTGGGCCTCGAGCTGGGCCACCATCTCCTGGGCCTCCTCGGAGTCGGCCACTTCCTCGTCGACCTTGCCGCGCATCACCATCACCGATTCGGGCAGGCGGCCGGCCGGGAGGGTCAGCCGCGCCTGGCGTTCCAGCTTCTCGAGCAGGGCGAGGGCACCCTCGGGCGAGTCGCCGGCGGCGAGATAGTGGGGGACATGGGCCACCAGTCCGGTGACCTTGTGGCCGCGCTCGCCGAGCCGGACCGTGAGCAGGCTCGTGAAGCTCGCGGGCATCTCGAACGCCATCGGCACGGTCTCGTTGATCGGCACGAGGTCGGTCTGCTCGGCGTACCGGCTCACGAAGATGGGCCGCGTGTGCGGCGCCGGCGCGGGGACGCCATGCACGATCAGCGTCTCGTCGATGTCGAACTGGTCGATCAGGTAGTCGACGGTGCGGGCGAGGCGCTCCCACTGCAGGTTCGGCTCCGGGCCGGTGAGCATGAGGAACGGCTGTTCGGCTGCGTCGGTGACGTGGTGGAGCGTGATCTCGGGCGCGTGATAATCGCTGAAGTGGTCCCGATCGAAGGCGATCACCGGTCGGGTGGCCGCGTAGTCGAGCACCTGGTCGGTATCGACGCGGCCGAGCACGTGATTCGGCAGTGTGTTCAGCAGGTGGGTGTCGATGATGCGCTGCGTATGACCGGCGTCGCGGCTGCCGAGCGTGACGACCAGCTTCCGGGCGTGCACGGTCCGCCGGTCGATGTGTGACTCGAACTCGAACAGGCTGACGGGATCCAGCATCGAAACCTCCACGATGTCGGCGAAGTTGAAATCTCAACCTCCTCAACAGCGCTCTCGCCCACGCTATTCCCGCGCGCTAGGCTCGACCGAATGGAGGCGCTGAACGTGCTGGGCGGGCCGCTGGAGACCTGTGGCACCGACCCGATGACGGGATTTTTCCGCGACGGTTGCTGTGGGTGGGTGCCCGAGGACATCGGCAACCACACAGTGTGCGCCGTCATGACCAGCGATTTCCTGCGCTACCAACGCAACGCCGGCAACGACCTGACCACGCCGATTCCGGCGTACGGGTTTCCCGGCCTGAAGCCCGGCGACCGCTGGTGCGTGGTCGCCCGGCGCTGGCTGCACGCCTATCTCGCCGGCTACCCCGCACCGGTGGTGCTGGCGAGCACCCACGAGCGCGCCCTCGACATCGTGCCGCTGGACGCGCTCCGCGAGCACGCCGTCGACGTGCCCGACGACCTCTCGTCGCTCAACTGAGGGTCAGGGCGCCAGATCGGGGCCACGGTCGAAGAGGTCGACCTGCGGCGGATAGAGGATGCTGCGAGCCACGTTCTTGAAGTCGAAGCGATCGAGGATGCGCGCGGCGTCTTCATCGCTCAGGTCATAGGCATGCGCGAGCATGCGGACGTTCTCGGTGTAGAACGCGTGCAACTTGTTGACACCCTTGATGAACTGCAGCTCGTTGCTCATGCTGACTCCACTCTGATCCCCGCTGATTGGCTCGAACCCGGGCAACCGTAGCCCGCCGCCTCCGGCAGTGGAAGAGGTGCCCACAAATCGAAACCGGAATGGGGAATGGGTTTCTTTTAATTCACTTCGGGTACGCCGAGCGTTCAGGCAGCGGCACATCCCTGGGTGTTCACCGCATCGGTGAGACCCGGCGCGCGGTCGAGCAATGCGTCGACGCTGGCATCGGTGATCACGAAACCGGTATCGGGGGAGACCGCCGACCGGGCGAACACCGTGCCGGCCACCCGGCCGTCGGGGGTGAGCAGCGGACCACCCGAATTGCCCGGAGAGACCGAGGCATAGATCGAATAGATCTCCCGCTGCACGGGGCGACGGTCATAGATGTCCGTGCCGGCTGCGTCGACGGTGCCGCGGATGCGGGCGGGCTCGGTGCGATACGGGCCGCCCCGCGGGAAGCCGGCGACGACCGCGGAATCACCGGGGGCGAGGCGGCCGCTGCGCGCGAGCGGCGGTGCCTGCAGACGGGGGACCGCGAGAATCGCCAGGTCGGCCGCGGGATCGAAGGCGACCACTGTGGCGCGGAAGCGCTGGCCCGTGCCACCGACCTGCACCGACACGGCATCCGCCCCGGCCACCACATGCGCGTTGGTGACGATCCGCTGGGGTGCCACGACCCAACCGCTTCCGGTGCCGGCGGCGTAGCAGCTCGGCATGCTGGAGTTCACCTTGACGATGCTCGCGGCGGCAGCGCGCACCCGGTCGGTGTCGACGGCCGAGCCGTCGGGGCGCTCGGCCGGCAGATCGGGCTCGGAACCGGGATCGCCGAAGACCCGGGGAAAGCCCGCCTCATAGAGCGACTCCGTGGCCCGGGCCGCCCCCTCGACCACCGCCGGGGGCATCCGGTCGGACAGGGTCGACACGACGCGTGACTCGTCCATCATGGCCCGCCACGAGCTGGGGGCCATGGGATAGAGCGCGATGCTGGCGAGACCGAGCAGGAGGGCCGCCATCCCGGCCGACACCACCGCTCCCAGCGCGCTGTTCCAGCGGCCCGCCACCGTGCCGCGGCTGGCCATGATGCGGTGGCCGACCTGCGACAACACGCTGTATCCGATGATCGCCACGAGCGTGACACCGAACAGCAGGACGATCGAACGCGCGAGGGGGTTCTCGCGTACGGCCTCACTGGGGGCCATCACCTGTGGGATTCCCCAGAGGGCGAGCGCGCCGCCGGCGATCAGCCCGATCACGCCCAGGACACTGGCCAGAAAACCACGGTGCCAGCCCACGGCGGCCTGCAGCAGCAGGCCGACGATCAGGACGATGTCGAGCGCAAGGGCCAGGTTCACGAAGTCCATTGTTCAGGCTGGTTCAACGGTCGGCGAGGCGGGCGTCCGTGCCGACCGCATCGCCGGGGCCCGATGTGTCGGGTCGCTCATCGGCGTTGTCGGGGCGCCAGGCGCGCGGCTGGGCGGTCGTCCGCGGAAAGAGCAGATCGATGAAGGCCTCGGCGGTCGGCCGGGGTTCATGGTTGGCGAGCCCGGGACGCTCGTTGGCCTCGATGAACGCATATTCGGGCCCGGTGACGTCGGGAACCATGAGGTCGATGCCCGTCAACGGAATGCCGATGGCCCGGGCCGCGGCCACGGCGGCGGCCGCGAGCTCCGGATGGATCTCGTCGGTCACATCGTGGATGGTGCCGCCGGTGTGGAGGTTCGCCGTGCGGCGTACGCGCAGGGACACCCCGACCGGGAGAACGTCGTCGAGTTCCCACCCCTCCTCGCGGATGGTGCTGGTCGTCACCTCGTCGAGAGGAATGGTCGATTCGCCCCGGGTCGCGGCAGCGCGGCGACGACTCTGGGCGACGACGAGATCGCGAATGGTGTGGGAGCCCGTCCCCACCACCGTGGCGGGACGCCGGATGGCAGCAGCCACGACTCGATAATCGATCACCACGACCCGCAGGTCGTCGCCCCGGCACTGCTCCTCCAGCACGATCGCCGTCTCGTCACCGCCCGCTCTCGCCAGGGCGCGCTCGAGACCCTCCTGGTCCGAGACCCCCATGGTGATGCCGCGGCCCTGCTCGCCGCGGGCGGGTTTCACGACCACCGTGCCGACCTCGTCGAGGAAGTCCCGGTCGCGTTCGTCGAAGGTCGCCACATGCCCGCGGGGCACGGTCACGCCCGCGTTCGCCACGACCTTGCGGGTCACCCGCTTGTCGTCGCAGATGCTCATCGCGACCGCGGAGGTGAGCTGGGAGAGGGATTCGCGCGTGACGATGGAGGTGCCGCCGTGATCGAGGCGGAGATAGCCCTCCTCGGCGTCCAGGACCGTGACGGCGATCCCGCGGCGGATCGCCTCGTCGGCGACGATGCGCGCATAGGGATTGAGCTGGTCCAGGTCCCGGGTCGACGAGAAAAGGTGTTCGTTGATGGCGTTCTTGCGTTTCACCGCGACGATCGGCACCTGGGCGAATCCCATGCGCTCATAGAGCCTGATGGCCGGTTCGTTCGTGTGCAGGACGGACAGATCGAGCTGACGCCGACCGCGGGCGCGCAGGGTGGTGATGAGGTGGCGCACCAACAGGTCGCCGACACCGGGAACCGTGCAGGCCGGGTCGACCGCGAGGCTCCAGAGACTCGAACCCTCCTCCGGGTCGTCGAAGAGCTCCGCGTGATCGATCCCGGTCACCGTGCCGAGGATCTCGCCGGTCGCGTTGTCGACTGCGATGAAATAGAGGACCGCCATCGAGCGCGTCTGGTTGTCCCACATCAGATCGACATCGGCGGGGACCATCCGGTTGCGGACGAACAGGCGGTTGATGGCCGCGCACTCGCGTCGGTTCTGGGGTTCGCGCACTGTGAGGGACGCCACCGGGTTGTCGACGGGAGCAGCCGAGGTCAGGTGGAGTCGGTAGGTATAGCTCGGATCGAGGAAATAGTCCGCCTGGTGCTGCGACACGAAGATGTGGGCATTCGGAAGATAGAGGCAGATATCGCGCCGACCGGAGCCCTCGGCGCGCATGACCTCGCCGAGCAGATCGGGATCGGCGAAGGTCTGCCCGAAGAGGATCCGGCCCCAGCCGAGGTCCTGGATCACGTCCGTTGCGCTCTGCCGGTCGTGCCGTGGCAACCGGTCGTCGGTGGGCTGCATGAGCTCGCTCTCGATCGGGGTGCCAGCCCTCCGCGGGCTGCTTCGTCGGTGTCATTTTATCGCCATTCGACAGGCCCCTTCGCCGACGCCACGGGCGTGACCACCCGTGCCACCCAGTGGAATCACGGCGTGCTTCTCGCACAGGGTGATAGTTGGCGCGCCGGGCAGGGCCGGTCGTTGCGACGATGGCTTCGCCAACTGCCAGGACCGTGGCGTGAACCGAAAGGCTGAGATGAGCGAGAACCAGAGCACCGCCGGGGCGAATTTCCGCAAGGGCGGGACCAGTGAGCACCAGCAGCGGGTGCTGGACGTTCTCGACGGCCTCGGCGCCGAGGCGGTCGAGAGCGAGAAGATCGGTCGGCTCACCGACGAAACCGCCCGGCTCCTCCGCGAATCCCAGGCGCTTCGCCTCTTGGGCAACACCGACTTCGGCGGGTTCGAGGCTCATCCGGTCGAGTTCATCCAGGCTGCCCACAAGATCGGTGCCGTCGCCCCCTCGGCCGCCTGGGTGACCGGCGTCGTCGGCGTACACGCTTTTGAATTCGGTCAGTGCAGCCCCGAGCTGCAGGCCGACATCTGGGGCCCGAACGGGGAGAACCCGGACGTCTGGACCGCGTCGCCGTACGCCCCCCAGGGCGTGGGCAAACGCGTCGACGGTGGGTATCTCCTGTCGGGCCACTGGACCTTCTCGACCGGCTGCGATCACAGCGACTGGTTCATCTTCGGCGGCTTCGTCGCCGACGAGAACGGCGAGAAGCTCGATCCGCCTGTCACCAAGCACTTCGTCCTGCCCACCTCCGACGGTGAGATCCTGCACGACTCGTGGCAGGTCATGGGCCTCGGCGGCACCGGGAGCAAGGACGTCGTCCTCAAGGACGTCTTCATCCCCGAATATCGCGCGATCGATGCCGCGAAGATGGCCGGCGGCGAGTACGCCAGGCAGTACGTTCCCGAGAAGAACTACTTCCGCATCCCGCAGGGGGCGATGTTCTTCTCCGCGATCCATGCCGGCACGCTCGGCATCGCCCAGGGCGTGGTCGACCGGTTCGAGGAATACACCTCCACCCGCGTCAACCCGAAGCTCGGCAAGATGGCCGCGGAAAGCCCCTTCCAGACGCGGGCGCTCGGCATGATCCGCGCCGACATCGCCGCGAGCAAGGCGCACATCATCAGCGCGGTCAACGAGTATGTCGACCACGTCATGCGCGGTGGCGAGGTTCGGCCGCTGGAGGACTCGGTGCAACTGGTCAACATCGGCGTGCGAGCCACCAAGCGGGCCTACAACGCCGCGTTCGAGGCGTACCAGCGGGCCGGCGGCAACGCGGCTCGCCTCGACAACCCGCTCCAGCGGTTCTGGCGCGATCTCTGCGTCGGCATGGGCCACGTCTGCAACGTCGATGAGCCCGCCTATCAGGACGCCGGCCTGGTCGCTGTCGGGCATGAGCCGGTCAACTATCGCCGAGGCTGAACGCGGTCGTGTGACATCGGCTACTTGATGGGTGGTGTTTGGGCGTACATCCGGAAATCTGTCCGAGGTCCGGCGTAGGCTCGCGGACGAAGCCCCGGCAACGTCGCGGGGGCTCGTCCGACGGAAAGTGTGATCGTGACGGGACTGGCCAGAAGAAGATCTGTTCACCTCCTGATGACCGCTCTCGCAGCTTTGTTGCTGCTCACCGGTTGTGCCGGGACTCCTACACAGAGTGGGGGTGAGCACCAGATCGGAGGCGAGGCCAACCTCCAATTGCCCGATCTGTCGACCGGTCACTTCGTCGGAGATGTCAGTGGCACGCTGCTGCTCGGGATCGGCATGGGGATCTGCGTCCTCGGACTGATCTTCGGGGTGATGACCTATGCAACGCTGAACCGCATGCCGGTGCACCGGTCCATGCGGGAGATCTCGGAGCTGATCTACGAGACCTGCAAGGCCTATCTCTTGCAGCAGGGCAAGTTCCTCATGCTGCTGTGGGTCTTCATTGCGGTCGTCATCGTGGCCTACTACAAGTTCCTGGTCGGGTTCTCCTGGGGCCGGGTCGCGATCGTCATCCTCTTCAGCCTCATCGGCATGGCCGGTTCCTACGCGGTGGCGTGGTATGGGATTCGGGTCAACACGCTGGCCAACTCCCGCACGGCCTTCGCCTCGCTCCGGGGCAAGCCCTATCCGGTGCACTCCATCCCCATGCGCTCCGGCATGTCCGTCGGCATGGTGCTGATCTCCGTCGAGCTGTTCATGATGCTCGTCATCCTGTTGCTGCTCCCGGGTGAGATCGCCGGCTCGTGCTTCATCGGCTTTGCGATCGGCGAATCCCTCGGCGCCTCGGTGCTGCGCATCGCGGGCGGTATCTTCACCAAGATCGCCGACATCGGCTCCGACCTGATGAAGATCGTCTTCAAGATCAAGGAAGACGATGCGCGCAACCCCGGCGTGATCGCCGACTGCACCGGCGACAACGCGGGCGACTCGGTCGGCCCGTCGGCGGATGGCTTCGAAACCTACGGCGTGACCGGTGTCGCGCTGGTGACCTTCATCATCCTCGGCGTCCAGGACCCCACGATGCAGGTCACCCTCCTGGTCTGGATGTTCGTCATCCGCGCCGTCATGCTGATCGCGTCGGCGGTGTCCTATCTGGTCAACGACATGTTCACCCGGAGCCACTGGGGCAATCGTTCCCACATGGACTTCGAGGCGCCGCTCACCAACCTCGTGTGGCTCACCTCCATCGTCTGCATCCTCTTCACGTTCGGCACGTCCTGGTTGCTGCTCGGCAACGTTGCCGATGGGCTGTGGTGGAAGCTGTCGCTGATCATCACCTGCGGCACGCTGGCGGGGGCGCTGATCCCCGAACTCGTGAAGGTGTTCACCTCGACCAACTCGGCGCATGTCCGCGAGGTCGTGAAGTCGTCGCGACAGGGTGGCGCCTCGCTCAACATCCTGTCCGGTCTGGTGGCCGGCAACATTTCCGGCTTCTGGCTCGGCATCGCGATCGTCGGTCTGATGGGGGCGGCCTTCGGCATCAGCCAGACCGGTCTCGAGGAGTTCATGCTGGCCCCGGCCGTCTTCGCATTCGGCCTCGTGGCGTTCGGCTTCCTCGGCATGGGGCCGGTGACGATCGCGGTCGATTCCTACGGACCCGTCACCGACAACGCCCAGTCGGTCTATGAGCTCTCGACGATCGAGGAGATCGACGGGATCGACGCGGAGATCGAGCGCGACTACGGCTTCGTTCCCAACTGGGATCGGGCCAAGCAGATGCTGGAGGAGAACGACGGCGCCGGCAACACGTTCAAGGCGACCGCCAAACCGGTGTTGATCGGCACGGCAGTGGTGGGTGCGACCACCATGATCTTCTCGATCATCATGGCGCTCACCAATGGCCTGACCCAGGGCATGGAGAACCTGTCGCTGCTCCACTCCCCGTTCCTGCTGGGGCTGGTGACCGGCGGTGCGATCATCTTCTGGTTCACCGGGGCGTCGATCCAGGCGGTCACGGCCGGCTCCTATCGGGCCGTTGAGTTCATCAAGGACAACATCAAGCTCGACGGCGTCACCAAGGCCTCGACCGAGGACTCGCGGCGCGTGGTCGAGATCTGCACCCAGTATGCCCAGAAGGGCATGCTCAACATGTTCCTGGCCGTGTTCTTCGCCACCCTGGCGTTCGCCTTCGTCGAGCCCTATTTCTTCATCGGCTATCTGGTGTCGATCGCCATCTTCGGGCTCTATCAGGCGATCTTCATGGCCAACGCCGGTGGCGCCTGGGACAACGCCAAGAAGATCGTCGAGGTCGACCTGCACGCCAAGGGCACGCCGCTCCACGACGCCACGATCGTGGGAGACACGGTGGGCGACCCCTACAAGGACACGTCGTCGGTCGCGCTCAACCCCGTCATCAAGTTCACGACCCTGTTCGGCCTGCTGGCGGTCGAGCTCGCGGTGAGCCTGGATCACCGGGGTCTGGGTGGTTGGACCTATGTGCTGGCCGGTGGCTTCCTGGCGGTGGCCATGGTCTTCATCTGGCGGTCGTTCTATGAGATGCGCATCACCGCCTCGATGTCCGACGAGCCCGAACGCCGTGGCCTGGACGCGGGCGAGAGCGACGGTCGCGAGACGCGGCCCACGCCGCCCGCTCCGGACGAGTCCGGCTTCGCTGCGGCCGCGAGCCCGGCCGATTCGACGATGGGAGAAGGAGAGCCGCGATGAGGGTCGCAATCAAATATGGCCTGGATGCCAATCAACCGCTGGTCGACGAGCGGGGCGATGTCGTCGGCCTCGAAGCCGGACCGGTGCTGGTGCGTCGCCTGCTCAATCTGTTTGCTCCTGCGATTCTGATCGGCCCGACGACCCGGCGGTGCAATGGCTTCGACATGGTGCCGCTCGAGTTCCTCGACGCCAATGACACCCTGGTCATCAACATGGATGTCATCGATTCCACCGGCATCTGGGGCGTGCTGCACTCGACGGCCGCCGAGCCGAAGCTGATGAACTTCGTGTGGTGGTCGGCGCGGCAGAACTATCACCACCGCATCAACAAGGCGCTGCTCGGGCTCTCGTTCGCCCTGTTCCCGACCTTCGCCAACTCCGAGCGGACCGCGAGCGAGATCCGCGAAATCATGCGGCAGTGGACCAGCCAGCCGTTCGTCGAACAGGCGAGGCTCGCCTGGTCGAACCTCGGGGTCCGGGTCGAACGCGTCCAGCCCCGGGAGGAGCCGGACGTGCCGGTGGTGCTCTATCCGGCCATCTATGTCCATGACCGCAAGCAGCCGTGGGAGTTCATCGACATCGTCGAGGCCGTCGCCAAGAAGCACGAGATCCGCGTGCAGATGCGGCTCCACGAAGCCCACCTGACGAGCGAGCCGGCCATGCACATGTCCGCGCACAGCTGGTCCTGGGTCGGGCCGCTGCGGACCCGGGAAGGCTATTGGGAGGCGCTGGCCCGGACGACGGCATTCGTCGCCACGGCGCGGGAAGAGTCCTATGGCCTCGAATACATCGAAGCCCTGCTGGCCGGAGTGATCGGCATCTTCCACGACTCGGCGTGGGCGAGGGCGATCCTGCCGGAGGGTTATCCCTTCCTCTATTCGACCAAGGCCGAAGGCATCGCCATGCTGACCAGAGCCGTGACCGATCCGGCAGGATGCCGGGCCGAACTCGATCGGGTGGCGGGCGGGTCCTTCACGGACTGGATCCGGGACATCCACAGCGACGACGACTTCGAGCGTGCGCTGTCGGCCCGGGTGCGGCAGTGGTTCGGCGACTGGGAGACCGCCGACGTCCGGTGAGAGTTGCCCACGTCGGCACGGGATGGCCGGGGTGGGGGCGGTCAGCGGCTAGCCTGCACGTGCTTGAAATAGCAAGCACGCTCACAGGAGGTCACCGTGCCGTCACGCCTGCGCTCGAAGCGCGTGGTCATTCCAGCCGCCGTTCTGGTGACCGGGGCAGGTCTCGGCGGTGTGGGTTATCTCGCCCAGCAGGAGCCGCCCCCTCCGACCGTGCTCGACTGCGGCACGTTCGAGTTCCCGGGTTGCAAGGCCGACGACAAGCAGTTCGACCCCAGCTTCACCAAGTCCGCGCCGGCCGTGACCGGTGCCGCGGTGGGTGGCTTCGGAGGGGCTGCGGACTGCACGCCGGAGCGTACGCCTGTCGTCTTCGTCCACGGCAACGCGGACCGCGCCGTCAACTGGGACTCCGACATCACCGGACCGGTGGGGGACAACCCCGCCGCCCCGCATTCGGTCTATGACCAGTTCCGGGCCGCGGGATACTCCGAGTGTGAGCTCTTCGGGATCACCTATCTGACCGAGGCGGAGCAGAAGAAGCCGCAGAACAACTACCACACGGCGCAGGGCTACGCCGACATCCTGAACTTCGTCGACGCTGTTCGTGACTACACGGGCAGCGAGCAGGTCGACATCGTGTCGCACTCTTTCGGGGTGTCCATGTCGATGGCCGCGTTCACCTATGCCGACGACAAGCAGACGGGCCCGGGCTGGGGCCAGGTCCGCAAGTTCGTCAACATCGCCGGTGGCATCCGCGGGCTGGGGTCGTGCCGCCTGGTCGGGTACGCCAACTCGATCGCGCCGACCTGCGGCTCGCAGAACATCTTCGATGAATACACCTTCGGCTTCTATCCCGATGGCGCCGGCTACGGCAACAACGACTGGACCGGGGCGGACGGCCCCCGCTCGCTGCGCAACATGCCGGCACTGCACCCGGAGGTCGAGTTCTACACGATCTCTGCGGGGGCGTACGACCAGGTGCATTGTGGTGCCACCGACAACCTGGCCGAATGCGCCCAGGGCGCCCTCTATGAACCCGGTGAGAACGTGGTGGCCCAGATCGATGTCGGCACGGGTGCGCCCGCCGCCGCGATGGACCTCGACCTCGCCGATGGCGCGGTGTTCAACATGGGTGCCGGTGACACCGACGGCATCGGCCACTTCAAGGCCAAGAACAACACCGGCGAGATCCTCGTCGACATGCTGAGCACCGAGTGCCGGGGTGCCGAGTGCGCCGCGGACTATGCCTCGGGACCGGCAGTCGCGGTCGCGCCGCTCTGAGCACGGGCCGGTGCTGACCGGCCATCGACGGGATTGGTTCGAGAGATGGAACAGTTCGGTTGGAGGTCCTCACCCACGAGGTGACAGACTCGCCTCATCATGGATTCCCCGCGGCGCGAGAGCAATCAGCGCAACGTCCTCTTGCTGTTGTCCCTGGCGCTCCTGTCGACCATGGCCCCTTTCGCCATCGACATGTATCTCCCGGCCTTCCCGGCCATGGCCGAGGACCTCGACGTCCCGGCCCAGACCATTCAGCTCACCCTGACCACGTTCTTCGTCGGCGTCGCCATCGGGCAGCTGGTGCTTGGACCACTGTCGGACCGGATCGGGCGCAAACCACCACTGGTCGTGGGATCGGCCGTCTGTCTCGTTGCCTCGGCGGCCGCCGCGATGGCACCCAATGCGGAAGTCCTGCTGGTCGCCCGGCTGGTCCAGGGCTTCAGCGGTGCCGCCGGTATGGTGATCGCCCGCGCGATCGTGGCCGATCTCTATCGAGGAGTCGCCGCGGCGAAGATGTTCAGCCTGTTGGCGCTCGTGGGAGGCATCGCCCCCGTGGTTGCGCCGCTGATCGGTGGCGCACTGGCCATCCCCACCGGCTGGCGCGGAGTCATGTGGTCGCTCGCAGGCATCACGGCCCTCATGCTGGCGGCCGTCGTGTTCGTCATCCCGGAGACCCACGGCCGCGCCGCCCGGGCCGAGGCGCGCGCCCACCTCGATGATCCGGCCGTGGCCCGGCGGCGACACATCGGCATGCTGGACCTGGTGCGGCGGCCCGGGTTCACGGCGAACGCGCTCATCATGACCTTCGGTTTCGTGGTGCTGATGGGATATGTGTCGGCGTCGCCCTTCGTGTTCCAGACGATCATGGGTCTGGGGGTGCTCGGCAGCGGCGTGCTGTTCGCGATCAACTCGGCCGGCATCTTCATCGGGAGTTCGATCAACATCCGCCTGGTCGACCGCTTCGGCCAGCACGCGATGATGCGCGTAGGGCTCGTGCTGTTCGCCGTGGGCGTCGCGATCCTGGCGCTCCAACAGGCCTTGGGCCTCCACGTCTATGTGATCGAAGTCCCGCTGATCCTGTTCACCACGGCGCTCGGTTTCACGTTCGGCAACTCGGTGGCGTTGGCTCTCGGGCACGCCGCCGACGCCCGCGGTGCCGGGTCGGCCTTCGTGGGGGCCTCGCAGTTCCTGGCCGGGGCCTTCGTCGCCCCCGCCGTGGGGGTCGCCGGACCGGCCTCGGCAGTGCCGCTGCTGGTCGTCGTCACGCTCGGAACCCTGGGCGTTCTGGTCTGTTATGTCATCAGCCGTCGCGCGGGAGTCGCCGAACACTGACGCCGCTGGGGCGTACCCCTGGGTCAGGGGGTCCCGGTCGCATGGAGCGCAGTCAGCTCCCGCAGGTCGGTGGCCGCCAGAGTCGGCCATACGGCGAGGGCCTCCGGGAAGTCAGCGGCGGTCAACCCACCGCTGGGCGTGACCACCACCGGGAGCCCGGCGGCGCGGGCTGCGGCGTACCCGGGAAGGGAGTCCTCGAACGCGACACACGTTCCCGCGGGAACGTCGAGCCGTTGCAGCACCCAGAGATAGATGTCGGGGGCCGGCTTCTTGGCGGCCACGATGTCGCCGGCGCCGATCACGTCGAACCAGCTGGGGGAGTTCGCGCCGAGGGTGGCGGTCAGGAGGCTGGTCACGTTTTCGGGTGACGTCGTGGTGGCGATCGCGAGCCGCAGGTCGGCGGCGCGGGCTTCGGCGATGAGTTCGCGTACGCCCGGCAGCAGCTCCACGTGTCCGTCGGCCACGCGCCGGCCATAGTGCGCCGTCTTCGCGCGGTGCAGTCGGGCGATGGCCTCGTCCGCGTCGGGGCGGTGCAGGAAATCCGGGTCGAAACGCTCACAGAAGTGCTGGATGCGCTCCTTGCCGCCGGTGACGGCGAGGAGGTCGCGATAGAGCTCGGGATCCCAGTGCCAGGCGAGCCCGGCGTCGGCGAAGGCGTCGTTGAAGGCCGGCCGGTGGCCCTGATCCTCCGTATCGGCCAGGGTCCCGTCGACGTCGAAGATCAGCGCCCGGAGTTCCATCTAGACCCACCCGTTCTCGGTGGCCTGGCGCAGGGCCTCGGCCCGGTTGCGGGCACCGACCTTGCCGATGGCCGACGACAGGTAGTTGCGGACCGTGCCCTCGGAGAGGTGGACGGACTGGGCGATCGCGTGTGTCGACGCGCCGCCGGAGGATGCCGCCAGCACGAGGGCCTCCTTCTCGCTGAGCGGGGAGGCGCCGATCGACAGGGAGGCCGCGGCCAGTTCCGGGTCGACGACGCGGAGCCCCTGGGCGGCGCGGCGGACGGCATCGAGCAGGCGATCCACGGGTGCGTCCTTCACCATGAACCCCACGGCCCCGGACTCCAGCGCCCGCCGCAGGTAGCCGGGGCGGCCGAAGGTGGTGACGACGACCACTTTCGCGTCGGGTGCGGCCGCCAGCAGTGTGGGCAGAGTGTCGATCCCGTCGCCGACGGGCAGGCCGCCGTCGGGCATCTGGACATCCAGCACCACCACATCCGGCCGGGTCTCGCCACAGACCGACACCGCCTCGGCGCAGGTCGCGGCCTGGCCCACGACCTCGATGTCGTCCTCGAGATCGAGCGTGGTCGCCAGGGCGGTGCGGATCAGAGTCTGGTCGTCGGCCACGACGATGCGGATCATGCAGGCTCCTGGGGATGGGGCGAGGAATCGGAGGGCGACGGCAGGATGGCCGTCAGGCTCGTGCGGCCGGGCGTCGAGGCCAGTTCGAGTGTGCCACCCGTCTGCTCGACGCGGGAGCGAAGGCCCGCCAAGCCCGACCCGGGCGTACCGGTTCGGCCGTCCCCCTTCGTGTCGATCCCACGGCCGTCGTCGGTCACGGTGACCGAGTGGTCGGTGCAGGTGATGGCGCACTGCGACGCCCCCGAGTGCCGGACCACGTTGGTGATCGCCTCTCGGACGACCCAGCCGAACAGTTCCGCGCGGTCGTCGTCGAGGACGGGCAGGGCAGTGGGCGTCGTGTGTTCGATCGCGGCGGCGTCCAGGACCGAGCGGGCAGAGGCGATCTCACTGGCGAGGCGGACCTCACGCATGTTGGCGGCCGTGGCCCGAACGTCGGCCAGTGCCTGCCGGGCGATCGAGGCGAGGGAATCCACCTCGGCGCGCGCGGCATCGTCGTTGCGGCCCACCAGCCGTCCGGCCAGATCCGCCTTGACCGCGATGGTGGTGAGCGAGTGCCCGAGGATGTCGTGGAGGTCGCGGCCGATCCGCTCGCGTTCGGCAGCCACCGCAAGAACCGCCGTGCGTTCCTCGGCCCGTCGCAGCTTCTCCCGGGTCGATTCGGTCTCGATTCCGGTGCCGATGCCCCAGCCGATGGCGAACCCCATGACCGCCATCACGGTGCCGAACATGTCCCCGTGGGACAGGGCGAACGCGAGGGCTGCCAGGGAAAGCCCCACGACCACGATTCGGGCGTGCCGCCAGGTGATGAGCGTGGCGGCGGTGGCCGTGACGAAGCCCGTGAAATACGTCGGGCGGGAGTCGCCCCCGGTGACTGCGCCCATCAACAGGATCGAGCCCATCAGCCCGAGGAGCCAGAGCCAGCGATACTCCTCGCGCCAGTGCATCACCAGTGTGGTGCCGAGGAAGAAGGCGAGGATAAGCGTGGCCGCGAGCGGGGCGAGGACCCAGGTGAGCGGGGTGTAGTTGTCCGCGAACATCAGCGGGACGAAGACGAACAGGGAGCTGGGCAGGAAGTAGCCCGCGCCCTGTGCCAGTGCGCGCCGCCACCAGGACAGCCCGACGGCCCCCGGGTTGAAACCGGGGGCCTCGAGGTTTGCTTGTGTGGTCAACCGAATGTTCCTGGGGCGAGCGGGTCAGCGACGCGAGGTGCGCACTGCCCGACGGTAGCCGAGGGCGCCGATGACGACCAGCACCGCGGTCCAGGTGGCGATGACCAGGACGCCACGCCACGGGAACGTGCCGTCGACCAGCGGCCACATCCCGATCTGGCCGGCCCAGTAGGACGGCAGGAGCCTGCCGATCGTCTGCATGAATCCGGGCATCATGTCGAGCGGGAACCACAGGCCGCCCACCATCGACAGCGCGAGCATCACCAGGGTGGTCACGGCGGAGGCGGTCTGCTGCTTGAACCAGAGACCGATCACCAGGCCCAGGACAATCATGGGCAGGAGGCTGGCGAGGAGCAGCGCGCCGACGGCGAGCCAGGTGCCGGCGGGGAGGCGTACGCCCATGATCATGCCCGCGATGAACACGGCCAGCAGCGCCGGGATGACCACGGCGACGGCGGTGATGACCTTGCCGCCGAAGAACTGGACCGGGGTGAGCGGCGTCAGCATCAGCTGGCGGAACCAGCCGGAGCTGCGCTCGGCCTGGATGGTGGCACCGGCGGTGAGAGCCGCGCCGAGGCCGCCGTAGGCCGCCATGGTGACCATCATGATCGCCTTCACCTGGACGCCGGCCTGACTCATCTCGGCGCCATAGATGCCGCTGAAGAAGAGATACATCACCGTCGGGAGGGCAATGATGAACGTGAGGAACGACCACTCGCGGACCAGGGCGGCGATGCTGGCGCGGACGTAGTGGACGAACCGGCGCAGGCCGGCCCGACCGGATCGGGGAGTGCGGGACGTGGGGGCGAGGGCGTCGGTGGTGGTCAGGGCGGTCATGATCGAAATCCTGTCGGGAGTGGGGTGGGAGTTCCGGGGTCGGTCGCGTCAGGCGACGAGGGAGAGGAAGGCGTCCTCGAGGCTCGGGGCGGAGACCTCGACGTCGGTGACGGCGGCCGCGTGGGGACCGGTCATCAGCGCGCGGAGGGTCAGGTCGGCGTCGGAGCAGTTGAGGGTCGTACGCCCGCCCGCGCGGCTCGTCGTCACCACCCCCGGCAGCCCGGTCCAGTCGGAGTCGGGACCGGTGAAGCTGATGTGGCGACCACCGACGACGGACTTGATCTCGCGGCCCGTGCCGTCGGCGGCGAGGCGCCCGTGGTTGAGCACGACGATCCGGTCGGCGGACTCGTCGGCCTCATCGAGATAGTGGGTGGCGAACACGACGGTGCGGCCGCCCGCGGTCAGGTCGCCCATCGTCGCCCAGAAGCGGCGGCGCGTATCCACATCCATGCCCACCGTGGGTTCGTCGAGGATCAGCAGGCGCGGGTCGGGCATGATCGCGAGGGCGAACCGGACGCGCTGGGCCTGGCCGCCGGACAGCTTGCTCGTGGACGTCCGGAGGATGTCGCGCAGGTCCGCTCGCTCGATGACCTCGGCGAGGGGGAGCGGGTGCTCATGCAGACCGTGCATCATCGACAGCAGCGACCGGACCGACGTGTCCCAGAGCAGGGTGCCGTTCTGGAGGCTCGCTCCGACCTCGCCGGAGCGCATGGCCGTCTGCGGCGTCTGGCCGAAGACCCGCACGTCGCCCGCATCCGGACGGACCAGCCCGAGCACCATCTCGGTCGTCGTGGATTTGCCGGCCCCGTTGGGACCGAGGAACGCGAGGATCTGACCGGCGGGGACGGTCAGGTCCAGATGGTCGACTGCGGTCAGGGAGCCGTAGCGCTTGGTGAGTCCGGTGAGCTGGATCGCGGGGGTGCTGTTCGTCATGGTTCAAGCCTCGTCGGATCGGGCTTTCGCGGCATGGGGGCAACGTCACAAATTCCGGATGACAGTTGTCATGCGTTGACAGCGCGGTGCGATCACTACTGTCGGACCATGAGCGATGTGTTGCTGCCGGCGTTGGCACCCGGAGCTGACCTGGACGGTTCGGTCACCGTGGCAGGGGAGTCGGTCACGTTCCGGGATCTGGGGTCGTGGAGCCGCAGGTGTGCGGCTAACCTGCGCGCCGCAGGCGTACGCCGGCTCGCCGTCCTGGCCGAGCCGACCCTCGAAACGGTCGTCGCGGTGGTCGGGTCACTGGCGGCCGGCGTCCCCGTCGTGCCCGTCCCCAAGGACGCCGGTGCGCACGAGTTGGCGTACATGATCGGCGACTCCGGCGTCGACGCCTGGGTGGGGCCGGAGCGGTCCGAGGCGGGCGGACTGCTGGTTCTGGCACCGCGGGACCTCCTCGGCACCGAGTCCGATGACGACCTGCCGGAGCCGGGTGGGGATGAGATCGCGATGATCCTCTACACCTCCGGTACGACCGGTGCGCCGAAGGGCGTCCTGCTGAGCCGGTCGGCGATCGCCGCCGGGATCGATGCGCTGGCCGAGGCCTGGGGCTGGACGGCGGCCGACACGCTGGCGCACGGATTGCCGCTGTTCCATGTGCATGGCCTGGTCGTCGGCTGCCTCGGTCCGCTGCGCGTGGGATCGTCGCTGGTCCACACCGGCCGGCCCTCCCCGCAGGCTTACGCCGATGCCGCGGCCACCATGTATTTCGGTGTTCCCACCATCTGGCACCGCATCGCCGAGGACGAAGAGTCGGCCCGTCGCCTCGGCGGTGCGCGGGTACTGATTTCGGGCAGTGCGCCGCTGCCGGTGCCGGTCTTCGAGCGCATGCGTGAGCTCACCGGCCAGGAGATGGTCGAGCGCTATGGCATGACGGAGACGCTCCTGACGGTGGCCAATCGCATCGACCGGCCGCGGCTGCCCGGGCATGTGGGCTGGCCGGTGGCCGGTGTCGAGACACGCCTGCGTGACGAGCATGGCGCGGTCGTGCCCCGGGACGGCCAGAGCGTCGGACGCCTCGAAGTGCGCGGGCCGACGCTCTTCTCCGGCTATCTGGGGATGCCGGAGGAGACAGCGAAGGCATACACGCCGGACGGTTGGTTCCACACCGGCGACGTGGCCACCATCGACGCGGACGGCAATCACCGCATCGTCGGCCGTGAGTCGGTCGATCTGATCAAGTCGGGCGGCTATCGCATCGGAGCGGGGGAGATCGAGGCGTTCCTGCTGGGCTTCCCAGGGGTACGCGAGGTCGCCGTCGTCGGGGCCCCGGACGAGGACCTGGGGCAGCGGATCGTGGCCTTCGTCGTTCCGGACGAGGGCCGCCGACCCGATCCCGAGGAGCTCTCCCAGGCGGTCGCCGATGAGCTGTCGGTGCACAAACGCCCGCGCGATGTGGTCTTCGTCGACTCGCTGCCCCGCAACGAAATGGGCAAGGTGCAGAAGAAGAAACTCCTGGGGTGACCGGACGACTCAGAGCAGCAGCGCCACCGCGACGGTGAAGGTCGCGAAGCTCAGGATCGTGGAGACCAGGATCACCCGCGCGATGCGACCGTTGTCGGCACCGAACCGCTCGGCGAGCACGGACACGTTCGCTGCGGCGGGCAGGGCCGCTGTAAGGACCAGGACATTCAGGGCCGTCTCGCCGAGCGGCAGCCCGGCGGCGATGGCAGCCCGCCCGATCGCCCACATGAGCAGCGGGTGGGCGAACAGCTTGAGGGCCGCCAGCCAATAGACATCGCCCCAGGCCCGGACACCCGTGCGGATCCGCCCCGGCGGTGCGGTGCCCTGCTCGCGGGCCAGAACCGCGCCGATCGTGAAAAGGGCGGCCGGGGTCGCCGCCGCGGCCAGCATGGTGACGAGCGAATCGACCGGTCCGGGCAGCTGCAGGCCCGCCCAGCCCCACAGCCCGCCGAGCACGATCGCCCACGGCAGCGGATTCTTCGCCATGCGGATCAGCGAGCCCTTGATCTCGGGCCAGATCCCGTGGTGCTCACCCGAGCCGCGCTGCGACAGCGCCACGGCGATCGACTGCATGAACACGATGTCGATGATCAGGCTCGCGCTGATCGGGCCCGCCGCCTCGGGTCCGACGAGCACGATCAGGAGCGGGACACCCATGAAGCCGGAGTTGGGCAGGGTCGCGATCAGGCCGCCGAACGAGGAGTCCAGCCAGCTCTTGCGGATCCTTCGAGCCGTGAAGACTCCGATCCCCATGACCAGGATGCCGGCGAGGAACCACACGCCGAGCACGACCGGATCCAGCAACTCCCGGATCGGGGTCCTGGCTCCGAGCTGGAACAGCATCGCCGTCAGCGCGAAATACAGTGTGAAGACGTTGAGCCCCGGCACGGCCTCGATGGGCAGGATCTTGGTACGCGCCGCGAGAAAGCCGATGCCGATGAGCGCGAAGAAGGGAAACGTCACGGCCAGGATCGCGAGCATGTCGCGAGTATTCCAGCACCGCTCCCGGTGTCGGCCGGGACCTGCGTCAGGTCCGACGCGAGCGCAGCCACTGGGCCCGGCGCTCGAGGCGCTCCACCCAGTCCGAGTTGAGCCCGGGAGCCGCCGCGAGCAGCCCCAGCTCCTCCGGGTCCGGGCGGTGATCGCGGTCCGCGGCGAGCAGGCGGGTGAGGGTCAGCTCGGGGGCAGGACGGTCGTCACACACGATCTCGTCACCCGCAGCGAGAGTCCCCGGGTGCAGGACCCGGGCGTACCAACCGGGGCAGCCGAGCTCCACGATCACCCGATTCAGCCCGGGGGAGTCGAGCCGGTTGTCGATCTTCCAGCAGGGACGGCGCGGCTGGTTGACCTGGATCAGCACCGTCCCGATCCGGAACACATCGCCGAGGCAGACCTCGGCCTCGGTCATGCCGGGCGCGGACAGGTTCTCCCCGAGTACGCCGGCCCGCAGCTTGTCGGCGACCGCAGGCCGGCACCTGCGATGAGGTCATAGTTCTCGGGCGGGAAGAGGTGGACCGCCTTCTCGGGACCGCCGTGGACGCGACGATCCCCCTGCTCATCCCCGGCGAGGCCCTCCGGATCCACCGCGACCGGGCCTGCGACCGGATGCTTGACGATTCCGGACAACTGCCCCTCGGGTGGCAGGGGAACGGGCTTTCCCACAAAAACCGACGCAAGCACTGGCACAGTCGCGACCCTAGTCGTCCCGGGCTGCTTCGGCCGCGGTGATGGCGGCGGCGGCCCGGACCAGCGCGAGGTGGCTGAAGGCCTGGGGGTAGTTCCCGGCCAGCCGCTGGGTCGACGGGTCGTATTCCTCGGCGAGCAGTCCCAGATCGCTCGCATAGCCCACCAGCCGATCCATCAGCGTGATGGCATCGTCGAGCCGTCCGGAGAAGGCGTACTGCTCGACCAGCCAGAACACACAGATCAGGAACGGGTATTCGTCGCCCTCGAGGCCGTCGATGCCCGTCGCGGTCCGATAACGGTGCAGAAGCCCGTTCTCGTCGCCGAGTTCGGTCTCGATCCGCGCCACTGTCCGAAGCATCCGTGGATCGTCGTAGGTGCAGAAGCCGGTGTGCGGGATCTGCAGCAGGGATGCATCCACCTCGGTGTTGTCATAGGTCTGGGTGAACGCGCCCGACTCGGGGTCGATCCCGTGTTCCTCGATCTCGGCCCGAAGCTTCTCGCGGAGTGCCCGCCAGTGGTCCAGGGGCCCCTCCAGACCGTGCGTGGTGATCGCATGCACGCCCTGGTCGAAGGCGGCCCACATCATGATGCGACCGTGCGTGAACATGTGTTCCTCGCCGCGCATCTCCCAGATGCCGTGGTCCATCCGGTCGAAGTTCTCCTCGCAATAGCGCAGCAGTTCCTTCTGCAGGCGCCACGACCAGGAGTCCTCGGCCTGCCCGTTGTCCCGCAGCTTCCCGAGCGCGAGCATGACCTCGCCGACCACATCGGCCTGGTATTGATCGACCGCGCCATTGCCGATGCGCACCGGCCGGGAGTTCTCATAGCCCGCGAGGTGGTCGAGCTCCGATTCGGGCAGTTCGCGCTCGCCGCCGATGCCATACATGATCTGGAGCTGGGTGACATCGCCCGCCACCGCCCGCAGGAGCCAGTTGCGCCAGAGGGTTGCTTTCTCGGTGTGGCCGTATTCGATCAACACCTCGATGGTGAAGGACGCATCCCGCAACCAGGTGTAGCGATAGTCCCAATTCCGTACGCCGCCGAAATCCTCCGGGAGCGACGCCGTCGGGGCGGCGACGATGCCGCCGGTCTCCGCATTGGTCAATGCCCTCAGCACCTGCAGCGAACGCCGGACGACACCCGGCCAGCGGCCCTCGATCTTCAGCCCATCCGTCAGCTCCGACCAGAATTTTTCGGTCTCGGCCACTGCCGCCAGAGGTTCCGCGGGAGCCGGTGGGGCCTCGTGCGAGGGAAACCAGAGCAACTGCCAGTCCTGCCGTTCGCCGGCGGCGAGACGCGTACGCCCGGTGAGGCAGGCCGGCATGTCCCCGTCCGGATGACAGCCGTCGACGTCGGGCCCCGACAACAACAGACCGGTCGGGCCCGCGACGACCATCAGGCCGGCTCCGGTCGGTCGGACCCAGGGCACCACGCGTCCGTAGTCCACGCGCAACCGCAGGTCGTGGTCGACCACGACCTCGCCCTCGAGACATTCGACCAGGCGGATCAGGTCTGCCTCACGGGTGCGGGGCGGCAACAGGTCGAGCACGCGCGCCCGTCCGGTCGGGGACTCCCAGAGGGTTTCGAGAATGAACGAATCTCCCCGATAGCACCGTTCGACCACGTGACCGTCGACGATCCCGAGTTTCCAGGAGCCGTTCTCCTCGGTCCCGAGCAGCGCGCAGAACACGGCCGGTGAGTCCATGCGGGGGAGGCACAGCCAATCGAGACTCCCATCCCGCGAGACCAGGGCCGAGGTGCGCATGTCGGCGAGCAGGGCATAGTCCTCAAGAAGCGTACTCATGTCGACAAGTCTTTCAAACTCTTTCGGTTCGCCCACAGGGCCGCCTACGGTGGGCACATGTTGGCCGAGCGACTGACCGATTCGATCTCCTATCACGGCGAGGGCCCCGTCTGGTGGCCGGCGACCAACCAGCTGCGTTTCGTCGACATGCTCCACGGCGCGATCGTCACGCTCGACGGTGACCGGCCCACGCGTACGCCCGTCGGCTCGAAAGTCGCCGCAGTCATCCGACCCCGGGCCGGCGGGGGAGCGATCGTCGCGACCGAATCCGGGATCGCCCTGGCGCGCAATGACGACCTGTCCGACCTCAGCGAAGCCGTTCGACTCTTCGACGATGCCAACCTGCGCAACAACGAGGGCGGCTGCGATCCGCAGGGCAGGTTCTATGTCGGCGGCATGGCCTATGACCGCACGCCGGGAGCTGCGTCGGTGTTCCGCTGGGACGGCCCGGGCCACGAGCCGATCCGCGTACTCGACGGAGTCAGCACCTCCAACGGACTCGACTGGAGCCCCGGCGGCACCGTCGCCTACTACAACGACACCACGACCGGCATCGTCTGGCGCTTCGACCATGATCCCGAACACGGACTGCAGAATCGACATGCCTGGGTGGAGATCGACCAGGAGGTCGGACGGCCCGACGGCCTCTGCGTCGATGCCGAGGGTGGTGTCTGGGTCGCACTCAACAAGGGCTCGGCCGTGCATCACTATGCCGAGGACGGCACCCTGAGCGAGGTCGTCGAGGTCGGCGTACGCCAGGTCACCGCCTGCACGTTCGGCGGTCCCGACCTGGACGAACTGTTCATCACGACCTCGCGCGAGAACCTGCCCGACGGCGAGGAGCCGGCGGCCGGGTCGATCTATCGCGTACGCCCCGGCGTACGGGGGAAAGCTCCTTTGCCGTTCGACGCCTGACCGGCCGATCAGGAGGCCGCGCTAGGGTTTGTCGACATGATCACTTCGTCACCCGACGGGCGTACGGTCCGCGAGCGCATGCTCGCCGGTGAGCCCTATATCGCCGATGATCCCGAGCTCGCCGACATGTCGCGCCGGGCCATGCGCCTGCAGCACGAGTACGCCCAGCTCCACCCCTCGGACCCGGTCGCCGCGCGCGAGATCCTGGCGCAGTTGGTGGGTGAACTCGGTGAGCGGGTCGAGGTCAGGCCGCCGCTCTATGTCGATTACGGCAGCCACCTCAGCATCGGTGAGGGCACGTTCGTGAACTACAACCTGACTGCGCTGGATGTCACCTGGATCAGGATCGGTCGGAATTGCCAGATCGGGCCGAACGTCCAGTTGCTGACCCCGACCCACCCGCTCGACCCCGAACCCCGCCGGGCCATGTGGGAAGCCGCCGAGCCCATCACCATTGAGGACAACGTCTGGTTGGGTGGCGGGGCGATCGTGCTGGCCGGCGTGACGATCGGGGAGAACTCGGTCATCGGTGCCGGCGCGGTGGTCACGAAGGACATTCCCGCGAACGTGGTCGCTGTCGGCAACCCCGCTCGCGTCATTCGGGATCTCTGACCGGACGGTTCACCCGACGGTGCGCGCCAGGCTGCGCGCCCACCGCGCGTACGCCCTGGCCGACGGATGGAATCCGTCGACGGCGAAGAACCCATCGGTCTCGTCCGGCAGCGTGCGGCCCGACGAGAAGACCACTCCCGGCCGCCCGGCACAGAACTCCGCGGTCACGGCGTCCATCGCCCGGCCTCGCTCATCGAGGGCTTCGCGGAGCGGGCTCGGCAGGCACGGCATCTGCGCGAAGGGGGGAGTGCCGACCACGAGGAGACAGCGGTGACGGACGGCAAGGTCCGCGATCGCCGCGCCGATGTCGATGCTCCATTCGTCGATCGGTGTCGCGGCGAGCGCATCGGTCATGCCGGCGATCAGCACCACGAGGTCGTGGTCGACGGGCAGTTGCGGAATCAGCCGCTGCCGGATGCGCTGCACGTTGGCGATCGACTGGGCGAACACGCGCCATTCCACCCGGCGACCTGTGGACACGGCCAACTCGCGCGCCAGGCTGCCGCCCAGGCCCAGCGAGTGCGTGGAGACGCCGATGCCGGCTGCTGCCGAATCACCCACCAGCGCGAGTTTGAACTCCGGCGAGCCCGGGGCTTCGACCACGCCGTAAGACGCTCCGGAGGGCGGGGGAAGGAAAAGAGAGGCGCTGCGCACCCACATCGCCTGCGCGGTGACGAGTGTATTTGTCCACAAATTCATGTTCGTGGATCACCCCCTGGCTGCCTCTCAGCGCGAGGAGCCTGAGATTTGCTCAAGTTTATGCTCAGGTTTGTGCCAGATCAAACGTATTGGTCCTGGTTAGGCTTCTCTCATGCGCGGAGCGTGGATCCCGGGTTTGCTGGTGGTATTTCTGGCTGCCTGCACGGGTGGGACAGCCCCGGCACCCGAGCCCAGCGCCTCGTCGTCAGCACCGCGCCCTTCTGTCGCCCCCACGACGCCGTCGGCCACTGTTCCGCTCGTCCTGGCGGTCCACCACAGTCGCGGAGCCGTCGAGATCGCGGCGGGCACCCTCGATGACCTGCAGGAAGGACGGATTCGCGACTGGGCGGACCTCGGCCAACCCGGGGGAGCCCTGAGTGTGGCGACCGGCTCCCCGGCCGAGGCGCTCGAGGCGGTGACGCGGGATCGAAACACGATCGCGGTGGTTCCGGCCACGAGCATCGACGAGCGCGTTCGGGTGGCCGAGGTTGATGGAGTGCACCCCCTGCGCAATCCGCAGGACTATCCCGTGCGGATCGCCGCCGGCAAGCTGCCGGTGGTCACCACGATCACGATCACGGGCGACATCATGCTCGGCCGCCGGGTGGGACGGGCGTACGCCGGGAACCCCCGCGCCCCCTTCGAGCCGTTCGCCGAGCGGCTGGCCGGCGCCGATCTCACCCTGGGCAACTTCGAGGCCACGCTCTCGAACAACGGGCGCGCGACCCAGGGTGGGGATTCGTTCCACGCCGCTCCCGCCATGCTCGAGGGCCTCCACCGGGCCGGGTTCGACGGCGTGAGTCTGGCCAACAACCACCTCGGTGACTATGGCGATCGGGCCATGCTCGAGACCTTCGAGGGCTTCGACTCGGCGGGGCTGGCGTACTTCGGTGCGGGTCCCGATCTCCAGCGCGCGCGGGCACCCTGGATCGCCGAGCATGACGGCGTACGCATCGCCTTCCTCGGCACCGAGTCGATCGGGGAGACGCCCGCCGCCGGCGACGCGAGGCCCGGCACCAATCGCCTCGACATGCCGCCCCGCACCGGCCCCCTGGACCGGGCGGCTCTCGACCGGATCGCCGGCGACATCGCCGCGGCTGCCGAGGCCGCCGACGTGGTGATCGTGATCCCGCACTGGGGAGCGCAGTACACCCACCAGCCGGAGGACAGCCAGCGGCTGGCGGCCACCCGCTTCGCCGAGGCCGGGGACGATCTCGTCATCGGCGGCCACCCGCACTGGGTCCAGGGCTGGGAGGCCATCGGCGACACCACGGTGGTGCACTCACTCGGCAACTTCGTCTTCGACATGCAGTTCTCGAGGCAGGTGCAGGAAGGCATCTTCGTCGAGATCGTGCTGTGGGGTGATCGGGTCGTGGCCGTCGAACCCGTGCCCTATGTCATTCGTGACCACATCCCGCGGCCGGCGGGGGAGCAGGACGCGGCGCGGATCCTGGCGGAGTTCCGGAGCACCAGCACGGGTCCCTATGCCGGGTGACGTCAGAGGGTGCGGAGCCAGGCCCACATGACCGCGCCGACCCGCCCGAGTTGGTCCTCGGCGACGACGCCCGGGGTGTCGCGGGGCGTGTGATAGCCGGCGTACGGCACCGAGCCGATGCGCGCCGACGCGATCCCGGCCTTCTCGAACGACCAGTGATCGCTCGTCGTGTTCTCCACCTGGGTGACGGGGATTTCGGCGGGGGAGGCCTCGGCGAGGGCTCGGCGCACGGCGGGATCGCCCCGACCGCCGTGGGCGAGGGGGACGGCCTCGGCGCGTACGCCCACCCGATCCAGCGACACCATCGCTCTCGTGGCGGCCTTCTGGGCCCCGGACAGTTCGGCCACATAGTGCTGGGAGCCGTAGTGATGGCGCGCATCCCCCGAGCCCCGGGGCTCCTCGGCACCGAAGGCAATGAACCGCACCGGCAGGCCTGCAGGTTCGTCGGCGACCATCCGCGCCAGCTCCAGCATGACGGCGACGCCGGACGCATTGTCCTCCGCGCCGGGAGCCTGCGGCACCGTATCGAGATGGGCCCCGATCACGATGTGCGGCTGTTCGGGGTCGAAATCGACCGGGTCGGCGACGACGTTGTGGGTCCTACCGGCGGGGACGCGGACACCCCAGGACGTTCCCGCGGGAACATCGAACTCCTGTGTCGTCACCTGATAGCCGAGCGTGCGGAATCTGGTCGAGACCAGCTCGCTCGCGCGGGCGTACGCCTCCCCCGTGGCTTCCCGCGGCCCGAGGACGGCCAACTCGGCGACGGTCCGATGGGCCTCGGACGGATCGAACGGTGCGGCACTCGGCGTCGGCGTCGGGGTGGGGCTGGTGGTGGGGAGGGCCGGGGTGACGGTCGCTGACGTAACTGAGGGGACGGGCTCAGGGGGTGGGGAATCGGGCGTACTCGCGCAGGCGCCCAGCAGCGCGACCGTCGCCAGGATCGGGACCCATCTGGCCATGGGTCGACCATAGGTCGTCCGGGCAAGCGTCCCCCGGTGCCCGGGGCGCCTGCGGTCATGGGGAAGGATGGAGAAGCCGACCAGTGAGGGGAAACCATGACCGAAGCCGTGACCTTTGTGATCCTGGGCGCCAGCGGTGACCTGACCGAGCGACTGCTTCTGCCCGGGCTGGGGACGCTGCTGGCGACAGATCCGGAACGGGAGGTGACCCTGATTGGGGTGGGCCGCAGTGAGAAGCCGGAGGAGGCGTGGCGCGACCTGGTGCGGGAGTCCCTCGGTCGGGGTGAGTGCGGGCGTACGCAACTCGAGCGCGTGGCAGAGTCGAGCCGCTGGGTGCAGGTGAGCGCGTACGACGGCGACGACGTCGCCGAACTGCTCGGCGATCTGGACGGGCCGGTCGTGCTCTATTTCGCGCTGCCACCCACAGCGACGGAGGCGGCGGTCAAGGCCCTGCGGGGCCGCGACCTGCCGAAGGACCTGCGGCTCGCGCTCGACAAGCCGTTCGGGCATGACTACGCCAGCGCGCAGGAGCTCAATCGGTTGATCACCGATGTCGTCGGAGAAGAGCAGGTGTTCCGGGTCGACCACTTCCTCGGCCGCAATACCGTGCTCAACCTGCTCGGCGTACGCTTCGCCAACCACATCTTCGAACCCGTCTGGCGGGCCGATCACATCGACAGCATCGAGATCATCGCCGACGAGGTGCTGGCACTCGAGGGGCGGGCCGGCTACTACGACGGCGCGGGCGCGCTCATCGACATGCTCCAGAGTCACCTGCTGTTGGTGCTGTCGCTCGTCGCCCTCAGCGAGCCGGCGCGGCTGGACGCCAATGAGCTGCACAACCTGATGCTGCACACGCTGCGATCGACGCACGTGTTCGGGGACGATCCGGTCGCCAACTCGCGTCGGGGGCGCTACACCGCCGGCACCGTCGAGGGCAAGGAGATCGGGGCCTATGTGGATGAGGACGGCGTCGATCCGGACCGCGGGACCGAAACGCTCGCCGAGGTCGTGCTCGAGATCCGCAACCAGCGCTGGGCGGGCGTACCCATCACCCTCCGCAGCGGCAAGGCCCTCGACGGGAAACGCTCCCATGTGGTGGTGCGGTTCAAGGAGGTGCGGCACCTGCCGGAGGGCCTGGACGGGAAGACCTCGGCCAATGTCCTCACGATCGGCATGACACCGCATCGCATCGGGCTCGATGTTTCCACCAACACCGGCAACGACCGGCTGTCCCTGTCGACCACCCATCTCGATGCCGACCTCGGCGACAGCGACCTGCGCCCCTATGGCGAGATCCTCGGCCGCATCTTCGACAACGATCATCTGCTGTCGGTGCGCGGCGATGTGGCGGAGGAGTGCTGGCGCGTGCTGGAGCCCGTGATCTGTGCGTGGCGGGAGGGCAAGGTGCCGCTGCGGGACTATCCGGCCGGCAGCGACCCCGACCACTGCTGAATCAGCTGCGGGCCGCGGCCCGGTTCCACAGGTCGATGAGGGCGGCCGCCGTCGCGTCCGGTGCCTCGAGCGGGATGAGGTGGCCGACCCGGTCGATGGCGGTGACCGATTCGCCCAGGGCTTCGGCCATCAGTTCCTGTTCCGGCCAGGTCATCGTCACATCGTCGGAGCCGCACAGCACGAGGCCGGGCACGTCGAGGGCCTTGAGGGCAGCCGTCCGATCGGGGCGCGCCGCCATCGCCCGCAGGGCCCACGCGATGCTGGCGGCCGGGGCCTGGTTCATCCAGTCGCGCAGGGCTCGGACGGTCTCGGGCTGTTCCGCGCGGGTCGCCGCCGAGATCATCCGCTCGTTCATCGGCTCGACGACTTCATCGGTGGAGCCGCCGGCCTCGAGGCGGGCCGCCGTGGCGACGCGGCCGTCACGGGCCTCGTCGGTGTCCGCCGTCGACTTGGTCCCGATGAGCCCGATGCCGGCGAGCCGCTGCGGGTGGCGGTCGGCCAGCAGCATCGCGACATAGCCGCCCATGGAGTTGCCGGCCAGGACGAAGCGATCGACCCCGGCCGCGTCGAGGGCGGAGAGCAGGGCATCGGCGTATGCCTCGAGGGAGGGCTCGCCGCCGGCGATGGCCCCGCCGAATCCCGGTGGGTCGACGGCGATGACCCGGTGCGGGCCGTCGGCGTCCGCGAGTCGCTCCACGACCTCGTCCCACAACCGCGCGTCCAGTGGGAAGGGTGCCAGCAGGACCAGGGGCAGGTCGGAGGCGTCGCCGGAGAGATGGAGATTCACGGTCGTCATGGGATCCACCGTGCCATGTGGGACCGGGCGCAGAGGAGGAACCCCCGAACTCCTTTGCCCGGAGACGCGAAAGGCGCCCCGCGCTGGGCGGGGCGCCTTCCGGTCAGGCGAACTCAGAGGCTGATCGAGGCCTTGAACTGACGACGATAGGCATGGAGCAGCGGCTCGGTGTAACCGGACGGAGACTCGGTGCCCTGCATGATCAGGTCACGTGCGGCGCACCAGGCGACGCTGTTCTCGAACTGGGGAGCCATGTCGAGATAGATCGCATCGCCCGAGTTCTGGCGATCGACGACCGGGGCCATGCGACGGAGCGACTCGAGGACGAATTCCTCGGTCACGACGCCGTGACGGATCCAGTTGGCGATGAGCTGCGAGGAGATGCGGCAGGTCGCGCGGTCCTCCATCAGGTCGATGTCGTTGATGTCGGGCACCTTGGAGCAGCCGACGCCCTGGTCGACCCAACGCACGACATAGCCCAGGATCGACTGGCAGGAGTTGTCGATCTCGTTGCGCTTCTCCTCCTCGGTCCAATCGGTCGCCTCGGCCACCGGGATCGTGAGGATGTCGGTCAGCTTCGCACGCGGACCGCCGGCCTTCAGCTTCTCCTGGATCGCCTTCACATCGACCCGGTGGTAGTGGGTCGCGTGCAGGGCGGCACCGGTCGGCGACGGCACCCACGCGGTGGAGGCGCCCGCCTTGGGCTGGCCGATCTTCTGCTCCAGCATCTCGGCCATGAGCTCGGTCATCGCCCACATGCCCTTGCCGATCTGGGCCTTGCCGGGCAGGCCGTGACGCAGGCCCGTGTCGACGTTCCAGTCCTCATACGACGTCATCCAGGTGGAGCTCTTCATCTCGGCCTTGCGGATCATCGCACCGGCCTCCATGGAGGTGTGGATCTCGTCACCGGTGCGGTCGAGGAAGCCGGTGTTGATGAACACGACCCGGTCGATGGCTTCGGCGATGCACGCGGAGAGGTTGACCGTGGTGCGGCGTTCCTCGTCCATGATGCCGACCTTGAGGGTGTTCTCGGGCAGGCCGACAACCTTCTCGACCGCGCTGAACAGGGCGGTGGTGAAGGCGACCTCGTCGGGGCCGTGCTGCTTCGGCTTCACGATGTAGATCGAGCCGGTGCGGGAGTTGCGCTTCTCGTTGGCCTCGGAGAGCCCCGGGATCGCGCAGAGCGATGTGACCAGGGCGTCCATGATGCCCTCGGGCAGTTCGTTGCCCTGGGCGTCGAGCACCGCGGGGTTGGTCATCAGGTGACCGACGTTGCGCACGAACATGAGCACGCGGCCCGGCAGGCGCACCTCGCCACCGTCCGGAGCGGTCCAGGTGCGGTCGTCGTTGAGCGTGCGGGTGAACGTCCTGTCGCCCTTCTTCATCTCCTCCGACGCGGTGCCGTCATTGAGCAGCAACCAGTTGCGATAGCCGATGACCTTGTCCTCGGCATCGACGGCGGCGACGGAGTCCTCGAGGTCCATGATCGCCGTGATCGCAGCCTCGACGACGATGTCCTTGACGCCGGCCTTGTCGGTCTCACCGATCATGTGGCTCGGATCGATGACGATCTCGATGTGGAGGCCGTTGTTGGCCAGCAGGATCGCGGTCGGCGAGGCGGCGTCACCGCTGAAGCCGGCGTACTTCTCCGGGTCGGCCAGGCCCACGGTCTCACCGTTGTCGAGCGTCGCGGCGAACTCGGCGCCTGCGGCGTACTTGGTCACATCGGCATGCGAACCGGAGGCCAGCGGAGCAGCGGTGTCGAGCAGCTCGCGACCCCAGGCGATGACCTTGTCGCCGCGGACCTTGTTGTAGCCCTCGCCGCGCTCGGCGCCATCGGTGTCGGGGATGGCGTTGGTGCCATACAGCGCGTCATAGAGCGAATGCCAGCGGGCATTGGCCGCGTTGATCGCGAAGCGACGGTTGAGGATCGGCACGACGAGCTGCGGGCCCGAGACCTCGGCCACCTCGTCGTCAACGTTCTCGGTGCGCACCTGGAAGTCGCCCGGATCCTCGACCAGATAGCCGATCTCCTTGAGGAACGCGACGTAGGCGTCCATGTCGGGCCGGCCGGGGTTGGCGCGGTGATATTCGTCGATCCTGGCCTGGAGGTCGGCGCGCACCTGGAGCAGCTCTGCGTTGCGGCCCGCGAACGTGGCGAATACGTCCGCAAACCCCTGCCAATAGGCTTCGGGGTCGACATCGGTCCTCGGCAGCGCCTCATTGTTGATGAAGTCGACCAGCCTCTTGTCGACCTGCAGGTCGCCAATCGTCACGCGTTCGGTCATCGAGAATCTCTCCTGTTGTTCCCTGGGGTCTGCGGCCGGGCACAGGCTAGTGCGCACGGAACCCCCGTGAGGGGCCAGCCTAATGGCGGACGAGCACAGCGGTGGGGGAGTCCGCAAACCGGCGTTCCACCAGCCGGGTCACAGGGCACGTGAGTTCGGTCAGCCGATCGTCACGACCGTCATCCCGGTCGTCGTGGTGTCGTCCAGGCCGATGAGGGCCTCCGACGCTTCATCCAGTTCGATCACGCGGCCGATGAGGTCCTGCGGCCGAACCCGGCCCGAGCCGATCAGGTCGAGCATCGCCGGATAGTCGTGGGCCGGCATGCCGTGGCTGCCCAGAAGTTCCAGTTCCCGGCCGATGAACGGACCCATGGGGGTGGGCGTACGTGCGGCGGCGCCGAACAGCAGACCCACCTGGACGTACCGTCCGCCGGGTGCGAGGACGTCAGTGGACGGCTCGAGCAGGTCGGGCGCACCGATCGCGTCGATCACCACGTCGACCGACCGCGCCTCCGTGCGCCGCAGCAGCGCGAACTCGTCGAGATGGAGAGCACGATCGGCGCCGAGCTCGATCGCCCGGGCCCGGGCTGCCGGCGACGGGTCGACGACGGTCACCCGGGCATCGAGGGCGCGGCCGACCTGCACCGCGGAGAGTCCGACGCCTCCGGCGCCGTGGATCAGGAGGGTGTCGCCCGGGCGTACGCGCCCTTGGGTCGTGACGGCCCGATAGGCCGTGGCGAAGCGGCAGCCCAGCGAGGCGGCCGTGACGAAATCGATCTCGTCCGGCAGGGCGACCACATTGGCATCGGCCGCTCGGACCGCCACGATCTCCGCGAACGAACCCCAGTGGGTGAACCCCGGCTGGGTCTGATCGGGGCAGATGTGGGTCTGGCCCCGCTCACACGTGCGGCAGCGACCGCAGCCGCAGGCGAAGGGTACGGTGACGCGCTCACCGCCCTGCCACAGGCGTACGCTCTCGCCGACGGTGACGATCGTGCCCGCGAACTCGTGACCGGGGACCATCGGCAGGGGCACCGGGTCGTGGCCCATCCACGCATGCCAGTCGGAGCGACACACGCCGGTGGCGGCGACGCGGATGAGTACGCCGTCGGGCGGGCACGCCGGCCGCGCAACCTCGAGCAGACGGGGCCGGGAACCGGGGGCATCGTAGAGCAGGGCGCGCATGGACCCACCGTAATCGGGAAGACCTCCGGCCGATGTGCCGCCGATTGGAACAGTGATCCACTGAGTGCGACAAAGGCGGCGTGTTCTGGGGGCCGTCCACAGAATTTCCTCCACGAGCCCGGGCAATGAAGACCGGGCCAGCTCTTCTTGGAGGATCACATGGGCCTGCGACGACGAATCGGGGTGGCGCTGGCAGCGTCCGCGCTGTTCCTGAGTGCCTGTGGCGGCGGCGGGGGTGGCGGCACCCAGCAACCCGGCTCCGGAGCGTTCAGCGAGCGACCGGCCCGCGAGGGCGTGTCGAATACGGCGCCGGGCGGTGGCGAAGCTCTTGCGAAAGGCAGCCCGGCCAAGGGTGGAACCCTGACCTATGGGCTCTATGCGCCGGCCGAAACACTCGATCCCGTCGCCCCCAGTGGCAACGGCGCGACGCCGATCATGATGGCCGTCTATGGGCTGCTGTTCCACGCCGACAAGGACGGCAACGTGGTCCCCGACATGGCGGAGGGACTCGAGACCCCCGACTCGGGCAAGACCTGGATCATCAAGCTCGACCCCGCCATCAAGTTCAGCGATGGTGCTGCGCTCGACTCGGCAGCGGTCAAGAAGCACTATGAGCGGATCGCGGCCGAGGGGTCGCGGTCACCGTCGGCGGCGTCGATGCGCGCCATCGAGACGATCGAGGCCACTGACCCGACCACGGTCACCCTGGTGCTGAAGCAACCGTCGATGGCGTTCCCGAAGGTCTTCCTCGGGGTCTCGGGCATGCCGGTGGCGAGCTTCATCCCGTCGCCGAACGTGCCGGTCGATCAGATGTCGCGCAATCCGGTGGGTGCCGGCCCGTTCAAGGTGCAGAACTATTCCCCGGGCGGCGATGCGAACCTGGTCCGCAACGAGACCTACTACGAGGAGGGCAAGCCCTATCTCGACAGCATCAAGTTCGTGACAGCCACGGACACCCAGGCGCGCCTCGCCGCGGTGAAGTCCGGGTCCATCGACATCGCGACGACCCAGTCCGGTGTGGACATCCTCGATGCGGAGGGTGCCGGGGTGACGGCCCTCATCCAACCCAACGCGACCTATTTCGACATGCTGTTCAACAACTCGAAGGCGCCCTTCGACGACAAGGACTTCCGTCGTGCGGTGATCCAGGCCATCGATCTGAACGCGCTGAATGACGCCATCTTCAACGGCACTCACACGGTCATGACCGGCATCGTGCCCCCGGACAACAGCAACTATGTGGACACCGGCTGGCCGTCCTATGACCTGGAGGCTGCCAAGAAGGGCGTCGAGGCCTTCAAGGCGAAGGGCGGGGATCCGACCTTCACCCTGACGTCCACCTCCCCGCCGGAGTTCATGAAGATGTCACAGCTGATGCAGCAGATGCTGGCCGAGGCGGGCATCACCATGAACATCGAGGTCGGAGACCAGCCGACCATGGTGACCCAGGCGTTCTCCGGCAACTACACCTCGCAGCTGCGCTTCACCTCGGTGTCGGCGGAGACCGACGGCTATATCCGCAACGACTACCGGACCGGCCTGCCCTCGAACCTGGTCCGCGCCGGTGATCCGAAGGTCGACCAGATCCTCGACGACCTGACCAAGGTCGAGACTCCGGAGGAGCGCAAGGCCAAACTGGCCGAGCTGCAGGAGGCCCTGACCGAGTGGATGCCCCTCATGCCGATGATCGCCCACCACAACGCCTATCTCGTGGGCAGCAAGGTCAACCAGTTCCCCGGCGGTGTGACCACAACGTTCTTCCACTGGGAGGACGTGGCGGCTGCCTCCTGAGCGCGCGTCGAACCGACGGCCCGCCGAGACTCCGGTCCCGGCGGGCTTTGTCGTTGCCACTTCTTCCTTCCAGGAAAGATTTCTTTCCCATAGGCTTGATTCATGGCAATCAACATCAAGGACCCGACGACCGATCGATTGGCGCGTGAGTTGGCTGCCGTGACTGGCGAATCCATCACTGACGCGGTCCGGGTCGCAATGGAAGAAAGGCTTGATCGCCTACGTCGGCGGCAGAGACGGGCCGGCAGGCACGTCCGACTCTCGGGTTACATTGTCCGCGCCCGCGCGCGCCCCGATCTGGATAGTCGCTCGGCCGAGGAAATCATCGGATATGACGAGCATGGGCTTCCGCGGTGATTGTTGATTCGTCCGCAGTCCTGGCCGTCGTGCTGGGAGAGGAAGACGCGGAGACCTTCCTGTCGGTGCTGGTTTCGGCTGACAAGCTCGCTATTTCGGCGGCGACGCTGGTGGAAGCCGGAATGGTGGCGTACGCCCGGCAGGGCGAGGAGGCGTTTAGTGATCTTCATTCGCTTCTCGCTGACCTCGAATGTGACGTGCTTGCGTTCGACGAGGAGCAGGCGGAGGTAGCCCTGAAGGCTTGGAACAGGTTTGGCAAGGGGCGTCACCCGGCAGGTCTCAACCTAGGCGACTGCTATTCCTATGCGGTTGCCCAACAACTCGGGCGTCCACTGCTCTTCAAAGGAAATGATTTCCCCCAGACCGATGTTCGGGCGGCCCGCTGAACTGTCAGGGGCAGCGTCCGCGGAGAACGGCCGCCCCAGGACCGGCGAGGTCGTCGCAGCCCGCGCCCCGACCGGTAGCGGCGAGGGTGAGTGCCATGAGAGGGCCCTCGACCAGTTCACCGGACCCGTGGGCGTAGTCGATGTCGGTCGCGACCAACCGAAGGCCTTCGATACGTTCGCGGGTGCCGAACACAAGATTGGTCGCCACGTTGAACGTGATGACATCCCGCAGATCCTCGAGGGGATACTCGTGATGGATGCCCAGGGGGCGCCGGATGTCCTCGGCGTGGATCAGGGTTTCGCCGAGCATCGCAGGGCGCGGAAGCGGCGGGCCGCCCCGCAGGTCAATGGTGGCCCGGAACAACTCGAGGGTCTGGCGGGGGCTGGATCCCAGATCTGCCAGGCGGCACTGGCCGACCATGCGATGGAAGTCGAAGCGGGCGGCGCCGAGCCTGAAGAGGAAGGTGGCCGGATTCATGCGCGCCGTGGCGGTCATGTGGGCGAGCACGTCCCGCACCGACCAGCCCGCGCAGAGCGAGTCGGTGGCCCAGAGCGCGTCGTCAAGGCTCGCGAGATCCGCGGCCAGAGCCGCTCGTTCGGCCCTCACAACCTCCCAGAGTGTCATCCATTCAAGTCTGCATCAATGGCAGCGATTGATTGTGTCTTGGGCTGCCGTGGTTTCAGAGGGCATGGTGGGGGAACAATCGGGCGCCCGACGAGGTTGGGGGAGTCATGGTGAACCTCTTGCAAGTCACGTTTGAGCGCACCTATGCCGACGCGGTCCCGGGGTTGTCCCTCGCCTGGCGGGCGAAACCGGTCGCGGACCCGGAGCTGTTGAAGCTCAACGAGCCGGTCGCGCGTGAGTTGGGCTTCGATCCGGCTTGGCTGAGGTCACCGGAGGGGGTCCGGCTGCTGGTCGGCGAAGTCCCGGAGCACGTCGAGACCGTTGCGCAGGTGTACGCCGGTCATCAGTTCGGCGGCTATTCACCCCGGCTCGGGGACGGTCGTGCGGTGCTGCTCGGAGAGATTGTCGACGACACAGGGCACCGGCGAGACCTCCATCTGAAGGGTTCCGGTCGGACGCCCTTCGCCCGTGGGGGCGACGGCCTGGCGGTCGTCGGTCCGATGCTGCGGGAATACCTCATCAGTGAAGCCATGCACGCGCTCGGCATCCCGACGACCCGATCCCTCGCGGTGGTCGCGACGGGTGAGCCGGTCCGGCGGGAAGGGCCCCAGCCCGGCGCGGTGCTGGCGCGGGTGGCGGCCAGTCACCTGCGGGTCGGCACCTTCGAGTACGCCGCAGCCGCCGGGGATCGCGAGCAGCTGCAGGCGCTCACCGACTATGCGATCCGACGCCACTACCCCGATGCGGCGCACGCCGAGCGACCGGCGCTCGAGCTGCTGCGCGCGGTGGCCCGGGCCCAGGCACGCCTGATCGTCGACTGGATGAGCGTGGGTTTCATCCACGGCGTTATGAACACCGACAACATGACGATCTCGGGCGAGACCATCGACTACGGCCCGTGCGCCTTCATGGACGAGTTCGATCCCGCCACGAAATTCAGCTCGATCGATCAGCAGGGCCGCTATGCCTATGGCAACCAGCCCGGCATCGCCCAGTGGAACCTCGCGCGGCTCGCCGAGGCGTTGCTGCCCCTGATCGATGACGACCAGAAGCAGGCGGTGGAACTCGCCACGGAGGTGCTGGGCGAGTTCGGGGAGCTCTACAACGAGCTCGCCCTGGAGCGCATGTCGGCCAAGCTCGGCCTGGCCGAGCCGGATGCGGAGATCGTGGAGGAGGGCCTGCGTCTGCTGCATGAGCAGAAGGTTGATTTCACCGGTTTCTTCCGGGCGCTCGCTGCCGGCACTGCGGCGGATCTCTTCACCGACAGCGACGCCTATGAGGCCTGGGCCGAGAAGCGCGAGCAGCGCCTGCCGGCCGACCGCGAGGCCATGCGGGCGGACATGGACGCGCTCAACCCGGCGTATATCCCGAGGAATCACGTCGTCGAGCAGGCCCTCGCCAAGGCCACTCTGGGTGACCTCGGCGAGGTGGAGCGCATCCTGGAGGCGATGTCGGCCCCCTATGTGGAGCGGCCCGGGTTCGAGGACCTCGCGGCCCCGGACCCCGACTCCGGATTCGGCTTCGCGACGTTCTGCGGCACCTGATCAGAAGACCGGCTTGCCACCCGTGACGCCGAGCACCGTTCCGGACACATAGGACGCCTCGCGCGGGCTCGCGAGGAAGACGAACGCGCCCGCGAGCTCGGACGGCTGCCCCGCCCGGCCCAGGGGAGTGTCGCCGCCGAAGTCGGGCATGCTGTCGCCGCCCTTGGTCGCGGGCTGCAGCGGCGTCCAGATCGGTCCGGGAGCGACGCAGTTGACGCGTACGCCCTGCGGGCCGAGCTCGGCCGCCAGGTTGACCGTGAAGTTGTTGATCGCTGCCTTCGTCGACGCATAGTCGATGAGGGAGACCGATGGGTCGTACGCCTGGATGGAGCTCACGTTTATGATGCTCGACCCCTTGCCGAGGTGGGGCAGGGCCTCCTGCGTCATCCAGAACAACGCATAGAGGTTGGTCTTGAACACCTGGTCCATCTCGCTGGTCTTCAGACCCTCGATCCCGCCCTCGCGTCGGGCCCACTGGAAACCGGCGTTGTTGACCAGGATGTCGAGCCCGCCCAGCTGATCGGCGGCATCGCAGACCACCTTCCGGGCGGTCTCCTCATCGGTGATGTCTCCGGGCACCAGCACGCACGTGCGCCCGGCTTTCTCCACCCACCGCTTGGTGTCCTCGGCGTCGACCTGCTCCGCCTCGAGATAGCTGAGGGCGACATCGCAGCCTTCGCGGGCGTACGCGATCGCGACCGCTCGTCCGATGCCGGAGTCGCCTCCGGTGATCAGCGCCCGAAGGCCCTGGAGTCGGTCGTGACCGATCCACGACTCCTCGCCGTGATCCGGGACCGGGGTCATCTGTTCGGTCAGACCCGGGGGCGGCTGCTCCTGTTCCGGGAAACCTCCCTGATCGTTCGTGAGTTCAGCTGCGGCCCGGTCAACTTCCTGGTGGTCGGTCATGGCTGTCCTGCCCTTCATTGGGGTTTGGGGGATTGGGGTTCGGGGGATTGGGGGTCGGCGTGCGGACGGGGCGTGGATCGCCGCCGCGCCGGGCCAGCTCGGCCTCGGCGAGGTCGCGGCCACCGATCTCCAGGGCGGCGAGGGTGGTGCGGCCGCTCCAGACTTCGCGGCCCAGCCGGCTCACGCGGACGTGCAGGTTGCCGACGAGATGTTCCAGGTCGCCGGGGGTGTTCCGGCCTTCTTCGACCAGGGGCACCGGCAGGACGAACGATTCGTTCGGGTCAGCCTCCGCGTCGATCTCCACGCGCCACAGCGACGAATGGCCCCGGATCGTCCAGGAGCCCGGCCGAGCCGTGGTCGTCACGGGCGAGATGAGCGGATCGCCGAGCCTGATCACCGGGCCGTCGGGAATGGCGACCACCACGGCGGTGACCTCGGTGGACCAGGGTTTGCCCCCGATGCGGGGACCAGCGGTGATGCGCCCACCGGCGAACGCCACACAGGCCTCCGGTTCGGCGAACCCCTGGGCCTGCCCCCACCACCACGATTCCGGGAAACCGCCGCGGCCCCAGTTCTTCTCGGCGTAGACCTGCCAGCCGTCGACGTCGATCCGTTCCCCGTCGAGCACGACATGACCATTGGCATGGCCGCCGAGGAGCCAGGGATGCCAATACTGATTGAGTCCCGGCACCATCTGGAAGACACTCGAACCGCCGAACAGCCGGTGCGGCCACTGTCGGGGCGACATGACGGTGAACGCCACCGACGACGTGCCGACCTCGATGCGGACGACCCGATCGGTCACCACAACGCTCTCACCCGCGCGTACGCCGAACCGCCGCCCATCGGCCGACGCGTCGGCCACGACTGCCGTCTCGAGAAGGCCCTCCGGCTCGGCGGCGATGCCGACCGTGGCCCAGGTCGGGCCGTTCTGCGGCGTGTTGATGCCCACGAGGGCGATGACCACGCGCCCGGTGACCGGGTCGGTCAGCCGCCAGAAATAGCCCTCCATCGACACCCCGTGCCAGGGGAGGGGATCACCGAAAGGAAGATCGGCGCCGGTGGCCCGATACCGGTCCAGGGCGGACTTCCAGGCGTCAGCGATCGTCGAGCGCATCGAGCAACTCCTGCTTGGTCATCGAGGAGCGGCCCTTGATGTTCTTGCGCTTGGCCTCCTCATAGAGCTGGGCCTTCGTCCGGCCCTTGGCGCCCGAATGGGAACGCAGACCGCCCCGCCGGCCGGAGGAGATGTCCTCCCTGGACAGCCGGCTCGACTCCTTCGCCTCACCGGCCCGCGCGCGTTCCTTGTTGACCGTGCGCGCCGCGATCTCCTCGGCCGTGTCCTCGTCGACACCACGCTCGAGCTGGCTCTCCTTGATGTGCTCGTACTGCCGCTCGCGCTTGTCGCTCCACGCTTCCTGGGGCATGGCTCCCGCCTAGTGCTCGGCGGTGGTCGAGGCGGACCCGTGATTGAGGGCCTCGATGACAGCACCGTTGAAGGCCTCCAGATCGTCCGGGTTGCGGGAGGTGATCAGGTTCCCGTCGACCACGACCCGCTCGTCGACGACCTCGGCGCCGGCATTGCGGAGATCGGTCCTGATGCTGGGATAGGAGGTCACCGTGCGGCCTTTGAGCACGTCCGCCTCGGCCAGCACCCACGGGCCGTGACAGATCGCGGCGACCGGCTTGCCGACCTCCACCATCGCGGCAACGAAAGCGACGGCATCCCGGTTGGTCCGCAGCGCGTCCGGGTTTGCCACGCCACCGGGCAGGACCAGCCCGGCATAGTCGTCGGGGGAGACCCCCGCGACCTCGCGGTCGACCGGATAGGTCCCCGCCCTGTCCAGATGGTTGAAAGCCTGCACTTCGCCCGAGTCGGTGCTCAGCAACTCCGGCGTGAAGCCGGCTTCCTGCACCGCCTGCCACGGCGACGTGAGTTCGATCTCCTCGAGGCCCTCGGTTGCCACGAGAAAGGCCACACGCTTGGAGTTAGTCATATGTCGACAATACGTGGGGTCAGCGCAGGGCTGGCAAGACCTCCTCCGAGATCAGTCGGATGGATTCGATCGCGTGGGCAGGTGGCATCCCGGCCCAGTGGGTTCTCAGGACCAGGTCGGTGACTCCGAGGTCGAGCCAGGGCCGCAGGGCAGCGATGCAATCGGCCGGTGAGCCGACGATGAAGCGCTGGTCGGCCAACTCGGCGTACGCCGTGTCGAACGCGTCCCGATCGGGCATCACCTTGTCCTGGCCCCAGTCGGCGTACGTGCGGTATTTCGCACCGAGCACCGGTGCCGCGCGGCGCACTGCGGTCTCCCGATCCGGAGCGCAGAAGATCTCGCGCATCGCCGGGAGACGGTTCCCGGCGGGTACGCCCCCGGCAGCGCGATAGAGGTCGAGCTGACGGGTGATGGTGGCGAGGGTGGCGTGGGGATTGATCAGCCAGGCGTCGGCGATCCGCGCGGCCCGCTCCACGGCGCTGTCGCTGTTGGCGGCCATCCAGACCGGCGGTCCGGGACGCTGCTGCGGAAGGATGCGCAGGTGAGCGCCCTCGAGGTGGCACCACGGCAGGTCGGCGTCGACCGGCCCACCCGACCAGAGCTGACGGATCACCGCGAGGTTCGCCTCGAACCGGCCGATGCGCCGTGGTCCGATGCCGAAGGCGGCGTACTCGACGTCGCGATAGCCCAGGCCGACCCCGAAGATCAGTCGACCTCCGGTGATGATGTCGAGTGTCGCCATGTTCTCGGCGACATCGAGCGGGTTGGGCAGCGCCAGCAACCAGATGCCGGTCCCGACAGTCATGTCGCCTGATTCCGCCGCGACTCGCGCGAGCATCGGCAGGGGCTGGAAATGGGCGAGTTCGTCGCCGAGATAGTGATGCCCCGCGAAGACCGCGTCCCAGCCGCCGTCGCGGGCGGCGCGCACCATGGCGAGCTGACCCTCGAGCGCGGCCCTCGGATCCTCACCGGGAAAGTATTGATTGGTCAGATAGAGGCCCGTCGTCAGCGCCATGAGCCGATAGTGACACCTGAATCGCTCTTTTGTCGTGGGGAACAAACGAGACGCCGGCGGATTTCATGTCCGGCTATTGCCGAACCATGGTCCTAACGGAAACATGGGCGGGGACTCGGGGCGTACGACTCGAGCACGCCCGGACTCTCGAGGAGGAGAGCGACGCATGCAGTATTTCCAGGACGGTTATGTCAAGGGTGATCCGCGCATCCGCAAGGCCGCGGAAGGTCGATCCGATGAGCAGGGACCGTTGCCCGAGGAGGTTGACGTCCTGATCGTCGGCACTGGCCCGGCGGGTCTGTTGTTGGCGGCCATGCTGTCGAACTTCCCCGAGATCAATACCCGCGTGGTCGAGAAGGCCGATGGCCCGCTGCCCGTGGGCCGCGCCGATGGCGTCAACTGCCGCACGGTCGAGACCTTCGAGGCCTTTGGTCTGGCCGACAAGATGACCGATGAGGCCTACTGGGTCAACGAGACCCACTTCTGGGGCCCGGACCCCGCTGACCCCTCGAAGATCAAGCGGTTCGGTGCGATTCAGGATGTCCGTGACGGGCTCTCGGAGTTCCCCCACGTCATCGTCAACCAGGCGCGCCTGCTCGACTTCCTGCTCGAATACATGGCCGGCTCGCCGAGCCGCCTCAAGGTCGACTACAGCCACGAGCTGACCGGCATGGTGCCGCCGGCGACCGACGACGAGCCGTCGGTCGTGACCCTGAAGACCCCCGAGGGCGACAAGACCGTCAAGGCGAAATATGTGGTGGGCTGCGACGGCGCCCACAGCCTTGTTCGTGAGTCGATCGGACGCGTGGCCCAGGGCTACGGTGCCGACAAGGCCTGGGGCGTCATGGACCTGCTCGCCGTGACGAGCTTCCCCGAGATCCGCTTCAAGTGCACCATCCAGTCCGGCGACGGCGGCAACATCCTCCTGATCCCGCGCGAGGGTGGCCACATGTTCCGCCTCTATGTGGACATGGGCGAGATCGCCGCCGATGCGTGGCTCACCGAGGAAGAAGTGCTGGCCAAGGCCAACAGCGTCCTGTCGCAGTATGACCTTGACGTGAAGGAAGTCGGCTGGTTCTCCGTCTATCGCGTCGGCCACCGCGTCACCGACAAGTTCGACGATGTGGACGACGACAAGATCGGTACGCGGATCCCGCGGGTCTTCATCGCCGGCGATGCCTGCCACACCCACACCGCCAAGGCCGGTCAAGGCATGAACGTGTCGATGCAGGACACGTTCAACCTGGCGTGGAAGCTGGTCGCCGTGCTCCAGGGCCGCAGCCCGGGCAGCCTGCTCGACACCTATTCGGCCGAGCGCAAGGTCATCGCTCAGGACCTCATCGACATGGACACCCGCTGGTCGCAGGCCATCGGTGGCGCCGGTCGCGTCGACTCCTCCGACGAGAAGGCCGTCCAGGCCGCGTTCGCCGAGGTGCAGCGCCAGTTCGTGAAGAACGGTGAGTTCACCGCCGGCCTGGCGACCCACTACACCCCGAGCCTGCTCACCGGTGACGATGCGCATCTCGACCTGGCCAAGGGCTATCCGCCCGGGCGTCGCTTCCAGTCGAAGGAAGTCGTCCGCATGGGTGACGGCAAGCGCGTTCACCTCGGTCATGTCCACAAGGCCGATGCCCGCTGGCGCCTCTATGCCTTCGCGGATGTCGTGGATCCCCGGACCCATGGCTCCAAGTTCGTGGAGCTCATGGACTGGCTGGGCTCGGACGCCTCCCCGGTGGCCCGGTTCACGCCGTCCGGCTGGGAACAGCACAGCGTGTTCGATGTCTACGGCATCATCCAGCAGTCCCACCTCGAAGTGGGCTGGGAGCACATGCCGCAGTTCCTGAAGCCGCTCGTCGGCACGCTGCAGCTGACCGACTATGAGAAGTGCTTCGCCCCGGTCGACGACGTCGACGGCGACATCTTCGACGTCATGGCCATCGACCGTGGCCAGGGTGCGCTCGTGGTCGTGCGTCCGGATCAGTATGTCGCGCAGGTCCTGCCGCTCGACGGCTTCGACCAGCTGAACGCCTTCTTCGATGCGTTCATGACGCCGCAGAGCTGATCGAAGGACGAGTACGCCGGGACGGCCGGCGGGGAGCGATCTCCCGCCCGCCGTTCCTGTCGCCGACCCCCGCGCAGGGATGCCGCTGTGGTGCCCAGTTGGGATCGGGTCCGATTCTGGTAGTCCTGGCTGCAATTTCCGGACCCAGTCGTCGCGGGACTCATGTGTCCGTGGCAAACCGACCCGTATTCTGCGCCAGAGATCACTTGTTGCACGAGGAAGGTGCTGGCATGAGCCACGACCCCTGGGGCATGCCTGCGTCGCCCCCTCCCGACAAGCCGAGGGACCCCTGGGCCCCCGTCCCTCCGGGGCAGGGTGGGCCTTCCGGACAGGGGATGCCTCCGGGGCAGGGCGGGCATCCGGGGCAGGGGAGACCTCCCGGGCAGAGCGGCTATCCGGGGGAGGGCGTACCGCCCGGTCAGGGTGCGCTCGACCAGACCATCATCTCGGAGAATTCGGGCTGGGTGCAGTCCGCGTGGCCCGGTGCGCAACAGCCTCCGCCGGGGGCAGGGATTCCTCCCGGGATGTCCGGCCCGCCCGGACCGCCGGGCCAGACCAGGGCCTTCCAGCCCGCCGTGCGGCAACGGCCGAAGCGCACGCTCGCCGTGGTGATCGCGCTGTTGGCCGGCGTTGTGGCGCTCGCGGTCGTCGTGGGCGCGGTCACGGGGCTTTTCGGCTCTGTCCTGGAGCGGTTCGGGGGTGATCGCACCAGCGCCGGGTCGGAGCCGACCGTGGAGACGCAGGCCCCGGCCCCGTCCGAGGAGGCATCGGTCACGGGGCCGGTCGCCACCACCACGCCCTCGCCGACGCCGCGGGAACGCACCGGGCGTGAGGAGCCCAATCGGACTCCGGACGTCGTCTCGGTCCAGTCCGGTTCGTCCGGCTCCGCCTGCTCGGCCACCGTGCGTCAGAGCTCCTGGGGCGCCTATCCGCTCGGGGACTGCCGCACCTGGAAGCCGGCCACCGGTCTGATCAGCGGTTCGGCCCTGAGCACGGGCCCCATCTCGGTGACCTGCCAGGCCGATCTGCGTGAGCCCAACCCCATCTATACGGCGAATCAGACCAATACGTGGTGGTTCTGGGCCCAGGCCGACAACGGCACCTGGGACTGGTTCCCGGAGACCGCACTCGCGCAGGGTGCCAGCAATCAGTCGGTGAACGGGGTCGCCCTGTGTCGCTGAACCGCCGCGCGTTTCTCGCAGCCGCCGGTGGTGCTGCCCTCGTGCTGAGCGGGTGCGGGGTGCCGATCCCGGGGATTCCCGGGGCACCCGGGCCGTCGCCGGGCGGGCCAACCCCGCGTACGCCCGAGGCGACGCCGACCCCCACCGCCACCGGCACGCCGACGGCGAGCCCGACCCCCACGGCGAGCCCGACGCCGGCACCGAGCCTGGTGGGGGACACCCGGAACGCCTGGGCCTTCGTCCCACTCGATGCGCCGGGCGAGATCGTCGTCGAGGGAGAGGTGCCGAGTCAGCGGGCGTGGTCGACCTCGAAACTGCTCGTCGTGGCGGCATTCCTGGCGGAGGCCCTCGACGGTGATCCGGATCGCGCGTCCGCCACCCAGCGTCGTCAGATGATCCGCTCGTTCACCGAGTCCGACATGGAATCGGTCATCGCCCTCGGAAACGCCATACCCGGAGGGAAGCAGGCCGGGATGTCGAAGGTCCTCCGGTCGATCGGCGACTCGGAGACCAGTGTGCCGGGTCGGCTGGAGGGGACCATGATCTGGTCGGTACGCCAGCAGGTCGCTTTTCTCGTCGCCCTCTCCGCGGGACGGGTCGTCTCGCCCGGGGCCAGCCGCTTCATGCTCGAGGAGATGCGCCCGATCGAATCCCAGAGCTGGGGGCTCGGATCGGTGGGGGCGACGGCGTACAAGGGAGGCTGGCTCCGCGCCAACACCGAGACACGCCAGATGGGCATCCTGAACGGCCATGCGGTGGCGATCATCACCAGCGGTGTCGGCCCCGCCGAGGTCCAGAGTGACGGCGATTCGGCGCATGTGCGCCAGATGAACCGGCTGGCGGAGCAACTCCACGAGCGACTCCGCCAGCCCCGGTGAGCCCGGTCAGGCCAGCCGGCGGGCCATGTCGGTGAGCTGATCCAGCAGCGTGCCGAGTTCGCCCTCGCGGCGTTCGTTGGGCGTGAAGCCGTCCTCGCCGAACTCGGTGAACAGTGACAGCTCGAGCTGCTGGCGGACGTCGACCATCGAGAGGTTGCCCGCGATCTGACGCCAGTGCTCGACGGCGCGCACCCCACCGGCTGAGCCGTAGCCCACGAAGCCGATGGCCTTGCCGACCCACTCCGGCCCGAGGACGTCGACCGCATTCTTCAGGGCGCCGGGCACTCCGTGGTTGTATTCGGCGGTCACGAAGACATAGGCATCGCACGAATCGATGGCCTTCGACCAGGCGGTCACCTCGGGGGATTCGTAGGTCTTGTTGGCCTGCATCGGATGGGTGCCGCTCTCGAGCAGGGGGACATTGAACTCCTTGAGATCGAGCAGTTCGTAGTCCGCATCGCCACGGCCGTCGGCCTGCTTCCTGACCCACTCGGCGACTCCGGCGCCTGCGCGGCCGTCGCGGATCGAGCCGAGGATGATGCCGATCTTTATGAAGTGTCCTCCCAAAACTAGTTGAATGGACAACCATAATAGCGGTCACTCAATCCTGGGTCCGAGGGCCCCCGGGGGACTCCCGGCCCGGGACGGCTGGAAGGGTGGGGGCATGGCGACTCCCGAACTGGCCGCAGCCCGCAAACCGATCACCAACCACCTGGCCGAGGTCGTCGACTCGGTGAAGGACCTCGACGACGGGGAGGTCAACGACATCGGACCTCACGAGGTCAAGGGGTGCGGCGCCGCGATCTGCACGGTCGACGGTCACCTCTATGCGGCCGGGGACGCCGATCAGACATTCGCGATCCAGTCGATCTCGAAGGCCTTCACCTATGCCCTGGCCCTCGAAGAGCGCGGGCACGACTGGGTGGACGAGCGCATCAACGTCGAACCCTCGGGAGAGGCCTTCAACGAGATCTCCCTGGTCGGCGAGCCGGGTCGGCCCGCGAATCCCCTGGTGAATATCGGCGCGATCGCGGCGTGCTGGTGCGTACCCGAGGAACGCTTTCCCCGGATTCTCGACTTCTATGAACGGCTGGCCGGACGCTCGCTCGAACTGGACGAAGAGATCTATCGGGCCGAGGGCAAGTCCGGCTCCCGCAACCGGGCGCTCGGCTGGCTGCTGCGGTGGGCCGAGGTGATCGACGAGGATCCCGACGATGCGCTGGATGCCTATACCAGGCAGTGCTCGGTGCAGGTCACCGCGAAAGACCTCGCGGTCATGGGCGCCACGCTGGCCAATCGCGGCGTCCAGCCGGTGACCGGCGAGCGGCTCATGTCGGAGGAGGTCGCCGAACGGGTCCTGTCGGTGATGGCGACCTGTGGGATGTATGACGATGCCGGCGAGTGGATGATCCGCGTCGGCATGCCGGCGAAGTCGGGGGTCGGTGGGGGCATCGTGTCGGCCGCACCCGGTCAGCTCGGGCTGGGCACGTTCGGCCCCCGGCTCGACAAGCACGGCAACAGCGTGCGGGGCACGCTCATCAGCGAACGCCTGGCCCACGATTTCGACCTGCACTTCGCGCGGGTGCCGAAGCCGCATCATTCGACGGTACGCCGGGTCGTCGACCTCTGTCCGCAGGCACGGCTCGTGGAGCTGCAGGGAGACCTCGCCTTCCTCGGGATCGAGGCGGCTCTCGAGGCGGTGCTGGAGGCGGCCCGCGACCGCCCGGCCGTGGTCGTCGACATGACCCGCGTACGCCATGTCGTCGCGCATGCCAAAGCGCTGCTCCCGCAGGTCTCGCAGCGCCTGGAGGAGACCGGCCATCGACTGCTCGTGATCGGCGAGGGGGATCAGCTGGGGGACGCGACCGTCTGTGCGAACGCCGAGGAGGCGCTGGCCCGGCTGGAGCCCTGACTCAGGAGAGGGCCTCCGGAGGCACCGGTGTGAGCGGGAAGAGGAGCGCGGCGGCGCCGGTGGCGATCAGGTAGGCGGGTGCGAGCTCGTCGACGATGTCCTCCGGCGCGGACAACTGATGGAGCAGCAGGCCGTTCATCAGGGCGAGGACCATGCGGGCGGCCGCGCGGGGATCGGCGCAGGGGAGCGAGGCGGCGGCCGCATCGACGAAGCGTTCCCGGCCGCGGCGGATGATCGCCTGCAGCTCCGGGTGGCGCCCGGCGTGCAGATAGAGCTCGAACCGGGCCCGGACCAGGTCCGGCCTGGCGGCGATCTCGGCGTACGCCCGGTGGGCGGCTCTCCAGACCTCGAGGGGAACCTCGCCGGTGGCGGCCGCGGTCGCCTGCTGTTCGGGCGTGACGCGCATGATGGCGCCCAGTTCGAGGTCGGCCATGTGCTCGACGACGGCCTCGATGAGCCCGTCGAGGGAGCCGAAGTGATATTTGACCAGCCCCTGTGAGACCTCAGCGCGCTGCTCGACGCGGCGATGCGTGAGACCCCGCATACCCTCGGCGGAGAGCTGGTCGATCGCCGCGGCGACGAGGCGGGCGCGCATGGCGTCAGCGGCATCACGACGGGAATGAGGGGCGTTCATGCGTCTACTCTATTTCATTCCACGAGTGTGGAGTATGCTCGGGGTATGACAGCTCCCACCGTGTCGTATCCCTTCGCCGAATGGCTCATCACCATGTCCCGGCTGCGCGGATCCGTGTTCTTCGGCTGGCTCGGCCGGCCGTATGCCTATCTGATCGGGCCCGAGGCCAACGAGTTCGTGTTCTCCCATGACACCCACTTCCGCCAGCGCGAGGCCTTCAAGGGCCTGATCCCCGTCGACGGCCCCACGTCGGTGGTGGTCAGCGACGGTGAGGACCACACCCGGCGGCGCGGCCTGGTCCGGCCCGGACTCCATCACCGCAAGGTCGCCGGCTATGTCGCGACGATGTCCCGCACGGCCGAGGAGGCCCTCGATGGCGTACGCCCCGGGGAGACCTTCGATGCCTATGGCCTGTTCCGCTCGGCGATCCGGCGGTCGACGATGCGGGCACTCTTCGGGGATCGCATGGCCGAGCAGGCCGATGTCATCGGCGCCAACCTGCAGCCGCTGATGGACCTGACGGATCTCCTGCCCGACCTGGTCGGCGTACACGAACGCCTGCGCACGGGCCGCTGGCGCCGGGCCATGGCGGCGAAGGAGGAGATTGATCGCTTCGTGTACGCCGAGATCGCGCGTCTCCGCGACACCGACGCCGAGGCCGAGAGCCAGGTGCTGGCGACGCTCGTGCACGGCCGGGACGGCACCGGATCGGGACTTTCCGACGAGGAGGTACGCGACCAGGTCGTGACGCTGATCGCCGCGGGCTACGAGACGACCAGCGCCGCCATGGGGTGGGCACTCTATGGCCTGGGCGGGCGGCCGGAGCTGATCGAGCAGGCTCGGGCCGAGGTGCTCGAGGTGACCGGTGGCGCTGCGCCGACGATGGAGCAGCTCCCGCAGCTGAAGCTGGTCGGGGCGGTCATCAGCGAGGCACTCCGGCTCTATCCGCCCGGATCGATCTCGGCGCGCTATGTCGTGCAGGAACTCGAGTTCGGCGGTAAGCGGATCAAGCCGGGAACGATGCTGATCTACAGCCCGTACGCCACGCATCGGACGGCAGCGGTCTTCGACCGACCCCTGGAGTTCCGGCCCGAACGGTGGCTGGAGGACGGCTTCAAGCCGGCGCTGGGGGAGTACGTCCCGTTCGGCGGCGGCGTCCACCGCTGCCTGGGCTCGACCATGGCGACCACCGAGCTCACCGTGATGCTGGCGTGCCTGCTCGCGCGCGGGAGCTTCGCTCTGGAACCCCAGAAGGTCCGCGCCACCGGGATGTCGTCGATGCGGCCGCGGGACGGCGTCCGGATCACGCTCCGAGAGACCGCAGCCATTCGGCCATGATGTCGAGGGCCCGGTCGGCTTCGGGCTCAGTACCCCAATAGCTCAGCGCACCGTGCGGCAGGCCCCGCATCAGGTGGCGCTCGACCGGGACGCCCGCGGATTCCAGGCGTTCGGCATAGTCGGCCGCCTCGTCGTTCAGCAGGTCGTGTTCGGCGTTCACCAGGAGAGTCGGCGGCAGGCCGGCCAGCGATTCGGCGCGCAGGGGAGCGGCATCGGCCTCGTGGCGGCGCTCGGGCGGGCAATAGAGTTCCCACAGTTGCAGGAGATGGTCGCGCCCTTCGGGGGCGGCCAGATAGGCGGCGCGATCGGGATCGGAATCCGTGACCGGATAGATCAGCAACTGCCCGCTCACGTGGTGCAGTCCGGCATCGCGCGCTCGTCGGGCGGTGACCGTCGCAAGGTTGCCGCCGGCGGAATCGCCACCGACCACCAGCGGCCATCCCGGGACCAGGGTCATGTCGAGTGCGGCCAACTCCGCGTCAGCATTGTCGATCGCCCACAACAGCGCCGCCCAGGCGTCCTCGACGGCCGCCGGATAGGGGTATTCGGGAGCTTTCGCATAGTCGACCATCAGCACGGCGAACCCGGAGCGAGCCGCGAATGCGCGGCCGAGGCGATCGAACGTGTCGATCGACCCCATCACCCAGCCTCCACCATGGAAATAGATGAGCAGCCCGATCGGCTCCGGAGTCGGGATGAGGAAGCGCACCTCGACCGGCGGCGCATCGGCGCGCGGGATCGTGAACATGTGGGTTTCGGCCAGGTCGGGGCCCGGGCCGAGGGCGGCTTTGCGGGCGACGTTGTCCGCGCGGGCGGCGGCGATCTCGTCGTCGCTGGGTCGGGTTGGCGCCATGGCGTCAACCTAGCGGTCGGGCGACCGGATCGGCAGGGCGACTGCCCCGCACGATCCGACCGCCCGAACAGGGTCACTCGTTGTCGTCGCCTTCGAGGATCTTCTCGCGCGCATCGTCGGTGTTGTCGAGGTATTCCTCGGCGATCTCGTTCTCCTGGCCCTCGCCGATGTCGACACCGGCAGGGGAATCGGGATCGGGCTGGAGCGGGGTCGCCTCGGTGTTCTCCGTCATGTGAACTCCTCATCGTCGGGAAATCGCTGTGAGTGGACAAATCTACAAAGGATGGCCTCGTTGTGGAGAGCGTTGCGCCGGCTCGGGGCAGAAATCCACTCATTGGGTGTTCGACCGTGCATTCCGACGATCTCCGGCAGTCTGACTGGAGCGTCGCAGAAGGAGAGCACCATGACCGAGCCCGATTCCGTCGAGCGATCCGAGCCGATCCTGCCCGGACCGACCGAGGCCATGGCTGCCCTGTTCAACCTCCCGCGGCCCACCGATGAGGTGCTCGGCTTCGGGTGGCAGTGGGCGTACCTCCTGGATCGCCCGGCCACCGCCGATCTCGGCCGCGACGGGCACCCCGCGCGCAACGTGGTGCCGGCCCCGCCCGGGCCGGGCCGCCGGCGGATGTGGGCGGGCGGCCGGATGCGGATGGTCACCGGTCTTCGCGTCGGGGACGCGGCGATCCGGCGTACCCGCATCGAATCGAGCATCGACAAGACCGGCCGCACGGGGCGGCTCACCATCGTGACCGTCAAGCACGACTATCTGGCGAACGGTGAGGTTGCTCTCGAGGAGTGGCAGGACCTCGTCTATCGCGACGAGTCGAGGACCGCACTGCCTCCTGCAGCGGCGGACCCGCTCGAGCGATTCGACGACGACTGGGAGGTGGCGACGTCGTCGACGCTGCTGTTCCGGTTCTCGGCGCTGACCTACAACGGGCACCGGATCCACTATGACCGTGATTATGCGAAGACCGTCGAGGGCTATCCCGGTCTCGTCGTGCACGGACCGATCCAGGCCTTGCTGATGGCCCAGCATGCCCGCCATCGGATCGGCGTGCCCCGGCCGGGGGACGAGTTCGAATATCGCCTGGTGTCGCCCGTCTTCGACGATGAGGGCCTTGTGATCCAGGCCCTGCCCGACGATGTCGTCGGCGACGGAGAATTGCCCCTGCGCGTGTGTACGCCCACTGGTCGGGTCACTGCCCGTGGCTGCTATTCGCGGGCGGTGTAACCGGGGTTTCCGCCTGCGGGTCGGGGCGCTGTGTGAAACTGGCTCGGTGACTGTGACGATCAACGATCCCGAGGCCATCCGCACCGCGCTGCTCACTCCAGGCACGTGGGCTGTCGTCGGCCTGTCCAACAACCATCAGCGGACGGCCTATCGCATCGCCGACTGGCTCATCGACCCGCTGGGCCACCGGATCATTCCGGTGCATCCGTCGGCGGAAGAAGTGTTCGGCGAGAAGGGGTACGCCGGCCTGGCCGACATCCCGGACGGGACGAAGGTCGATGTCGTCGACTGCTTCGTGCGGTCCGAGCTGGTCGGTGCCGTCGTCGACGAGGCCATTGCCGAGCGCGAACGCCTGGGCATCACCATGGTCTGGCTGCAGCTGGGTGTCATCGATGAGGAGGCGGCTGAGCGAGCTCACGCCGCCGGCCTCGACGTCGTGATGGACACCTGCCCCAAAATCGAATATCCGAAGGTGACCGAGAGCGACATGTTCGGCAGCTGAAGCTCAGCGCAGCAACGCCACGAACGTGCCGGCGATGATCGCCGAGGTGATCACGCCGGAGATGTTGGCACCGAGTGCCGCGGGCATCACGATGCATTGCGGGTTCTCGTCCGTGGCGATCTTCTGCGCGACCTTCGCGGTGGTGGGTACGCAGCTGACGCCCGCGATGCCGACGATCGGATTCACCTTTTTCCCGGTCGCGAAATAGAGCACATAGCCGCCGAGAATGCCGCCGATGCCGGAGATCAGCAGCGCCAGCATGCCGAGCAGGAGCAGTTTCAGGACCACGGGGTCGAGCAGCGTACTCGCCTCGCACAGCACGCCCAGCGTGAGGCCCAGGAAGAACGTGGCGCCATAGAGGAAGACCTTGCCCAGCAGGTCCTGGAACTGCGGAATACCCGCCTCGCGCACGGCCACCCCGATGAACAGCGAGAAGAACAACGGCGCCGCGACGGGGAACAACAGGCACAACAGTGTGCAGATCGCGACAGCGAAGGCGAGTTTCTGGCCGGCGGTGATCGTGCGCTGCCTGCCGAGCGGCATCGGCATGCCCCGCAGGCGCGCGGGCACCATGAGGCGGACCAGATAGGGATAGCCGCCATAGGCCAGTCCGAGATAGAGATAACCCACCACAGTGATCGGCACGAAGATCTCGGGAGCCAGCACCAGTGAGGTGAACAGCACCATCGGTCCGTCGGCGCCGCCGATGGTCGCGACCGAGGCGGCCTGCTGGGGGGTCATGTCGAGGGCCACGGCGAGGGGGAACACCACGAAGGTCCCGAGCTCGGCGAAGATCGCCAGCATCATGCTCTGGAACGGTCGGGCCATCAGGTAGCCGACGTCGAGCAGGACACCGATGCCCATGAACACGAGGCAGGCGATGAGGCCGTTGCTGAACGTGAACGTATAGATCGGCTGCAACCAATTGATCTGGAGTGTCGTCACGACGTCGTCGGTGGACGAGACCAGCGGGTCGATGAAGAGGGTTCCGGTCGAGGTGCCGTCCAGGATCAGGACGCCGGCGTTCACCGCCGACATGCCCAGGCCCATCGGGATCATCAGGAGCGGTTCGAGGATTTCCTTCTTGCCGAGATAGACCAGCAGAAAACCCAGGCCGATCAGGACCAGGCGCCCGATCGCGATGTGCGGTTCCTGGACGAACAGCGACCCGATCCCCTGGAAGAACTGGCCGAAATCGGAGAAGTCCACAGTCGTCCCCGCTCAGGACAGGATGAGGATCGTCTGGCCGACCTGGATGCCGTCGCCGACCGAAGCCGACACGCTCTGGACGGTTCCGCCCTGTTTGACCACCACAGGAGTCTTCATCTTCATAGCCTCGATCACGGCCACGGTCGCGCCGTCGGGAACCTGCTGGCCCTGGTGGACGAGGATCTCGACGAGTACGCCGCTCATCGGCGCGATCACAGCCCCGGCCGTCGCGACCCCCGACTCGGCCGACGCGGGCACGGCAGCGGGCGGCGCGGGCGGGAGCGGGGAAGCACCCACCGGAGGCGGCCCCGGCAGCGGAACCGTCATCGAGCCGGGTGCCGGATAGAGCTGGTTGTTCGTGTCGGTGAGGTCCTCGACGGTGACCTGATATTCGTGGCCGTCGACGGTCACGCGAAGGGTGCGAATCATCGGCTCTCCCGAGGAGGTGAGGGCGGCTGGTGCCGGGGTTGGGGTCCGGGACGACGCGTGGTGCGCGGGCCCGGGTGGTGAGAACTGTGATGGGCCTGCCGGCCCGATGCGGTCCAGCTGGTGTCCTGGCGGACCGGTTCGATGTGCACGATGTGGCCGTCGTCGAAGACCACGCTGACTGCGGCGGCGATCGCGGCCACATGCTCCGGCGGGGGACCACCTGCGGTGACCGGGTCGGTCTGCGGGGCGGTGGCGCTCTTCCGCGTACGCTCCCGCCGATCCGCGCTCCGGCCCATCGCGACGACGATCCCCTGGATCACCACGGCCACCACCATCGAGACCCCGACCAGCAGGCCGAAGACGATGAGCGTCTGCATCACGATGTCGGTCATGTGGTCCGGCCCCGATCAGAGCGGGATGTTCCCGTGCTTCTTGGGCGGCCGCAGTTCGCTCTTGGTGAGCGTCTTGCGCAGGCTCAGCGCCAGTGCGGCGCGTGTTTCGGCGGGCTCGATCACGTCGGTGATGTAGCCGCGGGCGGCCGAGAGATAGGGGGAGGCGTACTTCTGGCGATATTCCTGCACCAGCTCTGCGCGACGGGCGGCCGGGTCGTCGGCTTCCTGGATCTCCTTGCGATGGAGGATGTTCACCGCCCCCTCCCCGCCCATGACGGCGATCTCGGCGTTGGGCCAGGCGTACACGAAGTCGGCCCCCATCTCCTGGCTGCACATGGCCAGGTAGGAGCCGCCGTACGCCTTCCGCAGGATGACGGTGAGCTTGGGGACGGTGGAGCTGGCGTACGCGAACAGCATCTTGGCGCCGTGCCGGATGATCCCGCCGCGCTCCTGCTCGACCCCGGGCAGGAAGCCGGGGACGTCGACCAGTGTCACCAGCGGAATGTTGAAGCAGTTGCAGAACCGCACGAACCGCGCGCCCTTGTCGGAGGCATCGATATCGAGTGCGCCCGCCAGGTGCATGGGCTGGTTGGCGATGAGCCCGACGACCATGCCCTCGATGCGCGCGAAGCCGACGATCAGGTTCTGGGCGAATCCGGCGTGGACCTCGAGGAAGTAGCCGTCGTCGACGAGCCGGCCGATCACGGCGCGGACATCCATCGGAGTGGAGGGATCATCGGGGACGAGCGAGTTCATGTTGTCGTCCCGTCCGAGGGCCAGCTCGGGTCGGATGTCGTGCGGCGGGTCCTCGCTGTTGTTGGCGGGGAGGAACGACAGGAGCTCCGCGACGATACGGATCGCGTCCTGATCATCGGCCGCTACGAAGTGGGCATTGCCACTGATCTGGGTGTGGACGGCAGCGCTGCCGATCTCGTCGAGTGAGGTCGTTCGCCCGGTGACGGCCCGGATCACCTCGGGCCCCGTGATGAACATCTGGGAGTGGGCCTCGGTCATGATGACGAAATCCATGAGCGCGGGGGAGTACGCCGCCCCGCCCGCGCAGGGCCCACAGATCACGGCGATCTGCGGGATGACACCAGAGGACAGCACGTTCCAGTAGAAGACCTCGCCATAGCCGGACAGCGCGTCGACGGCCTCCTGGATGCGGGCGCCGCCCGAGTCCTGGAAGGCGACGAGGGGGATGCCGGTCTGGGTGGCGTACTTCATCAGGTCGACGACCTTCTCCGCGTGCATCTTGCCGAGCGTGCCCGCGGCGACCGTGAAGTCCTGCGCGAAGGCGGCTACCAGTTCGCCGTTGACATAGCCGGTGCCGGTCACGACGCCATCGGCGGGCAGGTCGGTGTTGCCCGCGGTGCCCCGGTGCCGCGCGTGCATGCCCACTTCCTGGAACGTGCCGGGTTGGAACAGCATCGCCAGGCGCTCACGAGCCGAGAAGAGTCCTTTGCCGCGGCGCGTGGCGTGCTTGTCCTCCCCGCCGCCGAGGGCGATGTCCCGCCGGCGACGGCGCAGTTCGAGGAGGTCCTTCTCGGACAGGGGCACGGCCGCCTCCCGGTGCGTCATTGCAGCGGTGGATCATCATTTTTTTTGTGATCCGGGACACAGCGCAACGTACTCGTTCGGCGCAGTTCGCGGGTGCGTTTCGGTCAGATCGCCGTCATTTCCGGGCACCCAGGGGGAGGACGGAGCGGCCGAACGTGCTGGCCAGCACGGACGCGGCGGAGAGATACCAGGCGGCGACGGCCGTGGCGAGACCGACGAAACCGCCCACCCTGGTGAGAGCTCCCGTGTCCGTGAGGGCTCCCGCGGTGAGCAGGATGAAAGTCGCGAGGAGGAGCCCGAAGGTGGTGAGCATGGCGCGGTGGATCCGGGCGGCCGCGACCGTCAGATAGATCGTGAACAGGGTCCAGGCCAGCAGGAAGACACCGGTTGCGGAATGGGCCGTCTCGCTGGGCAGGGTCGGGGCGATGTGAGTGGCGTAGTACCAGAACGACAGCCAGAACCCGCCGTAGGAACAGAAGACCACCGCACCGAACGTCGAGTTCTGTGAAAGACGGCACCCTCCGGCGGGTTTGTCGATTAACAGACGGTTACGGGCCGTGGAACACTTCGGGTATGGAGTCCACCCCGCCTCGATCGTCCGACTTGCCCGGGCAGCCTTTCGGGCTGCAGGAAGGGACACGCTGGGCCCTGGTTGCCCAGGGCCTGATCGGGCTGGTGGGGCGAACCCGCAAGTGGTCGGAGGCCAACCTGGTGCTCGCCGTCATGCTGGTCGTGTCGTTCGGGCTGGTCGTGGGCGGCACCTGGGTGGCCGGTGAGGTCTATGAGGCCACCGCGGAAGCGGACGGGATCGCCCTGGTCGATCAACCGGTTCTGGACTGGATTCTCTCGATCCGTACGCCGACCGCCGACAGCGTGATCGCTTTCTATTCGAATACGGGTGGGCCTTTGATGCAGCCCATCCTCACCGCGATCGTGGCGTTCTTCCTCGCCTGGCGATGGCGGAGCAAAACCCCGATCGTGCTGACGGTGCTGGCGGCGGCCGGCTCGCTGCTGCTCACGGTGGTGGGTAAGACCATGACGGGTCGGACCCGGCCGCCACTCGTGGATGCGATTCCGCCGTTCGAGAGTTCGCCCAGTTTTCCGAGCGGTCACACGCTCAATGCGACCGTGATCGCCGGGATCGTGTGTTATCTGCTGTTGCACTGGTTCCGCACCCGCGGGCTGCGTACCTTCTGGATCGTGCTGCTGTCCGTCTACGCCATCACGATGGGTCTCAGTCGTGTGTACCTCGGACACCACTGGCTCACCGATGTCATCGTCGGCTGGGTGCTGGGCCTGGTCTGGGTCGCCGTCGTCATCACGCTGCACCGGCTGTGGTTGACCGCCCGCGCGAAGCATGGCGAACTGCGCTGGAACGCGATGCTGGCGTAGCGGCTCCATGAGCCCGCTGTGCAGGCGTACCAGGTCAGGCCGAGCCGCGCAGGATCGAGGTCATCTTCTTGCCGCGGGCGACCTCGTCGACGAGCTTGTCCATGTAGCGGATCTTCTGCATCAACGGATCCTCGATCTCCTCGACGCGATAGCCGCAGATCACGCCGGTGATCAGCCCCGCGTTCGGGTTGAGCGCCGGAGCGGAATCGAAGAACTCCTCAAGGCTGATCTCGTCGGCGATCGTCCGGTCCAGCCCGGCCTGGTCATAGCCCGTCAGCCACGTGATGACCAGGTCGATGTCGTCCTTGGTGCGGCCCTTCTTCTCGGCCTTGGCGACATAGTGCGGATAGATGCTCGCGAACGACATATCGAAGATCTTGTGACGGGTCATGGGGTCAGTCTGGCCTACGCCTCGTGCAGTCCGCCTCAGGAGGCACGGTTCAGTCCCGCACGCATCCGATCGAACGCTGGGGAGTTGATCGATCGCAAATCTTGATCCTCCATGCTTCGCTCGAATGCGGTCACCAACAAGTCCCGCTGGCGGTCTCGTTCGGTCAGGATCCATTGGGCGGGAATGCCGAGATAGGTGGCGCAGTCCTCCCAGTCCCGCTGGGTGATGGCCGCCGCGTGATAGCGGCGTCCAACGCTCATGCTGAGCTGGATTTCCGGCCTGGGAGCAGCGAGAACGGCCAGTAGAGAGTTCAGGTCGTAGGCTGGGGCAAGCCGGACACCAGAGGGAGAGAGCAGCAACGAATAGTTTCGTGCGTGAGCGTCAGTGCCCAGAGTCAGGGTGTTGAAGATCAGTAGCCGCGCAAACGCCCGCACATCAGTCTCCGGTTCGGCGGAAACCCGCCGCAGGAGATCAGCGACCTCATGGGGTGCAGGTCCCCCTTCGGACTGGTATTTGTGCGCCAATCCAAGCGCTTGGCACATGTCTTCCTGATGAATGCGGACCCAGTGACGGTGATCGGCGTTCCAGCGACGATCGAAACGCTCCACCACCGTTGCACGTTGGGAACCGAACTGGCCCAGCGTGACCCTGGCGGTCGGGAGACCCAAGCGACCAGCGATTCGCGTGGTGAGTGCCTCCACCACGTCAGAATCGGGCACAGACTCACTCAGCGCCTTGAGAATATGGGTCGACGGTTCCCGCCCGGCCGGAAGCCACCACTGCTCGTCCCTGCGCTGGAGCGCGATTTTTGGCTGCATTCCTGCCAGTGAGAAATGGCCAAGGCGGGCCTGCTCGTCGTAGCTGGGGATGTCGAGTTGTGCCTGCCTGAGTAGATCAGCTATTTGGTCGGAATCTACGTTCGTGAGGCCTCCCGGATGAGAAAGAACCTCATCGAGGCGATCCGGGCGGACAAACTGGGCTGCACCTGCGACCTCTTCTCCGACATGCGTCAACAAAGTGAAAAGCGAAAGATCGGTCAGACCTAATCGTCGTCGCCAGGCAGCGAGCAACTCCGGTCGTTCCGGCAGGATGCAGCGCAACCAATTCTCGAGGTCCGTCCCCTTGTGACGGCGGACGCTCAGCGGGAAGCGTGTCGAGAGTGGCACAGCGTCGGTGTCGTTGCGGGCGTCTGCGGAGTAGGTGAGGCTGAGCGTTCGCCCACTCCGATTGAGGGTCCCCACCTGCCGATTGCCGATCACAACGTGCAACAAGCCAAGGGTTTTCACTCCGGACTCGCCTCAATGAGAGGCCTCAGCGTGACCTCGGCTCCGAGAACCCGCAGGATGCGCAGAAGAACATCGAGGCGGACTCCGTCCTTCAGGCCACCCTCGAACTGGACATACCAAACCCGCCCAACGCCCACTCGATCGGCTATGTCGGCCTGAGTCAGGCCGAGCGATTCCCGTCGTTCGCGGACGAAGAAGCCCATCTCCTGCGCGAACCGGACAGGCGGCAATGTTCCCATGTGGCAACATTAGTGATGGTGTTGCCATAAGGCAACATCGGCCCGGTCAGAGTTCGCTGTAGTACGCGCCCATGGCCGGGTAATAGTCCGCGTCCCAGTCGACGGCGTTCACGTCGCCGCCGGTGACGGCAGCCACCAGGCGATCGAGGTAGTAGTCCCAGCCCGGTCCGATCATCTCGACGGCCTCCGGAGCGACGTCCACGTGGGTGAACACCAGGCGCGTGGCGCCGGCGTCGTCGCTGAGTTCGGCGCGGAGGCGCCACCCCTCGTCGCCGACTGCCTGGGTGACATCGAGCAGGCGTGGTGGCTCACAGGCGTTGATGCGCAGCTGGGCCGCGGGGCCTTCGCCCTCGGCGGTCATGGAGAAATCCACCTCGCCGGACGCCGGATCGCCTTCGAAGCGACCGATCCAGGCGTCGAGCCGGTCCGATTCGGAGAGCGCGGACCAGACGTCGGCGACGGAGGCCGCGATGATGCGGATGAAGACCAGGTCAGCGCCGGCGAGGCGGCCGGTGGGGGAGGGGCTCATGGGATGCTCCGCTCGTCAGCTGGTGAAGTCGATCCGAGCGTACGCCTCGGCGAGCCGGTTTCCGCGCTCGGGATTCAGCTGGCGGATCCAGTTGATGCGGCCGGCCAGATGCGCCGCAAAATCGGGTACGCCCGCGCGGTTGGCCTGCGCGGCGCCGTTGCGACGGGCGTCATGGAGGATCGCCCGGAGCTTCTGGTATTCCTCGCGCGGCACATTGGGCCGCTCGTTCACCACCACACCGGTGACCTGCTGCCGTCGGCCTCGGCCGAGGTTGCGTGACTTGGTCGGATTGAGTGCGAAACCCTCGGCGGCAACGATCGCCGCCACGACGTTGAGCGCGGGGACGCGGTCACCCGAGAAGGTCAGGTCGTCGGCATAACGGCTGTAGGTGGCCCCCACGCTGTCGGCGAGGCCTGCCATCCTTCGGTCGAGCGAGAAGCACACCGCATTGGACCAGGCGGGCGAGCTCGGTGAGCCCTGCGGCAGGTGTGCCTCACGGAGCCGGGCGCGCTGGGCGTACCTCTCCTCGGCCCGCCCTCCCGGCGGCATCCCGGACAACGCTGCGATGGAGGTGGCGGTGGTGGAAAGGCCGGCGACCAGGTACGCCACCGCCTCCGGATAACCGGCCGCCACCAGGAGTCCGAACACGCGTCGGGCGGTGATCGACGTGAAGAAGTCGCGGAGGTCGACCGTGAGCACACGGCGCTGGCCGACGTGGAGCCGGGCATGGTCGACGGCGCTGCGACCGGACACGAAGCCGTACGCCGAGTCGTGCGCCCCGAGCGCCCGCGGCAGGGTCGCGAGCCGGCGCTGCACGCGTTTGAGCAGGGAGTTGGGCGCCTCGATGAGGCGTGGCGGGCCGGACCGACGCGGCACCCAGGTGGCGCGATAGGGGTGCAACGGTCCTTGCGGATGACGCCGATGCCGATGCTGGTTGTCGGCGAGCCAGGCCAGCTCGCCCGGCGGCAACCGCAACCAGGCGCTGAGCGCGGCCTCGTCCGGGAGCGCCGGAACCTGCCATGCCCGAGCTGCCATTGCCGTCGGAGTCAGAGTCGGCTGGGTTGGCTTCCACGTGACTCCGGCTCCCCGACACCGGCCGCGGGCCTCGTCGAAGACGGGCAATGTCTCCAGGACGGCCGCCAGGCCTCGCGGCCGCAGGCCGTGGGGTCGCGGATGGACCTCGAGGACACCGCGGACGATCCGATGAACCCATACCGCGCGGTGCGGCCACTCGGGCAACACCTCGCGCGCCGCCACCCGCAGCGCGGGCTCTGTCCAGTCGGTTCGGAGAAAAGCCAGGGCCACCGCGCGAGCGACGGCGTCGTGTGGCACTGACTCCTCCTGCGCTGGGCGCTGGACATCTGGGGGCGGCCGGCACGACTTCTCCGCTGTGCGAGTCGGCAGGTGCGCGGAGCGCACTGACCGACGTGCGCCGGTATGGCTGGCATTGATCGACTGCCCGAGGGAACCTCGGATCCACCGACAGGGTCGGTTGTCTCGTCCCGGCCGCCGCAGCCAGCCTAATCGCCCATCAGTGGCCTTTTGAACCCGACGTGTGACGGCACATAGCCGAGACGTTCATAGAACCGGTGCGCATCGGGACGCTGGCGATCGGAGGTCAGTTGGGCCAGCCGCGCGCCGTGGCATACCCCGAACTCATGCGCCCACTCCATCACTGCCACGCCCAATCCGAGCCGTCGGGCGTGACCGGCGATGCGTACGCCTTCGATCTGCAGCCGCTTCGTGCCGCCGCGGGACATGCCGGGGATGATCGTGAGCTGCAGGGTGCCGACGACCACGTCCCCCTGGGTCACGACGGCGAGGAAGTGGTTCGGGTCGGCCTCGATCTCGTGGAACGCCGCCTCATAGGGCGCCGGATCGGCCGGTTCGCGGGTCGCGCCCAGGGGGTCGTCCGCCATCAGCGCCATGATCGCGGCGACGTCGTCGAGACGGGCGCGGCGCACCTTGAACGGCCGACCGGAGGCGGTGATCGTGTCCATGGCGGGCATCCTTCCAGAGGCGTGCGGCCCTGTTCGGGATCGCCCGGAACCAGCCCTGAACAGACCCTTGGAACAGGCATAACGGCCTGTCGGAGGGCCCATCATGGAGTCATGAACAACCAGGGATCTTCGTACGCCAGCGCTGATGACCGCCTGTGGGCCATGCTTGCCCACCTCTCTGCCGTGATCGCCGCCATCGCTTCGGTCGGATGGCTCACCATCGTCGGACCCCTCGCGGTGTGGCTGCTCAAGAAGGACAGCTCGCCGTTCGTCCGCAACTCGGCCGCCGGTGCGGTCAACTTCACCCTGACCATGTGGCTCGTGAGCCTCATCGGCTGGATCCTCACCCTCACCGTCGTGCTCTCGGTCATCGGCATCCCGATGATCATCATCGGCAGCCTCGGCTCCATCGTGCTCGGCATCCTCGGCGCCCTGAAGGCGTGGAAGGGCGAGAGCTACACCTATCCGTGGCAGGTACGCGTACTCAGCTGAGGCTTGCCTCACCGGCGTACTGTTGAACCGAACGGCGATCCGCTCCCCCCGGCGGGTCGCCGTTCTGCATGTCCGGGTCAGTCGGGGATCGGTTCGACCTCGAGGTTCGGGGTGGTGTCGCGTTCATCGAGCTTCACCGCTGCCACGCCCGCCAGGATCAGCAGGCCGCCGAGGAGTTGGATGGGGGCGGGCAGTTCGCCCAGCAGCAGCCAGGCCCACAGGACGGCGAACATGACCTCGGTCAGGCCGACGAACGAGCTCACCTTCGCGCCGAGGGCGCGGGCGGCGAAGATCCCCGAGACGTACGCCATCGCGGCGGCCACGAAGCCCAGCCACAGGACCGGCACCCACCAGGGGACGGTCGCGCCGGCGAGCTGGGCGTACCCGAAGGAAGCCCGCATCGGGACGATTCCAACCGATCCCGCGGCCGCGAGCGTGACCGCGCCGAGCGCCATGCCGAAGCCGGAGAACGCGATGGGCGGCAAGCCGGACGCATCGTCGGCGCCGACCACGAAGAAGACCGCGAGGCCGACGGCTGCGGCGAGACCCCAGAGGATGCCGCTCGTGCTCAGCCGCACCTCGCCGAGCACATCGAGGACCAGCAGCAGGCCGACCAGGGCCAGCAGGATCCCGGCCACCGTGAGGCGGCGCGGACGCAGGCCCCGCGCCAGCCAGAGCCAGCCGACCACGAGGATCGGGCCCAGGTATTCGAGCATCAGGGCCACGCCCACCGACAGGCGCTCGACCGCGAGGAAATAGAAGAGCTGGCATCCGGCTACGGCGATGAGCCCGAACAGCACGATGTGGATCCAGGCCAGGCGGCTGCGCAGCAGATGCCAGCGGCCGCGCATCGCCCACAGGGTGAATGGAGCGAGCACGAGAGCGCCCACTGTCAGCCGGGCCGTCACGGCCGCGCCGGGCGTCCACCCCTCGACGAGCACGCTTTTGGCGAAGGCGCCGGAGCTGCCGAACATCATCGCGGAGAGCACCGCCACGATGAGCCCGAGCAACAAGCCGCGTCGCTTCGTGACCACAGGGGTGGGGGCGGACTGGGTGGTGGTGGGCATGGGGGTGCCTCCTCTCGGGTTCGGGAATCCGGGCGTCTGGATATGGAATCATGGGTGTGACGCGAGTATGCCCATGACGATAGGTCCCAGGACCGTCAGGAGTCAAAGTGCACTTCACCCATGACACGGAGACCGCCCTGTTGGGTGCCGCTGCCCTGGTGAACACGATGGCGGGGGAGACCGGCGCGGATGGGTTGGCGACGGTCGAGGAGCTCGATGCGTTCGTGTCCGAGTGGCGCTGGACCGGGGCCCATGTCCGTGACGAGCCGGAGCTGCAGGCGGTGCGGGCGCTGCGGCCCAGGTTGCGCGAGTTGTGGGAGCGCGAGGAGTCGGGTGTTGTCGAGCTGGTCAACGGGTTGCTCGCCGATGCTCGCGCCCTGCCGCGGCTCGTGAAGCACGACGGCTGGGGATGGCACCTGCATGCCACGCCCGATGACGCGCCGCTGGCGGTACGCATGGCCGTGGAAGCTGCGATGGCCATGGTGGATGTGTTGCGGGCCGAGGAACTGGGTCGGTTGCGCGTGTGCGCGGCCGACGACTGCAGCGATGTCTATGTGGACCTGTCGCGCAACCGGTCCAAGCGGTTCTGCAGCGCCACCTGTGGGAACAGGGTCGCGGCAGCCGCTTATCGCGGCCGCCGCAACGGCTAGCTCAGGCTTCCCGGACGGCTGCCGGTGCGCTGCGGTTGGCCAGCACGGACGCGCCGAGCGCGAGGGCGGCGGCGATCGCGAGGGCGAAGGCCATCGGGCGCGCGTCCGGGCCGAGGATGCCGACCAGCGGGGGAGTGGCGGCACCGAAGAGTGCTTGCGTGGTGCCGAGGATGGCGGAAGCGGTCCCGCCGGGCAACGGGCTGGCGTCCATGGCGATCGAGGTCGCGGAGCCGAAGATGATCGCGAGCGGCGAGACGGCCAGGGCCAGGGCCGCGATGAGCCAGGCGACGGGTGCGCCCGACAGCACGACGATCAGCACAAGAGCCGAGCCGATCACCAGAACAGTGAGTCCCGAGATCACGGCGAGATCAGGAGTGAGTACGCCCAGCGGGGTGCGATAACCGAGGAGTCGCGTGCCCAGGATGCCAACGGTTGCCATGACGAAGGCCAGTCCCGCGCCGGTCAGGGCGTACCCCGTCGGAGTGAACCCGTAGATCTGCTGGAAGACGAAGGGGCTGGCGGAGACATAGGCATACATGGACGCGAAGGCGAGCGACACGACCAGGGTGGCGAAGATGAACCGCGGCATGCTGGGGTGGTGCGGCCGCTGCGGGCGGCCGCGACCTGCAGGGGCGGCGTCCGGTACGCCGCGGCGGCGCGGATGGGTCTCCGGGATCGCGAAGGTGACCCACACGCCCACGAGCGCGCCGAGCCCGGCGAGGACCAGGAAGATCATGCGCCAGTCGGCAAAGGCGAGCACGACTGCGCCGAGCAGGGGAGCGAGCGCCGGCACGACGAGACCGGCCGCCATGATCGTGGACATTGCGCGGGCGGCCCGGTCTCCGGTGGCGATGTCGTGCACGATGGCCCGGCCCAGCACCATGCCGGCGCTGGCCGCTATGCCCTGGAGGAATCGGAAGATCAGCATCACCGTGATGGTCGGGCTGAGGGCCACTCCGACGGTGAGCGCGACGAACGCAACGATCGACAGCAGCAGGGGAGGGCGGCGGCCGATGCGGTCCGAGAGCGGGCCGATCACCAACTGACCGACGGCCAGTCCGACGATGTAGAGCGTCAGTGTCAGCTGCGCAGTCGCGGTTGATGTGTTGAGGCTTTCCGTCGCGGCCGGGAGCCCGGGGAGGTAGGCCGACGTTCCCAGTGGCGGCATCGCGGAGATGATGATCAGGGGAGCCATCAGGGCTGCGCCGAGGGTGATCGCGCGCGTGCGGCGGGAGCCTTTCGGGGCCGGAGTCTGGTCGATCACGGTGGCAGCACGCCTCCTGTTCATGGGTCCAAGCATCGGGTATCGGAGCCGGTCAGGCGCGGTGCCAGGCGGTGGCGAGGCGGGTGTCGGAGGCATAGAGGGCATCGGTGTCGAACGTCGACGCGGTCGTCATGACCTCGTCGGCACCGGTGTGGTCGACCAGTGCGGCCAGGCGCGTGATCACCTCGTCCTCGGTGCCGTGGATCGAGCGGGCGAGGTGTTGCTCGATGAACTCGGTTTGCTTTCGTGTCGGGTTCGCGGGGATGTCCTCAGGTGCGATGAGGGGCGGGAACTCCCCGTGAGTACGCGAGGCCGCCATCGCCCAGGCCTCGGGGAGGGCCAAGGTGTGGGCCTCCTCGGCGGTGTCTGCGATGAGCAGGTCGGCACTGATGATCAGGTAGGGCTCGGGCTGCTGGGTGCTCGGGCGGAAGTTGTCGCGATACGCCTGGAAGGTGTCGGGTTCCGCCCACAGTGCCGGGCCACCGACGACGGCCGGGAGGCCGAGCTCTGCGGCGTACGCCAGGCCGGTGCCGGTGCCGAGGACGAACAGGGGCGGGGGCTCGATGCCGGCGGGCCGGATGGTGATGGCGGCATGGCCCTCGAGATAGTCGCGGAGCTCGCGGATGTCGTTCTTGAAGTCCTCCGGGTGGGCGGTTTCGGCGCCGAGGGCCTGGCGTACGGCCTTGGTGAAGCCCAGCGATCGGCCCACGCCGAGGTCGATGCGGGAGCCATGCAGCGCGGTGAGCATCGCGAACTGCTGCCCGACGACGATCGGCCGGTGGTTCGGCAACATGACGCCACCCGAGCCGATGCGGATGTGCTCCGTGGCGTGGGCGATCGCCTGAACCATGAGAGCGGGTACGCCGGACGCGATGCCCGGGACGCCGTGGTGCTCGGCCACCCAGATGCGGTGATAGCCGGCAGCCTCCGCGTTGCGAGCGCGGTCGATGGTCTGGGTGAGCGCTGAGGCGTCGGTCGTGCCGGCGCGCGTACGCGTGCGATCGAGAACGGAAAGCGGGATGTCCACGTCTGCCCCAACACACGATCTTGGGGAGTTCTTCCCTCGCGAACGGTCTCCCGATTGGCCGACGTCCCGATCACTCCTCGGCCGCTCGTGGCTCGGACTGGGAATCCAGCGGCTCGGTCTGCACGACGGACTCCTCGGACGCGTCCGGGGGAGTGGTCATGATGCGGGTGATCTCGTCGGCGATCTCCGGGCCGGGCGTACCCCAGCCGGGTTGGTAGCCATAGACATCGGCGAGGTCCCGGTGATGGTGCGTACCCTCCATGAACGCGACGTCATCCGGCCCGAGCAGGCCCGGGTGGGCCACCCCGGCCGCCTCGGAGATCTTGAGCAGATCGCGGCGCAGGGTCTGCACATAGCGGGCCAGTCGTACCGATTTGTCCGCCGGATCCAACCCGCGGGCGAGCCACCTGTCCTGGGTCGCGACGCCGGTGGGGCAGTGGTCCGTATGGCACTTCTGCGCCTGGATGCACCCGATCGCCAGCATGGCCTCGCGGGCCACGTGGACCATGTCGACGCCCAGCGCGAAGGCGACGATGGCGTTGTCGGGGAGCCCGAGCTTGCCCGCGCCGATCCAGGTGACGCGGTCCTGCAGGTTCCGTTCGGCGAAGATCCGATAGACCTCGGTGAACGCCACCCGGAACGGGAACGAGACGCTGTCGGAGAAGACCAGGGGAGCGGCGCCCGTGCCGCCCTCGCCGCCATCGATGGCGATGAAGTCGACGCCCCGGTCGCCGGGCTGCATGAGATCGGCGAGTTCCTGCCAGAAGGTGAGGTCGCCGACGGCTGACTTGATTCCGACGGGTACGCCGGTCCGCTCCGCCACACGCTCGACGAAATCGAGGAGTTCGTCGACGGAACGGAAGGCCGTGTGGCGCGACGGGCTGATGACGTCCTTGCCCTGCTCGACACCGCGGATGCGGGCGATCTCGGCATTGACTTTGGCTCCGGGGAGGTGTCCGCCGAGGCCCGGCTTGGCACCCTGGCTGAGCTTGATCTCGATCGCGCGGACCGGGCCGGATTCGACGACGGCGGCGAGTCGGTCGAGATCGAAGTTGCCGTCGGCATCGCGACAGCCGAAATAGCCGGTGCCGACCTGGAAGATCAGTTCTCCGCCCTGGCGGTGGTGATCGGACAGGCCACCCTCGCCGGTGTTGTGGAGGAAGCCGGCCCGTTTGGCGCCGCGGTTGATGGCCTGGATCGCCTGGGGGCTCAACGACCCGAACGACATGGCCGAGACATTGACGATCGAGCGGGGACGGAAGGCCTGCCGCCGACCGCGCGGGCCGCCCAGGATCTTGGCGCTGGGCAGCGTTTCGCTGGGATCGATGGCGAGGGAGGCGCTGGGCACGACGTCCGAGAAGGTTCGGTGCTTGACGACGGGATAGGTCGTGTTCTCGACGTCGTTGTCGGTGCCGAAGGCGAAATAGTTGTTCTCGGCCTTCGCGGAGGCGTACACCCAGCGTCGCTGGTCGCGGCTGAACGGGCGCTCTTCGTCGTTGCCCGTGACGATGTATTGCCGGAGCTCCGGGCCGATCCGCTCCAGGGCATAGCGAGCCCGCGCGAGGATGGGAAAGTTGCGCCGCAGGGCGTGTTCTTTCTGGAAAAGATCATGCGCAGCCAGGCCGGCCGTGGTCGCAATTGCCGCTGTGGCCGCAGCCTTCAGGGCTGACTTGGGCTTCATGGGTCCACGATGTCGACAATTGGGCTGGAAGGCCAGTGTTTGATGGCTGCGGGCGTACGAGAATCCCGCTCTTGGATGCTTCAGCGCGTGAGCAGCGTCGTCGGAGGAGCCCGGAGGGGCTCGGGCCATTGGACCAGCCCGGGAATTGGGCAGGCTCGTACAAGTCTCTCCAGTCTGTCCGTGTACATGAGGTCCGCTGATGTGGGATCCAACATGGCATGCAGGATTCGCACCTCTCGGACTCTGTTACTGAAGGCCGTTGTTTGTGAGAACAGGGGTTCGTGGTGGGCGATCCGGTTCCGGAAAGTGTTGATGTTGAGTGCCATGCGATGCACGGGCCCACGGGACGTACCGGGGGCATATGCGCCGCGGAGGAGCGGCGTCCAAAGGGTCGGCTCGCGGTGGGAATCAGTCAGGCTGCACCACAGGCCGAGGGAGGTGTTGGCGATGATCCTGTCAGGAGTGGCATTGGTCCGGAGGCCTCTCTCCGCTTCTTCGAGTCGATCTAGCGTTTGATCGTTCGCCCTGCGCTGGCCATCTTGCCGGTCGCTATTGCCGATGCGACGGCTCCACAACGCTGAACTGGGAGAAAGCCAGTCCGGGTACACCAGCTGAATTCTGCGAACGTAGGAATTGCGCATGGCTACTTCCAACTGACCGACTTCGATCATGGCAACTGAGCCAGCCAGGGCATTCCATCGATACAGGCGCATAGCCAGTTCGAGATCGTTGTTTGAGGGGCCGAGATAGCGCTCCAATCTCGGGCGACTCAACCACCGTACGGCCGCCTCCATCGTCCAAGCGTTTCCGCCGCTATCTTGGCTGATGGTTACCACGGTGATAGAGTAGGGACGTCCCTACGGAAACACATCCTCTGTCGGTTTCGGCCGTTAGGCACCGTAGCGCTTGGATTCAGCAGTGGGCCCCTCGCATAGGCGAGGGGCCCACTGTCGTCTCCCACAGCTCGTAGGAAGCTGGCTTTGGCGGTGCCGGTTAGAGGCTCCCTGAGTGGAAGTCCCGCAGCGCCTTTGCCGCAAACGGAAACGGTGAATCGTCGTAACCTTCCTGCATGAGCATCACCTTCGAGGCGCAGGTCCAACAGATCGGCGACCGCTTGATCGTCCGGCTGCCGGGAGACGCCAGCGCTGCGTTGCCGTCTCGAGGCCAGGTGGCCGTCGATGCCGAACTGAATGGGCACTTGTTCCGGACTGTGCTCGAGCCCGACGGGCGGAAAGGGCACTGGATCGCTGTGGACGCAGCGTTGCAGGACGCTCTGTCGCTGTCCGAGGGGGTAGCAGTGGCGGGGGAGTTGACTCCGACCAAGGCCTGGCCGGAGCCCGAGGTGCCGGGTGATCTGGGTTCGGCTCTGGACGATGCCGCGGATCTCGACGACACCTGGGACAGCCTCACACCGATGGCCCGGTGGGAATGGGTGCGGTGGGTGAAGGCGACCAAGAACCCGGAGACCCGTGAGCGTCGCGTGGAAGTGAGCATCTCCAAGCTCCGTGACGGCAAGCGTCGGCCGTGCTGCTTCGACCTGTCGTCGTGCACCGACCCCGAGGTGGCCAAGAGCGGGAAGCTGATCGAGCCCTCGTGACGGACCTCAAGGGCTTGGCCGCTGACGAACGGCGCGATCTGGCCGACTATGTCGAGGGCCTCTCCGCTCTGGAATGGGAGCGGCCCACGCTGTGCACGGAGTGGACGGTACGCGACGTGGTCGGGCACGTTCCGGCGTACGACGAACTCAGCTGGCGAGCCGTGCTGGGTCTGATGGTTCGGTCGACGTTTTCACTGACGCGCTGCAACGAAGAACTGCTCGAACGTGCGGGTCGGCTCGGCAGGGGAGAGCTGGTCGCTCGGCTTCGGGCTCATGCCGTGCCTCGTGGGTTCACCACCCTGTTCGGCAGCGCCATCGCACTGACCGACGCCATGATTCACCACCAGGACATTCGCAGGGCGCTCGGTCACCCGCGGACTGTCCCGGAGGATCGATTGGTCGCCGTGTTGAATTTTCTCCCGTACGCCCGGGCGCTCCCGGCGCCGGCAAATGCGCGGAACCTCAGACTGGTGGCTACTGATCTCGGCTGGGCTCACGGAAAGGGCCCTGAAGTCACCGGACCGGGCGAAGCTCTCATGGTTGCCCTCGCAGGTCGGCCGGATGCGCTGAAGGAGCTCAGTGGCTTGGGGGTCAGCCTGCTCACCGAGCGTGTGAGCGGTGCCTCCTGACGGTCGTGCGAATGACTGCCGTTCGGCGAGAGCTCGCGACTAAGCCGGCGGCGACCAGTCGACTCCTTCGAATCGGCCAAAATCGGAGTCGAAGGAGATGATGGTGGCGCGTTGCTCCAGCGCGATCGCCGCAAGGTGTGCGTCGCTGACCAGGTTGCCTCCCGTGCCGACTTGATTCAGCAGGTGTCCCAGAACCACGGCGTGTGCGGGGGAGGGTTCCACCACGCGAGCTGCGGGTGCTGCCAGCCACTGCCGAACCTGATCAACGGCTTCCTGAGTGGTCAGGGGATTGGGAAAGAGGCTGATCTTGGTGGAGATCCGGATGAATGCCGTGAGAGCCAGCCATGCGAAGCCCACGGTGTCGGCGCCCGACAGGGACCGGTCCAGCCAGTCGACGGACGCCTTGTGGTGCTGGGCATCAGCATTGACTGCGTACAGCAGAACGTTTGCGTCGACGACCTTCACTTGCCGACACGCATCCGGCGGACGATCTCCTCGTCCTCCATTTCGGCAGCCAGCTGGAGAGCGCGGTCGAGGTTGACGGTCGGTGTGCCGAGGTTGCGTACGACCGTGTGCGGCCCGTCGGCTCCCGGTCGTGGACGCCCCGGGTCACCTGCCCGAATGGCGTCGTTGAGGGCCTGCTTGAAGGAGATCCCGCGTTCCTTCATCAGGCGGCGAACGAGCGACTCCGTGTCGGGATCCAGCGTGACAGTGGTACGCATGGAGCAATCGTAGCATCATCCAATTTGATGCTTTGCTGTCAATCATGCATTCAGGATCGCACCGGCCGGCGATTGGCCAAGGTGGGCGCACGCGCACGTCGAGAAGGCGGCACGCTCGTGAGCGGCCCAGGTCGTGCCAGATGGCACGAAGTCTCGGGCGCCACGCCGGTGTCGCGTGGGGCGTCGTGCCAATGGCACGAAGTCGGATTCGAGTCGGCGTGCCAGGTGTGGGGAGCGTGCGCGCAGTGCGGAGGAGAGGGACGGGGATCGATCGCAACCGATCTGGACGCCGCCCTGCTTTGAAGTGACATAATGTCGCTTATCGGACCAGCGCTGAACCAGTGCGGTCGCGCTCAGCTCTCAAAGACGCCCCAACAGATGCTGTTCCGCTTCTGTTGGTCATCGAGGACGAGTTCGCGAATCGCATCGGGAAGCTGCTGCCGCTGCCATGCGCATTCGCGTCGGCCTGCGGCGATCGCTTCTGTCGGCGATGCTGCGGCTCGCGCCGCTTTGATCGCGTACGCCGCAGCGCCCAGGTCGTGTGCGGCAACGTGCGCTACGACCGCGGCTTGGCCGGCCGCGTACGCAGCATGACGCGCAGCCCCTGTCAGGTCCCTGGCGGCTGCCATTGCGTGGCCGCCTGCCGCTCGGGTCTGCATCATCCGGAGCTCGCCACGCGTCCAGGCGCGGATCGCCTCGAGCGCATGACGCGGACGCGGGTCGTCGGGTCGGACTGCCTCGAAGTGATGCAGGACATGCTCAGCGCATCCTGCGGCCCACAGGGCCAACAGGTGATGGTCGGCATCGGTCAGCGACCCTCCTCGGCGGATGGTCACGAGCCGCGGATCTGGGACCTTGGGCAGGATCATGAGCCGACTGAAGTGACATAACGTGACGCTTGGCCTGGCTGGCGGCTCGTCATAGTCGATCGCCCGTCAGGATGGCGACCCCGAGCTCGTGCCAGGCTGCGTTGAGCCGCGCATCGTTGGCCGCCGCAACAAACCCTTCCGTCGTGGCCAGGCCCGCGGCGGCTGCGCAGTGGACTGCGTCATAACCGCGCAGCGCCAGATCTCGAGCCATCCCGGCTGCGCTCCGGGCCAGGCTCGCAGAAATCTCGACGACGTCGAAGCTCCCCCACAGCGACTTGAAGTCGGACAGCGCCTTGTCGTGGCCGGTTGCGTCGAGGCGTTGCTGTCGCTCAGCCATGGCCAAGGCGGCAGCTACTTCGACAAAGGCGATTCGGCTGGTCAACACTCGATCGGCGTCGGTCCAGGCCCGGCGGCAAGTCTCGGTGGTCGGCTCCTGAACGAGCAGGGGGACGATGGCCGACGTGTCGAAATACACAATCAACGGCGTTGCTCCCCCACCAAGTCGCTGACAGTCTCCGAGGATTCGACAGGGTCCGGGAGGGGGCCTCGGCGCTGCTCGGCGGGGGTGACGAGGCCTTGCGCGATCCACTCCTCCAGTTTGGTAGGAGCGTCCACAGGCATGATCCTCGCAATCGGGCGACCATGGTCCGTGATGGTGATTGTGTGGCCCTCGCGCACAGAGGCCAAGTGGCGGCTCAGGTGATCTCTCAGCTCGCGTACGCCAACTTCCACGGATCCCCCTGTGGCTATTTTGCTTATTTCAATTATAGCCATTTTAGAAGAATTCGTCATCGGGGTACATGAGGTCTTCCCGAAGGGGCGGAAAGATGAGAGCGTCATCGACCGGTCCAGGGTCGTCCCGCCCGAGGATCGGCGTCGACCCAGTGCCACCGATCAAGCCGGCCCAACCGGAGGGCGTCATGGCGTACACGTCGGAGTCGAAAGCCATCGTGCAGTGATTGGCATAACGCCAGCCCCAGAAGTACTGCGTCTCGGCGTGGGTGATCACCGGATCTCCGTCCCTGCAGACGATGGTGATCAGTTCGGTGTTGGGAGGACGCCAGCCCTTGTCCTCCCCCAGCCAGTCCCGTCCTCGAACCATGTCGGTCGCAATGTCCCGCAGAATCGGGCTCATGGACTTCGCAAGCGGATAGTTGACGACAGCATCCTCGGGCGGTGGCTCGGGCGTGCGAACGCGGCGTACACCGAGCACTTCAAGGGTCTCCAGATGCAAGTGGGCGATGAGCGTGAGGCCCCGGTGAGGTCGACCGCAGCGGAGAATCTCAGCGAGCAACTCGTCGCGATCGTCGCGTTGGTCGAAAACAGGGAGGCGTTTGCGAGTCATGCTCGGACCATGCGCAGGGACGGCCGAAGCGAGTCAGCTCGGGGCCTTCTGTGGATAGCCAAAGACTCCTTCCACAGATTCAGCTACGACGTTGACAAGCGCCAACGAATGCCTCGCGTCAGCCGCAGAAATCCATCGTCAGGCGAGTCAGGACCTCCGCGGCCGTGACCGTTCCGGACAGGCTGACCCATTCGACATCGGCGTGCGCACCCTCGCCTTCGGGCCCAAAGAGCACGGTCGGAATCCCGGCCGTCGACAACAGCGCCGAATCAGCCCAGTAGGACAGCGGAACCAGCTCACTCCCCTCCCCTGCCGCTGCGAGCATCTTCTGCACGATCAATGCGTCCTCCGGGGTTTCCATCCCTTCGCGGAAGGCCACGGTGCGACTGGTGACCGTGATGCGTTCGTCGCTGGGCCGGGCCCGCTCGAGTACGCCAGCCACGTCGGCTTCAATCTGCTCGAGAGTTTCACCCGGGAGCGTCCGCCGCTCCACCGAGAACACGCACCGGTCCGGGATCGTGGACCCCTCGGACCCACCCTCGATCAGTGAGCCGTGCAGGTTGCCGGGGCCGAGAAACCGGTGGGGTTTCGTGCGGAGCTCCCGGTCGAACTCATCGAACGCCACGATCACGTGCCCCGCCGCCATGATGGCGTCAGCACCGAGATGCGGCCGAGAACCGTGGGCAGCCACACCGGTCACGGTCACCTCGGTCCAGGCGAACCCGCGATGGGCGATCCCGATCTGGCGTTCGGTTGGTTCGGAAACCACCGCGCCGTCGATCCGCGCGGTGTCCAGCCGTCCGAGAAGGTCCTCGATCCCGATGCTCGACGCCTCCTCGTCCGCGGCCGCCGCGACGATCACCTCACCGTCGATGCCCGCCGCGACCGCATCCCGCGCCGCGATGAGGCAGGCCGCCAGCCCGGCCTTCATGTCATAGGCCCCACGGGCGTACATCCGATCACCCTCGACGCGCGGCGTGATCCCGTCGGCGTTGCCGCCTATCCCCACGGTGTCGAGATGACCGCACAACACAAGCCGACGACCCCCGACATTCCGCCCACCACGCAACAGAACGCTTGGGCGGCCGGGCGTACCCTCCACCAACTCCGCCGAAAGACCGTGCCGCCGCCCCCACTCCGCGACGAACGAGGCAATCTCGGACTCGCCCGATCCTGACGGGTCCAGAAGGGGATTCACCGACTCGATCCGCACGAGTGAGTCGAGGAGATCAAGAACATCCGAAGGCTGCGTCGACATGCCCGTCACCCTGCCACGGGTCTCTGACAGTATCGAGGTGCCCACGCTCGCGGGCCCTCCCTGCGTAGCCAGGTGCGCTTGCGGGGGCGGGGCGTCATGGCCGCATGGTAGGCATCGCCGGGTTCGCTGCTCGATCGCCGCAGGCGTTCGGGCGTCTCATGAGCCCGGTTTGTCCGGGTTTGATCCCTCGCTCATTGGGTATGCCCCCTAGGGTGGACGCTGGACAAGGAGGTCACACATGAGCGTTGAGGCTCGACTGGAAGAACTGGGCTATCCCCTGCCGGCCCTGCGGCCCGCGGCGGGCAACTATCGCGGCTATGTGCAGGTCGGTGACCTGCTGTTCACCTCCGGACAGGGCGCGGACGGGCACGTCGGGCGGATTGGCGAATCGGCGACGATCGAGGAGGGATACGCCGCCGCGCGCGCCAGCGTGTTGAACGTCCTCGCCCAGGTCAGGCAGGGCCTCGGGTCACTCGACCGGGTGGCGAAGATCGTCAAGCTCAACGGTTATATCAATGCCACTCCCGACTTCAAGGACACGCCGAGTGTGCTCAACGGCGCCTCCGACCTGCTCGTCGACGCGTTCGGCTCGGAGATCGGTTCGCACGCGCGGTCCGCTATCGGCGCCGGCCATCTGCCCAAGGGCTTCATCGTGGAGCTCGAACTGGTCGTCCAGGTGAAGCCCGCGTGACCCTGCCGCTTCTCGGCCGGGTGGCGCTCGTCACGGGCGTTTCCCGGCGGCAGGGCATCGCGTACGCCTGTGCCGCTCGTCTGCTGGCCATGGGCGCCGATGTCTTCGTCACCCATCACCAGCCCCATGACGAACGCCAACCCTGGGGAGCCGACGACCTCGAGCTGGTGCTGGCGGGACTGCGCGAGGTCGATCCGGCCCGCCGGATTGAACACTTCGGCGCAGACCTCGCCGACCCCGAGGCCCCCCAGCGGGTCCTGGACGCGGCCGCTGGGGCGTACGGTCATGTCGACATCCTCCTGGCCGTCCACGCCCAATCGGGCGAGGACGGCCCCCTCGGGGAGATGACCGCGACGATGATCGACAGCCACTATGCGGTGAACACGCGGTCGACCATCCTGCTGACGAAACTGTTCGCCGCGCAACACGATGGTCGCGATGGCGGGCGCGTCGTGTGGTTCACCTCCGGTCAGGGCCTCGGGCCGATGCGGGACGAGATTGCGTACGCCGCCAGCAGGGCAGCCCTGGCCGGTGTTGCCGCCTCGGTGTCCGACGATCTGATCGATCAGGGCATCCTGCTCAACGTCATCAATCCGGGCCCCGTCGACACGGGCTATCTCGGCGAGGACGCCGGGCTCTATCCGCCTGAGCAACTGGCCTCGCTCAAACGACGCTTCCCCCTGCACCGGTTCGGCGAGCCGGAGGATGTCGCGCGACTGGTGGCGTTCCTGGCGTCCGATGAGGGACGGTGGATCGCGGGTCAGGTGCTCAACACCGAGGGCGGCTTCCGCCGGTGGGGCTTCCTCGAGGACTGACCTCAGCCCTTGGGTCGGCGGCTCCCCAGAGGTGGGGCAAAGGCGCGATCGCGGGTTCCGACGCCGCGTGCCACGGACAGGTGTCCACCCAGGAACCCGGCGGCGCCGGCGAGCGTCAAGCCGGCGAGCGAACAAGCCCGACCGAGGCCATGCCGATTCCTGCGGCGCGCGAACCACGAGCACGCCTGGAGGATCACCGCGCCACCGTTGGTCATGGCGTGCGCCACGCCGACGCGGCGCTCGGCCGGGCCGGTGTGGGCCAGTTCCGCCCAGCCGGTTGCGGCGGCCGAGCCGGCGGAGAGTACGCCGACGCCCGTCAGGAAGCGAGCCGCCCTCCCGGTCCGGTCGACCCCGGAGAGATCCAGGAGCGTCGCGCTCAACCATGTCCCCAAGGGGGCCATGACGACCAAGGGGTGCAGCGCATGGCCGAGCCATCGTCCCTGCAGCGCGTCCCGGACCCTCGGGTCACCGGTCGCAGCGTCGACCAGGGGCCGGGTGGCGCGTACGCCCGCATCCAGGCCCTCCGACTGCTCGAGCCGGAGCACCAGGCGGCTGAGTGGGCTGTCGGTCGTCTTCTGCTTCATGGCTCCCCCTCGCGGATAGTCGGGAACGTCAGTCTGCGGCCGGGCGGTCTCCCCCGCCACACCCCGAAGGGTGAGCATGCACGAAAGCACCTGACCTAGCGTTTCACCATGTCGACAAATCAAAGCGTCCTGATCGCCGGAGGTTCGCGCGGTCTCGGATTGTTGATGGCCCGGGAGTTTCTGGGTCTCGGGTACGCCGTCCATATCTGTGCGCGGGACGCCGAGGAACTCGAGCGAGCAGCAGTCGACCTGCGTCGGCGAGGCGGCACGGTCACGGCACGGGTGGTCGATGTCCGTGATGCCCACGCCGTCGAGGCCTGGGTGGCGGCGACCTACCCGGACGGCACGGCCCCCGACGTCGCACTCCATGTTGCGGGGATCATTCAGGTCGGTCCCTGGGATGCCGTGGAGCCGGCCATGACCGACGAGTGCGTCGACACGATGACCAAGGGTGCGGCCTATCTCGCGTGGGCGATTGTCCCGCGCATGCGCGCGGCCGGCCGCGGTCGGATCGGGATCATGTCGTCGATCGGTGGCGTCATCAGTGTTCCCCACCTGATCCCCTATTCGATGGCGAAGTTCGGGGCCGCCGGACTGGCGTACGGCCTGCAGGCCGAACTGTCCGGCACCGGCGTGACCTGCACGGCGATCTGCCCACCACCGATGCGCACGGGGTCGCATCTCCATGCGCAATTCTCGGGTCGCCCCGAGGCCGAGTACGCGTGGTTTGCACCCGCCGCCTCTCTCCCCCTCGCCTCGCTCGACGGCACGACCGCCGCCCGGCGAATCGTGCGGGCCGTCCTGGCGGGCAGATCGGTGGTGGGTCCCACTCCCCTGCCCTGGCTGGCGCGCCGGGTCTTCGGCCTCGCGCTTGGCCTCACCATCGGGGCTCTCGGGCTGGCGGGCCGGCTCCTTCCGCGCGGCAAGCAACCGCCGCGGGCCGGGCTCGACGTCCGCGACAGGGCGTCCCGGACCGTGCGGGGATTGACCCGGCTCGGTGACCGGAAGGCGCGGCATACCAATGAAAACCATCGTTCTGTCGGTGACCCCGACCTCTGATCCCGACCACTGTTTCGCGTACGCTCGACGCATGCTCCTCATTTTCGGCACCAAGGGATACCGCGAGATTCTCGGTGTCGTGACCGTCGTCTGCCGCTATTGCGGGAATCCGGCCGCTCACCGGCTGGAGGAGATCACGAACAAGTTCACGCTGTTCTTCATTCCGCTGTTCACCGTGGGGCGGCAATGGACGATGCAGTGCGCGATGTGCGCGGCCGAGAGCCGCCTCGACCGGCGGGAGGCCGAGCAACTCAAGACGAGTGCCACCTCTCCCCATCTGCGCTGAGGTTCACTGCCTCGCGCTCGACTCCACCCGCGCGCGGACCAGCGTGATGAACTCCTCGACCGCGGCGTCGGATGCTGCGCGGTCCGCGTCGATCAGGGTCGAGAAGAGCAGTCCGTTCCCGACGGCGAGAGTCAGGCGCGCCAGGACGCGTGCCGTCGCCTCGTCGGTTCTCGACCGGTACGCCTCGGCGAACGCCTCTTCGGTGCGCGTCACCACGGTCTGGCCGAGGTCACGGGCATAGTCCTTGCCATACATGGCATGACTGGACAGTTCGAAGAAAAGCGCGCCGAACAGCCGGGCGCCATCTGCAGCCCGCCGCCAATTCTCCCGGCCCGCCTCGAAGGGGTCCGCATGCTCGTCGAAGAGTGTCCGGAGCGCCGAGGTGGTGTCCGCGACCACCTTGTCGATGACCGCCGTCAGCAGTCCCTCCCGCGAGCCGAAGTGATAGCTCAGCATCCGCTGGCTGGTCCCGAGGTGGGGCGCGAGGCCGCGCAGGCTGGTGTCGCGTACGCCCTCCCGAGCGAAGTGCGTGATCGCCTTGTCGAGCAACTGCTCCCGCGGTCCCGGGGTCATGCGCGCCTGGCCAACTCGCACAGGGTCTCGGCTTCGTTGCGCATCATCTCGCTCGCCCGCCCGGCCAGGGAGCGGCGAATCAGCCATGCCAGCGGCCCCGACCAGTGCAGGCGCAGCTCCAGCTGCGTGCGACCATCGACACCGCTGACCCGGTGCTCGGCGGTGGTCCAAATGCCCGGCAGTCGTGATTCCCAGGTGAATCCGCGTCCTGGCTCCCAGGCGGTCACCTCATAGATGGCCCGGGCGAGCCCCGGCTGGCGGACCTCGAAACGGGACCCGACATCAGTGACCGCGGGGCCGCCGACCCGGCGTACCGAATCGAAGGTGGGGAGCAGCTCACCCCAGCGCTCGGGAGCCCCGACCAAAGACCAGAGCTGTTCCGGCGACCCGGTCGTGGTCGCGCGCTCGACAATCATGTATCAGATGATACACCCCCGGAGGGTTCAGATTTCCTCGTGATTGACGTGGCGCGACCAGACGAAGCAATAGATGCCGAAGGCGGCGAACCCGAGACCCATCGCTATCAGCAGGAAGACTCCGAACGGCTGCTCGAGGAGGGTCTTCAGTGCTCCGTCGACTCCCCCGGCTTTGTCGGGGTCATGGGAAATGGCTGCCCACGCGAACAGCGCGCCGACCAGGGCGATCGACAGGCCCTTGGCGATCCAGCCGACAGTGCCGAGTTTCTTGCCCCACTCGGGGGCGCCGGACTCGAGATCGCGTTCCACGAACTTGCGGCGTACGCCCTTGACGACCTGGGAAATGCCGACGGCGATGATGGCGATGCCGACCAGGGCGACCAGGATTTGGCCGAACGGCGCTGACATCAGCTGGGCCGTCGTGCTGCGGGCGCTCTCGTTCGAGTCGCCGGAGTCGCTGCCCGCGGCCAGAGCGGCCGCGCTGAAGCCCAGGGCCGAATACATGATCACCTTCGCGCCGGAGGAGATCTTCCGGCGAGCCTTGGTGGTGGTCTTGAGCCGCCGATAGCCGAACAGGGCCTCAATGAGCTGCCACACGGCCAGGGTGAACAGGCCGATCGCGATGATGACCATCAGCACCTCGCCGAGAGGCTTCGACGCCAGATCCTTCATGGCGCCGCCCGTCGAGGCCTCTCCTCCCCGGCCGAGCGCGAGCTGAATGGCGAGCCAGCCGAGCAGCAGGTGGATGACGCCATAACACGCCAGCCCGACCGTGACCAGAATTCGGAAGGCGCGTGAATCCTGGATGTCCGAGCCGGCCCGCTCGGCCCGGTCGCCAGCCTGTTGTGCTTTGTTGCCCAGCTCTCGCGCCGATGGGCGTCGCGCATTCGTTGCCATGGAATCCCCCGGGGTCGAAGAACCTCCATGGTCGCAGATATGTCGACACCGCTGACGAGTGGGCCTGCGGTCAGCTACGGAGCGGTCCCAGCCAGCGCGGGACCCGTCGCCGATAGTCGGCGTACGCCTCGCCGAACCGCTCGGTGAGCAGCCTTTCCTCGGGCCGGATCTGGAGCGCGTCCACCACAGCCATGAAGCCGGCCGCGGGGATGAGCGCCCGCATGGACCCGAGCCAGACGGCATGGGTGAGGAGCCCGCCGGCGAGCGCGACGTACATGGGATTGCGGCTGAGGGCGTGCGCCCCCTCGGTCACGAGCGTGACGGTTCGTTCCGGGGTGTGGGGATTCACGGTGGTTCCGGAGCGGCCGAATCCGAGGACTGCCGCTCCTCCGAGTCCTCCTGCGGCGAGAGCCGTGGCGCCGGTGCCCATCAGGCGTCCGGGAGTCAGGGGTCGGCGTCGGGTCAACAGGCGCTGCGCGATGCCCGCGATGGCGAATAGCGCGACGGGCGGCACCTTCAGTTCCCACCAGCGAGTGTTCGGAGCCGTCATGGCGCCCAGTGTGTCAGAGGAGCGGTAGCTGGTGGCGTTTACCTGCCCTGTGTTCGGAGGGCATTCAAACACAGTTCGGGCCGTCCGTGAGCCCCTTTGGGATGATTTGCGTCACATTCGCCCCGTTTGGCGGCTTTCGATTACTACTCCGGGTAGTAGTTCGTGCTTCAATCATCCTGTTTGCAACACCAACTTCTTTTCCGAGGAGATCAGAGATGCGCCGTAGTGCACTCGACAAGCTCATTTCTTACGTGGGGCTGGCCCTGGCCGCCGTCATGTTCGTCGCCGGTGGTCTGCTGACCTGGGCGAGCGCGTTCGTCAACGAGCAGGTGACCAACCAGCTCGTGTCCCAGCGGATCGACATGCCTGGCGAGAAGGGCATCGCCGGCCTGAAGGACCCCAAGGACCAGGAGGCCCTGCGCCCCTACATCGGTCAGCAGATGTCGACCGGTGACCAGGCCAAGGCCTTTGCCGACAACTACATCCTTGCCCACATGAACGCCTCCTCGAACGGCAAGACCTACGAGGAGGTCTCCGGCGAGTTCATGCAGCTCAGCCCCGAGCAGAAGGCTTCTGAAGAGGGCCAGAAGATGGCAGCGCTCCGCGAGAGCCTGTTCATGGGCAACACCCTGCGTGGCCTGCTCCTGAACGCCTACGCCTTCGCCACCATGGGCAAGATCGCTGCGATCGCTGCGGTTGCTGCCTTCGTAGGCGGCGTGGTGCTCCTCGTGCTCTCGTTCCTCGGCTTCCGTCACTCGAAGTCCCCGAGCGGCGAGTCGATGGTCGCCTGATCTTCTGCGACAGAAACGGCCGGAGCCTCTTGGGCTCCGGCCGTTTTGCTTGTCAGGTCGTGACGGAGAAGTGGATGTCCCCCTTTGGGGCCAGCTTGCGGGTGGTGACCTTCATGACACGGGCGTACGCCGGCCCCTCCTGCGCCCACGCCAGGAGCTCGGCCACCGCCTGCGGACTCCCCTCCGCCTCGAACTCCACATCGCCGTTGGGCAGGTTGCGGACGAAGCCGCCGACCCCCAGCAGCTCGGCTTCCTGTCGCATGGAATAGCGGAAGGACACGCCCTGCACCCGGCCTGTCACGATCCCGTGGGTGCGTACGCGTGTCATGGGCCAATCCTGCGCCAGATCGACGGCGATGCGCCGGGCAATGGGAATATCGGCGGGCAGCCAGTCCAGCTCGGCCAGGTCCTCGGGTCGGGCCCAGCACAGGGCGTCGTGATCGCCCTTCGGTTCGGGTACGCCGAGACCCCGGGCGTACCAGATCCGCATGCGCAGGCGGTCGTTGATCGGCCAGAAGCCAGCCTCGGGGCCGGGAATCTCGGCACCGACCTCGAGCGCGAGGCCCAACTCCTCGGCCAGTTCGCGATGAAGCGCTGCCACGGGCTCCTCCCCCGGCTCGGCCTTGCCGCCCGGGAACTCCCACTTGCCCGGCGGGCTCACCCGACGGGTGGCGAGGACCAGGCCGTTCTCGACGACCGCAGCGGCGACGACGAGGATCGCCTCCTCGCCGCTCACCTGAGCTTCTTCGACCTCAGCCGGAGGCTGTTGCCGACCACGAACAGGGAGGAGAGCGACATGGCGAAGCCGGCGATCAGGGGGTTGAGCAGCCCTGCGGCCGCCAACGGGATGGCCGCAGCGTTGTAGCCGAAGGCCCAGACGAGGTTGCCGCGAATCGTGCGCAGGGTGGCCCTCGACAGGCTGATCGCGTCGGGCACGACGCCGAGATTCTCGCGGACACAGATGATGTCGGCCGACTTCATTGCGACATCGGTCCCGCTGACCATCGCGAGGCCCAGATCGGCGGTTGCCAGCGCGGCCGCGTCGTTGATCCCGTCACCGACCATGGCGACCTGATGGCCCTCGGCCTGCAGCCGGGCGATCTCACCGGCCTTGTCCGCCGGCAGAACCTCGGCGATCCAGGTATCGATGCCGGCCTGATGCGCCACGGCAGCGGCCGCCCGCTCGTGATCGCCGGTGAGCAGGACGACCTTGAGCCCCTGAGCGCGGAGCCGGCCAACAGCCCCGGGAGCAGAGGGTCGGACCGAGTCGGTGAGCACGAACACGCCGGCCACCCGGTCGTCGATTGTCACCAGAACCGGGGTCGCTCCCCTGTCGCGCGCCGCTTCGAGGACCGGGATGGCGCTGCTCAGGTCGACGCCCTCTCCGAGCGCCCGTTCGTTGCCGACAACGATCCGCTGCCCGGCCACAGTGCCGGCCGCACCCCGTCCGGGGCTGATCTCGAGATCGGTCACGGGCAACAGGTCGTCGCCGTGATCGGCGGCGATCGCCTTGGCCAGTGGATGCTCCGACTGGGCTTCGACCGAGGCCGCCAATCGGCGGACCTCTGCCTCGTCGGCGTGACCGATCACCCGGAACGACTCGACCACGAGCTGACCGGGCGTGATCGTGCCCGTCTTGTCGAAGACAACCGTGTCGACCTTGCCGCTCGACTCCAGGGCCTCCTGGGTCTTGATGAGAATGCCCAGCTGGCCGCCGCGACCGACACCGACCATGAGCGCGGTCGGGGTCGCGAGACCGAGCGCGCAGGGGCAGGCGATGATCAGCACGGACAGGGCGGCGCTGGCCGATTGGCGGACGCCGTGGTCGGTGAGCAGCCAGCCGACGAGCGTCAGCACGCTGATCACAAGGACAACGGGCACGAACCAGCTGACGACCTGGTCGACGAGTCGCTGGACGCGCGCCTTGCGGATCTGGGCCTGTTCGGCCAGGGCAGCCATCTGGGCGAGCTGGGTGTGGGCGCCGACGCGCGTCGCGGTGACGACGAGTCGACCGGTCAGGTTGACGGTGCCACCCAGGACTCCCCCATCGGGTCCGACCTCGGCCGGCACCGGTTCACCGGTCATCATCGAGGTGTCGATGGTCGAGAAGCCGTCGGTGATCGTTCCGTCCGCACCGATGCGCTCGCCGGCCCGGACCACAAACTGCTCGCCCCTGGCCAGCTGCGTGATCGGCACGATGCGTTCGGTGCCGTCGGCCTCGAGCTTGCGGACCTGCTTGGGCGCCAGTGCGTTGAGCGCACCGAGAACGCCCTGGGCGCTGCGCCTGGCGCGAGCCTCGAAATAGCGGCCCGCCAGCAGGAACGTGGTCACAGCGGCTGCGACCTCGAAATAGATCGCATCGGCACCTGCCGGGGTCACGCCATAGCCGAGCCAGTAGCCCTCGGTGTCCTCCGCTCCGAGGATGATCGAGATCAGCGACCAGCTGAAGGCGGACAGGACGCCCAGCGACACCAGCGTGTCCATGCTGAACGAGCGGTTGCGCAGGTTGCGCCAGGTCGCCACATGGAACGGCCAGGCACACCAGAAAACCACCGGGACCGCCAGGGCCACGCAGAGCCATTCCCACAGCGGGAAGCGCAGCGAGGGCACGAGGGCCAGCACGATGGCGAGGTTGCCGAGGGGAATCGTCAGGATGGCGGCCACCGCGAGCCGGCGGCGCAGGGAGCTGACCCGGTCGGCGGAGATCCGGCCGACTTCGGAGTCATCACCTGTTGCCTCGATGGCGGAATAGCCCGCTTTCCTGACGACCTCGATCAGGTCGTCGGCGGACACCCCGCCGGACACGACCGCGCGTTCCGTCGCGTAGTTCACGCTGGCGGTGACACCGTCGAGCTTGTTGAGCTTCTTCTCGATGCGGGTGGCACAGGCCGCACAGGTCATGCCTCCGACGGCCAGCTCGATCTGGGGTGTCGCGGTGGCCTGGTCGGAGACCTCGGCGCTCATCGATCCGACCTTTCGGCCAACTTGCGCAGCATCTCGTTGTAGGCCTCGTAGGAGTCGTCGAGGCCCTCATCCATGGCGCGATCCTTCCGCTTCGCCTCGCGGCTGTCCTGGGCGAACCACTGGAACACCAGGGCGATGACCACCATCAGCATCGGGATCTCACCGATGGCCCAGGTGTATTGCCCGCCCATCTGCTGGTCGGCGTACAGATCGGTCATCCAAGCCACGTCGAGCCCGTTGTAGAAGTTCGCTCCGATGATCCCCTCGGAGCTCAGGAGGATCACGGCGAAGAAGGCGTGGAACGGCATGGCCGCGAACAGGAAGCCCAGCTTGGCGACATGGGGTAGTTCCTTGGGGTTGCGATCCGCGCCGACGATGAGCCCGAAGAAGAGCAACCCACTGATGATGAAGTGAAGCGTCATCAGCTGGTGGCCCCAGTGATAGCGCATCAGGAACTCGAACAGGCCGCTCAGATAGATCGCGTACGCCGACCCGATGAAGTTGATGCCGATGACGACCGGGTGCATCAGGTATTCGAGCGGCTTCCAGTTGAGCAACCCGTTGATGAGGTCACGCAGGCCCATCGGCTCGCTCTCCGGCTGGGTCGGCAGCACGCGCAGGGCCAGGGTGATCGGCGCGCCCAGGACGATGAGGACCGGGATGATCATGTTCACGGTCATGTGGACGAGCATGTGATAGCTGAATGCCGCACCCGAATAGGCCCACACGCCCGCGGAGCCGATCCACAGCAGCAGGCTCCAGCCGAGGACCCACGAGATGGTCCGCCCGATCGGCCAGTCGATCTTGCGGCGGGCCAGGATGATGTGGGCGGCCACATAGAGGATGAGGGCCGCCACGGACATGGTCACGAGCAACAGGTTGGGTCGCCCGGGCAGGATCAGCGCCGCCATAGCGGGCGCCTCGTTGATCTCATAGCCGAGGAAGTTGATCTGGGCGGACGGCTGGGGCACGAGGAAGCGCGGGGGCGCCATATGGGCGGTCGCGGTCTGCAGCCCCACGGCCAACACGCCTAGCGCGACGTCCACGCCGAGCGAGACCCGCGAGCGTACGCCCCGGCGGAGCCCGAACCAGGCCCGGAGCGCGATCAGCGCCCAGAGGACGATGATGCCGAGGGTGAACAGGCCGTAGCCGGTCGCGAGTGGGGAGGTGCCCGCCAGTTCATACCACCCCACCACGATCCGCCCGGCCACCACGACGGTGGCGGCGACGGCGAGGGTCCACAGGACCCGGCGGCCACGCACGGTGTCCTGGTCGGATTCGACCGTGATCAGGGCCGCGGCCGCGCTGGCCACCGCCACGCAGGCAGCGAGGCTGGCCCAGATGGCGGCGTCGGTGCCGAAGTCGTGGTCTGCGCCGACGGAGACGTTGCCGGTCACCACAGGTGCGAGTTGCCACGCGAGGCCGAGGAGCAGCGCCAGCACGACCGCGCCGACGCGGCGGATCCGGCGGGCGGTCAGCGTGATGATGAGGGCGATGACCGCAGGGGCGAACCAGGCCTGGGCCGGCTGGGTCGCCGCGATGAACGGGGACAAGGACTGGGCCACGGTCAGCAGTGATACCCCGTTGTTCTCACCGGCGGTGAGCGGAATCATCAGGAGGCTGAAGCTGAACCAGAGGGCGGCGGTCGACCCGGCCGCGCGGACGAACCGGCGACCGCGCTCCCCCAGCTCGTGATGGCGTCGGAGGCCTGTCGAATAGAACGTGGCCGCGAGCAACAGCGCGAACGACGCGAGCATGGACAGCTGGGCGCCGAGATCGACGACTGCCGTGAGGTGGTTGGTGAGCCCGTCGGCACCCTCCCGCCCGCGCAGGGGCGGCAGGAGACTCTGATAGCGCGCGCCCATCAGCACGGCGACCACCGCGAGCCCGATGGCGGTCCAGACGATCATGAGTGGCGCGCCGATCACGCCGGAGGTGCGATCCGGGGTCTCCGGCATTCCGGGCTGTTCCCCGTCGGTCTTGGCCTGGTCGGCGCTGGTCACCGGACTCCTATCGTCGAACGGACCCGTCCATTACACAACGTTCCACCGACATAGGGGTGCTCCTCACCAGCAGGCGAACGGTCGTGGCGTGGGCGTACCCCTCCACTATGCGTCGGGGGTCCTCACCGGGCCAGCCCACTGCCGTCGGCGGGATGAAGGTGCACCTGGGTGGCCTTGACCACCATGACGACCCGCTCGCCCGGGACCAGGCCCAGCTCGGCGACGGAGGCGGCCGTCAGGTCGGCGCGCAGGACCTGACTGCCGAGGCGTACGCCCACGCCGACGACCGGGCCACGGGAGTCGAGCGCGACGACCACGCCCTCGAGGGCGTTGCGGGGACTGCCCCCGGGGGCCGCCCGGTGCAGGCTGACGGCATCCGGCGCGATGGTGGCGCGCGCGGGCTCACCCGGTGGGAGTTCGCCCACACCCATGAGCACGGGGCCGTCGTCCAGCTGCAGGGCGGAGGCGTCGACGGCCACCCCGTGGAGCAGGTTGACACCCACGAAGTCGGCCACGAAAGCGGTGGCCGGGGCGGTCAGGACGTCGTCGACACTCCCCTGCGCGACGACGCGCCCGGCCTCCAGGGCCACCAGCTCGTCGGCGAGGGCCAGCACGTCGAGCAGGTCATGGGTGACCAGGAGCGTGGTCACCTCCGCCAGTCGCTCCCGCAGGAGGCGCCGCAGCTCGGGGGTGCTGGCCGCATCCAGGGCCGCGAACGGTTCGTCGAGCAGAACGATCTCGGGATCGATCGCGAGGGCGCGGGCGATCGCGACGCGTTGGGACTGCCCGCCGGACAGAGCTCGAGGCCGTCGTTCGGCGAGCTGGTCCATGCCGACGGCCGCCAGCTCGGCTCGGGCTCGCTCCAGTGCGGTGGCCCGCGGGATGCCCCGGGAGCGCGGGCCGTAGGCCACATTGTCGAGAACCGACAGGTGGGGAAACAGCAGCGGGCGCTGGTCGAGATAGCCGATACGGCGCTGGTGGGCCGGGACGAGCGTACGCGGGCCCGCGACAATCCGGTCGCCGATGCTGACGTGCCCGGAGTCGGGCCGGAGGGCGCCGCCGATCAGCTGGACGCAGGTGGACTTGCCCGCTCCGTTGGGTCCGATCAGAGCGGTCGTGGCGCCGCTGCGGAGGCCCAGCTCCAGGCTGACCCCACGCCGTTCGACGACCGCGTCGATCCTGGCAGCGTCACCCATGCGTACCCCAGGCATGCAGGCGCGTCGCCAGGCCCACCACGATCCCGGCCACCGCGAGCAGCACGACCGCGAGGGCGAGGGCCAACTCAGAATCGGACTCCCGCAGCAGATAGATCTCGAGCGGCAGGGTTCGGGTGACGCCCTGCAGTGAGCCGGCGAACGTCAGCGTAGCGCCGAACTCCCCCAGTGCCCGTGCGAACGACAGCGCCGCCCCCGAAGCCAGCGCGGGCGCGGCCATGGGAACCGTGACGGTGACGAAGGCGCGGGTCGGACCCGCGCCCAGGAAACCGGCCGCGCGCTCGAAGTCCGCTCCGCTCGTGCGCAGCGCCCCCTCCAGGGAGATCACCAGGAAGGGCAGCGCCACGAACGTCTGGGCCACGACGACGGCCACGGTCGTGAAACCGATCTCGATGCCGAGAACCGACAGGTGGGACCCGATCAGTCCGCGCCGCCCGAACGTGGTCAACAGGGCCAGGCCCGCCACGACGGGTGGCAGGACCATGGGCACGGTGACGAGGGTCCGGGCGGCGTGGGCCCACCGACCGGTGGACCTGGCCAGGACGAGGGCGGTGGGTACGCCCAGCACGAGCACGAACAACGTCGACACCGCGCAGGTGGCCAGGCTGAGTGTCAGCGCATCCCGCGCCCGGTCCGACGCGAGCAGTGTCGGCAGCTCGGCCCAGTTGGCGCGGACCAGGAGTCCCACGAGGGGTACGCCCAGCAGCGCGAGGGTGAGACCCAGCGGAAGCCAGGTCCATCTGGGAACAGACGTCACAGATCGGGCCCGGATCACTGCGGCGGGCCGAACCCGAACGTGGAGAGGGAGTCCTGGCCGGACGCACTGAGGATCCTGTCGATGAAGGCGTCGGCGCCGGCGGAGTCGGGCGCGTTCTTGACCTTCGCGATCCAATAGGTGTTCGGATCGTCCTTGGCGCCCGCGATGTCGAGAACCTCGACTCTGTCGGCGGCCTGGGCAGCGTCGGTGGCATAGACGATGCCGGCGTCCGCCTCGCCGGAGGTGACCTTGCCGAGCACGTCGGTGACGCTGGATTCCTCCGACACGGGTTTGAGCGCCAGCCCTGCCTTGTCGGCGACGCGCTGGGTCGCACCACCACACGGCACCTCGGGTGCGCACACGACCAGCTTCGCCTTGTCGAGCGACGCGTCGAAGCCGGTCACCCCCGCGGGATTGCCGGCGGGCACGACCAGAACCAGATAGTTCGTCGCGAACATCATGGCGTCACCGTCGATCACGCCAGCGGTGACCGCCTTGTCCATGTTGCGCTTGTCGGCGGAGGCGAAGACATCGGCCGGCGCTCCACCGACGAGCTGGTCGACCAGCCCGGATGAGCCGTCGAAGGAGAAGGAGACCTCGTGGTCGCCGGCCGCTTCCGGGAACGCCTTGTTGAGCGAGGCCGCAGCAAAGACGATGGTCGGGCCCGATGAGGTGGGCGAGGTTTCCGACCGTGGGCTCACGCCCGGGCTCGCCGGGCCCGACTGGCCACAGGCGGTCAGGGCAAGAGCGAGGGCAACGAGGGCCAGGACCACCCGGGTCATGAGCGGTTCCTCTCCACGGAGACATTCGTGGCCTTGATGACCGCGGTGGCGACGGAGCCGACCTCGATGGCGAGTTCCTCCACCGCTTCGGTGGAGATGAGCGACACGATCCGATAGCGCCCGCACTGCAGTTCGACCTGGCTCATCACCGGATCTGATTTCACGCCGGTGACCAGACCGGTGAGGTGATTGCGGGACGAGCGCACGCTCGCGCTGTCATCGAGCTGATCGACCGGGTGATCAGCCGCGATCTCCTGGGCCAGCGCGGCCAGCCGGACCCCGTCCACGGCTTGCCGACCGGACTCATCCGTCGAGGCCTCGAGTCGTCCCTGGTCGACCCAGCGGCGCAGGGTGTCGTCGCTGACACCCAGCAGGCTCGCTGCCATTGATATCCGTATTTGCGTCACGCAAGGAACATACCAGACGCAAATGCGGAATCAGGGGTCACTATTCGCTTGGAATCGCCATCCAGGCGACGAGGTAGATCAGCACCTGCGGCCCGGGCAGTAGCAGGCTGGCCACGAAGGCGACGCGGACCCAGCGTGAATCGATGCCGAAGCGCCGGCCGAGCGCGGCGCACACTCCCCCGATCATCCGGTCGTCCCGTGGGCGGCGCAGCTCGAGTGCGGTGGCCATGGCGATTCCTTTCGTCGGGGTTCCTTCTCCGTGGGGTTCCACTGTGGCGCAGGGTACGCCGAGTCCGCCGGGCGGGGGTGGTAATCGCGTTTGGCAACTTTGGTTGATAGCGACCCTCTGTCAACGTACATTGCTAAGCATGGAGTCCGCAGAACTCGCCAGCGCTGCCGCTGACCTGTCACACCCCACTGAGGGGTTGAAAGCCGTGGCCTCGCTGCGGCTGCTCGTGGAGACCCTCGAATTCCGGCAGGTCGAGGGGGCCCTGCGCGCCGGTCTGTCCTGGACCGAGGTTGCCGAATTGCTCGGGGTGACCCGCCAGGCGGTGCACAAGAAATACAGCAAGCGCATCGACCCGACCATCAACGTCCCCAGGAGAGAACGACGATGAATCTGCTCCGCAACGCCGAATGGATGCGGCGGCTCTCCGTGCTCGCCGATGATGAACGGGCCCGCCAGGGCCATCCCGATGTGGCCACCCAACACCTCCTCCTCGGCCTCGTCCTGCTCGGCGGCCCGGTCACAAGTGCTCTCCGGGAGGCCGGCGTGACGCCCGAAGACGTGCGGCGTACGTTCGCCGCGATCCATGCCGAGCGAATCTCCGGCCTGGGCGTACACGTGACGTCCGCCGATCCCCACGCCCCCATCCCGCCACTGTCGGAGCGCGGTGAGGTGGCGTTCTCCGAAAGGGCGCTGCGGCTGCTGAAATCTGTCTCCTATGGTGCACCGGAGGGCGCGAGTGTCGCCCTGTGGACCTCTCTGAGGGTCGACCCTCTTACCGGCGTCGACGAGGTGCTCAACCGGCTCGGGGTTGACCCGCTCGCGGTGGACGAGGCGGTGAGGGCGTACGCCGAGCAGGCGCCCGACGAGACAGGGCTTCGAGCGCGGCCCGGGACCCGGCTCGAGCTCGGCTATCGCTATGACTTCCCCGTGCGCCGCGGCGGATTGCTCCGAATGGTCAGAGCGCGGGTCATCGCGTTCGCCGGCGGCTTCTATCTGCGGGGCAAGGCCGACGACATCTCCAGGGCGCTGGGCTGATGACAGCCACTGTCCATCAGGTCCGCCCGGGGCGCGCGCTGTGGACGCTCCTGGCCCGCCACCGGGGCGCACTGGCCTTGGCCCTGGTGCTGTCGGTGGGGGCGGCCGGTCTGAGCCTGGCCCAGCCCCTGGTCGTCAACCGCATCATCGGATCGATCGGGCAGGCACCGATCGGTGGTCTCGTGGGGTGGCTCGCCGTCCTGCTGGTGGCCTCGGCGCTGTTCGCTGCAGCCCAGCTCTATGTCCTTGCCCGGACCGCGGAATCGGCGGTCCTGCTCACCCGCCAGGGGTTGATCGGGCGCCTGTTGCGGCTTCCCGTGCGGACCTATGACGAGCATCGGGCCGGCGACCTGGTGTCCAGGCTCGGGTCCGACACGACCAAGATCCAGTCCGCCTTCAACGGCGGGTTGGTCGACGCGGTCGGTGGTTTGGTCGTGCTGGTGGGTTCGATCGTGGCCATGGCGCTCCTCGACGGCGTGATGCTCGCGATCGTCCTGGTGGTCACCGTCATCGCCCTGGCGGCGGTCCTGATCACCTCCGAACGCATCCAGCGCCTCAGCATGGCCACCCAGGAATCGGTCGGCAGGCTGGGTGCTGACCTGGAGCGTGCCCTGTCGGCGATCCGCACGTCCGGGCGTCCAACGCCGAAGGCCGGATCGAGGGCGAACTCTCCGAGGCGGCCCGCGATGCCTATCGCAACGGCATCGGGATCGCTCGGGTGCAGGCGGTGCTGGGTCCGGTGACGGGCCTCGCCCTCCAGATCGCCTTCCTCGCGGTGCTCGGCATTGGCGGAGCCCGGGTCGCGAGCGGCGCGTTGAGTGTCGCCGACCTGGTGTCGTTCGTGCTCTTCCTGTTCATGGTCGCCATGCCGTTGGGCCAGATCTTCGGGGCGATCATGTCCGTGCGCGAGGCGATGGGTGCGATGGAGCGGATCCAGGGCGTACTCGGCATCGATCCCGAGGCGCCCGGCGGTGCCACAGCGGTCCCCGTGCTGGGAGGTGCTGTGCCGGCCCTCAACGTCGACCGGGTGAGCTTCGCCTACCGGCCCGGACATCCGGTGCTCCGGGAGGTCTCATTCGGCGTACCCGTCGGGACCACCACCGCGATCGTCGGCCCGTCGGGGTCGGGGAAGTCCACACTGTTGTCGCTCGTCGAGCGCTTCTATGACCTCGATGCGGGACGGATCGAGCTGGGCGGAGTCGATATCCGCGACCTCGACCGGGCCGCCCTGCGCCGCACCCTTGGCTACGTCGAGCAGCAGGCTCCTATCCTGGCCGGCACCATCCGCGACAACCTCCTGCTGGCGGCCCCCGAGGCGAGCGACGAGCAGTGCCGGGACGTGTTGCGCCGGGTGAATCTGCACGAGCGATTCGAGGCGGCCGACGGTCTCGACTCGGTGCTCGGGGACCACGGCCTGCAACTGTCCGGTGGGGAGCGTCAGCGCCTCGCGCTGGCCCGCGTACTCCTCACCGATGCCCCCGTGCTCCTACTCGACGAGCCGACTGCCAGCGTCGATTCCCGCAACGAGCAGCTCATCACCGACGCCATTGCCGCGGCGGCAGGCCGGCGCACCCTCGTGGTCGTGGCCCACCGGCTGTCCACCGTCCGGGCCGCCGATCAGATCGTCGTGCTGGACGGCGGGACTGTCGACGGAGTAGGTACGCACAGTGAGCTGCTGGAGACCAGCGCTCTCTATCGCGACCTGGCGCATCGCCAGTTCCTCGTCCCCGAGGTACGCCCCAGCGGCGACGACACCTGACCCCGACGACATCGGACCGCGACGATGTCGGACCGAGAAAGCGAACGCCGGGTCGGGGGCGCCGACCCGGCGTACGCGAGAAAAATCAGAAGTTGATCATGTGGCCGGAAATGCCGTGGACCGCTTCCTTCATGGCCTCGGACAGGGTCGGGTGGGCATGGATCGAGCGGCCGATCTCATCGGCGGTCAGGTCCCACATCTGGGCGAGCACCAGCTCGGGCAGGAGCTCGGTCACGTCCGGGCCGACCATCGACGCGCCCAGGATCTCGTGGTGCTCGGCATCGGCGACCACTTTCACGAACCCGACGGCATCGCCGAGGCCGTGGGCCTTGCCGTTGGCCGTGAACGGGAACTTGCCGACCTTGACCTCGTAGCCCTTGTCCTTGGCCTGCTGCTCCGTATAACCGAACGAGGCGATCTGGGGCTGGCAATAGGTGGCGCGCGGGATCATGTCGTAGTTGATCGGCATCGTCTCGGCTCCGCCGATGGTCTCGGCCGCCACGACACCCTGCGCCTCGGCCGTATGCGCGAGCATCAGCTTGCCGGTGACGTCACCGATCGCGTAGACGCCGTCGACGTTGGTGCGCATGTAGTCGTCGATGGCGATTGCGCCCCGATCGGTGAGTTCGACGCCGGTGTTCTCCAGCCCATAGCCCTCGGTGCGGGGCGCGAAGCCGATGGCCGACAGGAGTCGATCAGCCTCGATGACCTGCTCGCCACCCTTCTCGGAGGTGACCGTGACGCGTACGCCCGAGCCGGTGTCCTCGACCGACTCCACGCGGGTGGAGGTCATGACCTTTACGCCCAGCTTCTTGTAGGCCTTCCCCAGTTCCGCCGACACCTCGGGATCCTCGGTGGGGACGATGCGATCGAGGAACTCGACCACGGTCACGTCGACGCCATAGGAGTTGAGGACATAGGCGAACTCGATGCCGATAGCGCCCGAGCCGGCGATGACGATCGAGCCGGGCAGCTCGTTGTCGAGGATCAGCTCCTCATAGGTCTGCACGTTCTGGCTGACCTCGACACCCGGCAGCATCCGGGTCACCGAGCCGGCCGCGATGATGACGTTGTCGGCGGTCAGGGTCTCGTCGTCCTTGCCGCCGGAGACCTTGATGGTCTTCGCGTCGACGAACTCGCCCCAGCCGTCGAACTCGGTGATCTTGTTCTTCTTCATGAGGAAGTGGATGCCCTTGACCATGCGATCAGCGACACCACGGGACCGCTTGTGCGCCACCCCGTAGTCCACGGAGATATCGCCGTTGATGCCGAACAGCTTGGCCTGCTTGGTGACGATATGGGCGAGCTCCGCATTGCGAAGCAGCGACTTGGTGGGGATGCAGCCGACATTGAGGCACACGCCGCCCCAATATCGCTTCTCGACCACCGCTGTCTTGAGACCGAGCTGGGCCGCGCGGATAGCGGCGACATATCCGCCGGGGCCGGCTCCGAGGACTACAACGTCGAAGTGCGCACTCATGCGGACACTCTATTCACTCCCGGCTGACTTGGTGGTCGATAGGGTGGCACGCCGCATTGCGATATATCGGATATGAGTTACGTTAATCCGCGTGACTGAGACCTCTCTTGGCCGAATCGGCACCCTGATCCGTTCCGCGCGCCAGCATCGTGGCCTGACCCAGGCCCAGCTTGCGGACCAGCTCGGCACCAGCCAGAGCGCCATTCACCGCATCGAGTCCGGGAATCAGAACCTGAGCGTCGAAATGGTGAACCGCATCGCGACTGCCCTGAACAGCCCGCTCATCTCCGTGGGCTCGGGCGGACCCGTCCACCTGCGCGTCACCGGACCGACGAAACTGTCCGGCGCCATCGACGTGCGGTCCTCCAAGAACGCCGGCGTCGCCCTGCTGTGTGCGTCGCTGCTCAACCGGGGGCGTACCGTCCTGCGCGGCATCGCCCGCATCGAGGAGGTCAACCGCATCCTCGAGGTGCTGACCAGCATCGGTGTGGAGGCGACTTGGTCGGAGGACAAGGCCGACCTGACGCTCAACCGCCCGGACGAGCTCAAGCTCGACCAGATGGATGTCGAGGCCGCCAAGCGGACCCGCTCCATCATCATGTTCATGGGCCCGCTGCTGCACTTCTATTCCGACTTCCGACTGCCGTACGCCGGCGGTTGCGACCTGGGCCAGCGCACCATCGAGCCCCATCTCCAGGTGCTGCGCCACTTCGGCCTGGACGTCCAGGCGACCGAAGGCGCGTACCAGGCCCGGAGCGAGAAGGTTTCGCCGGACCGCACTATCGTCCTGACCGAGCGCGGCGACACCGTGACCGAGAACGCCCTGCTCGCCGCTGCCATGACCCCGGGTGTCACCACCCTGCGCAACGCGAGCTCCAACTACATGGTGCAAGACCTTTGCTTCTTCCTGCAGAAGCTCGGCGTCGGCATCGAGGGCATCGGCACCACCACGCTGAAGATCACCGGCGTCGGCGAGGTCCACAAGGACGTCGAGTACGCCCCGTCCGAGGACCCGATCGAGGCCATGAGCCTGCTCACCGCGGCCATCGTCACCGAATCGGAACTGACCATCCGCCGCGTACCCATCGAGTTCCTCGAGATCGAGCTCGCGATCCTCTCGGAGATGGGCCTCAAGTTCGACATCTCCGAGGAATACTTCGCCGAGAACGAGCGCACCCGGCTGGTCGACCTCACGGTCTATCCGTCGCGGCTCAGGGCGCCCATCGACAAGATCCACCCGATGCCCTTCCCGGGCCTCAACATCGACAACCTGCCGTTCTTCGGTGTCATCGCCGCAGCCGCCGAGGGTGAAACCCTCATCAACGACTGGGTCTATGACAACCGCGCCATCCACATGACCAACCTCAGCCGGCTGGGCGCCAACATCCAGCTGCTCGATCCCCACCGCGTCATCGTCCGTGGCCCCACGCGCTGGCGCGACCAGGAGGTCATCTGCCCGCCCGCGCTCCGTCCGGCCGTGTGCATTCTGATCTCCATGCTCGCCGCCCGGGGCACCTCGATCCTGCGCGACGTCTATGTCATCAACCGTGGTTATGAGGATCTCGCGAACCGCCTCAATGCCGTCGGCGCGAACATCGAGGTGTTCCAGGACGGTCAGACGCTGTAACACGACGCGGCTCCGCCGCGTGATCGCTTCGCCGGGCCCCCCGGAGAGCATTGCTCTTCGTCGTCGCCCTCAACGGCGCCTGGTTTCGCTGATCCCTCCGGATCGCGGGCCGGGCGCCGTTTCGTTCTCCTCCTGCATCGCAATGCCAGGGGTCCCGGCTCCGCCGGGATGTGGTTTGGTTACTCGACCACGGCGCGGACGCAGTCCGCGGGGAGCACAGAGCGACCGTTCCCGTCGCGGAGCGACGGCATGACACATCCCCTTAGCGCAGGCGTACCGACTTGAACGAGTGCGTCGGGTTCGCGATCTCGTCCTGGGCCGCGACCAGGCGCAGCTCGCGGGCGCCGGCGTCGGTGGTGAACTTCAGAACGCCGTAGACGATTGCGGCGGTCCGCTCCAGGGCTCCGGCGGTTCCGTGGCCGTCGAGCAGGGCGGTCAGGAACATGGCGCTGGTGAGGTCGCCCGAGCCGGTGAAGTGCCGATCGAGCAGCGGGGTCGTCACGAGCCAGGCGCCCGTGTCGTCGACGGCGATCATGTCGAGGGTGCCGGGCTCCTGCGCGTCGTGCACGACGGAGGTCACCAGGACTGTCCGGGGTCCACGCTCGCGCAGGGCATCGACGGCGGCGAGGACTTCGGGGACGGTGCCCGTCTCGGTGCCGGTGAGGAAGTTGAGCTCCCAGTGATTGGGCGTCACGACATCGGCCGCGGGAATCACTTCGTCGCGCAGGAATTCGGGTACGCCGGGGCGTACGAAGAATCCGCGGCCCACGTCCCCCATCACCGGATCGGCGCAATAGATCGCCTCCGGGTTGCGCTCCTTCACCAGCGCCACGGCGTTCAGGATCTCGGAGCCGACATCGACCGCACCCTGATAGCCCGACAGCACGGCATCGGCATTCGGAAGGACTTCCCGCTCATCGATACCCGTGACGACATCGTGGATATCGGCGGCACTCAACAACGGGCCGCGCCAACTGCCGTACGAGGTGTTGTTGGAGAAATGCACCGTGATCACGGGCCAGACATCCACCCCCAGCCGCTGCATCGGGAACACCGCAGCCGAATTGCCGGCGTGGCCATAGGCCACCGTGGATTGGATCGAGAGGATGGTCGTCACCCGCGCAATCCTGCCACTGCCGGCGCCTCTTCCGATTCCGATGCGTGAGAGTGAACGGAGTCGGGCTTTCCCCGGACTGGGTACGCCGGCCCGCGCCGCATAGGCTTGGCTCCATGCGTGCAGAGCGGCAGCCCGGGGACGAACCGCATCCCCCTCCGGCCACCCCCGGGGAGACAGCCGCCGATCTGCAGGAGCCGCGGGCCGACGAGGACGACACCGGGCGCCACCTGCATCTGCCGCACCCCCACCTGATCGAGGCCGACGAGGATCGCTTCGCCTGGCGCGCAAAGATCCGGCGTGATCCCCGCAAGCTGTTCTTCTATCGCATCGGTGTCGGAATCGCCGGACTCTTCCTGATGATCGCGGCCATCCTGCTCGGGCCATTACCCGGGCCCGGAGGCATTCCACTCTTCCTTCTCGGGCTCGCGGTCTGGGCGAGCGAATTCGGCTGGGCCCAGAACGTCATGCTGTGGTTCAAGCGGCAGTTCGAGCGTTATCTGAGCTGGAATCGGCCCCGTCGACTCCTGTTCTGGGTCGTGGTGATCCTCTTCTTCTGGACGGTCGGCTATCTCTCGATGATCGTGTATGGCATTCCGCCCTGGTTGCCCGACAACGTCACCGCCTGGCTCGACCGGGTGCCCGGATTGGGCGAGGGAATGCTCCGCTGATTCCCTCGGCATACTGACGGTCATGCTGCAGGCCCGCCGCCCGATCGCCGCCGACTACGCCTATTTCGACCGCCCCTTCATTGCGATGGCCCACCGCGGAGGCGCGCTGCTGGAGAGCAACCTCGAGCGGGAGAACACGCTCCATGCGTTCTCCGAAGCCGCCGCGCTCGGCTACCGCTATCTGGAGACAGATGTCCACGCGACCGCTGACGGCGTACTCCTCGCCTTCCACGACGATCGCCTCGACCGCGTCACCGATCGGCAGGGCCTGCTGGCGGAACTGCCGTGGAACGAGGTGAAGACCGCTCGCATCGGCGGCCTCGATGCCATCCCGACCCTGGCCGACCTGTTCGACGCCTTTCCCGAGCACCGCATCAACATCGACATCAAGGCCCCGGGCGCGATCGAACCCCTCGCCCGCGCCATCAACCACCATCGCGCCCACGACCGGGTCTGCGTGGGGTCCTTCGGGGTGGACCGCATTCGGGCGTTCCGCCGCCTGATGGGTACGCAGGTCCCCACCTCCGTCGCCGGCCCGGGAGTCGCCTGGACCCGCTTCGTGCCGGTCCTCCCCCGGTTGTTCAACGATGCCGGCGTGGTCTTCCAGATGCCGATCGACTGGGAGATCGGCGGGCGTCGCGTACGCCTCCTCACGCGCGACCTGGTCGACCGAGCTCATGGCGCCGGGAAGCTCGTCCACGTCTGGACCATCGACGACGCCGACACCATGCACGAGCTCATCGACCTCGGGGTGGACGGGCTGATCAGCGACCGCATCGACACCCTCAAGGAGGTCTGCCTCGAGCGTGGGCTGTGGACCTGAGGGTGGCGAAGACGAAACAGGTGATGAATCGGGGAACAATTCCGGCGAGATGGACGTTGTGCAGGTCAACATGTCATCGGGAGGTTGCCATGGCTGATCGTTCACTGCGTGGATCCGGGCTTGGGGCCAAGAGCTTCGAAGACGAGTCCAGCATCGAGTTTGCACCCCGTCAGGAGATCGGGTTCGACTGCCCCGTCGGTCACCACTTCGTCCGCGTGTTCGCGGTCGAGGCCGACTTGCCGACCAGTTGGGAATGCCCCCGCTGCGGTCGGGTCTCCAAGCGCTCGGACGGGGTTGCGATGGTGGTCAAGGAGGAGAAGCCCGCGCGCACGCATTGGGACATGCTGCGCGAGCGCCGCTCCATCGCCGAATTGGAGGACCTGCTGGCCGAGCGTCTCGACCTGCTGCGTTCTCGCAAGACTGCCTGATTCACCCGTCACGAGCCTGCCGCCCATCCGGACGGCAGGCTCCTGCATGTCCGAACGAGTCACGCGGGCGTGCCGAACATGTCACGCGGGCGTGCCCAACATGTCACGCGGGCGTGCCGAACATATTGTCCCGACCGCCTGAGCCGATACTGTCGGCGCATGACCCAGGCCACGCAAAGCGCCCCACCGGGACTGCCGGTTGCCTCTCCCCCGGGCCTCCCGGCACGCACGACCGGTGCTGCCGAACCGGTCCTGGCCGGCAGGGAGATCCCGCGACAGCTCGGGCGCATCCGGCTCGTCGCCGTCATCATCGTTCTGGCCTTCGCGGCGCTGACAGCCCTCCAGCTGATCCTGGCGAACCAGGCGCTCCATGCGGCTGCCAAGGACACCGAACAGCTCGTCCGGGTCCAGAACATCAAGGTGCACATGCTCCGCGCCGACGCCCTCGCCACCAACGCCTTCCTGGTCGGTGGCCTGGAGGCACCCGAGGTGCGGGAGAAATACACGGAGTCGATCACCGCCGCCAGCCGGACCATCGCCGAAGCCGCTGAGGCCCAGCCCCTCGATGGCGCGGTGCTGGCCGAACTCAACCAGGTGCTCATCGAATACTCCGAAGGCATGGCCCAGGCCCGCGCCACCAACCGCCAGGGTCTGCCCGTCGGTGCCGGCTATCTGCGCGCCTCCAGCGCTGAGCTCCGGGACCGCGGCGTGACCCTCGTGGATGCGCTCGTCGATGCCAACACCGAGCGGGCGAACGCCTCGCTGGGTGCCCAGCTGCCCTGGCTCATGGCTCTCCCGGCCGTGGCTGCCCTGATCGGTCTCGGCCTGATCAACCAGTGGATCGCCCGTCGCTTCCGGCGTCGGATCAACACCGGCCTGGCGGCCGCTGCCGCAGCCGTGCTGGCCCTGGGGGTCGCAGCCATCACGATCAGCGCGACCCAGGCTGCCGCGAACGCCCACCTGCGCACCGGGGCGTACGCCGCAGCGGTCAATGGAGCAGAAGCCCGCAGCGCCGCCAACGCGGCGAAGACCAACGAGAGCCTGCGCCTGATTTCGCGCGGATCCGGGCAGGCCTATGAGGAAGCCTGGGAGGCCAACGCGACCAACGTGTCCCTCGCCCTTGACGAGAGCGAGCTCGCGGCGGCGCCGAAGGAGGCCTGGGACAACTACGTCGCGGGCCACCACGAGGTGGTGGAGCTCGACCGGAACGGCAACTGGGACGGGGCGGTCGAGCTGGCCACCAAGCGCGACGACGGCTCGCCCACCATGCAGTTCAGCAATTTCGATGAAGGCATGGAACAGCTCGTCCGCGGTTCTGCCGAGAACACCTCGAAGACGCTGGTGTCGGGCAGCCTCGGCTTCATCATCCTGACCGTCCTGACCATTCTGGGTGGCCTCGGTGCGGCCGCTCTCGGCTGGCGCGGTGTGAGCGCCAGGTTGAAGGAGTACGCATGATCCGCCGCGTTGCCGCCGTCCTGGCCCTCACCTCCGTGCTGGCGGTGTCCGCCTGTGCGACCACCCCGACCGCCGTTCCGCCCCGGCCCGAGTCCGCCGCCCCGTCGGCCCCGCCGCCGGCAGGCCCGCCGACCTGCAACAACGCCACGCAGTCCTATGCGCCTACCGGCGCGCTGCCGGGCCCGAATGCCCTCCCCGCCGGCTCAACGATGGCGGCCATCAAGGAGCGGGGCCGGCTGGTCGTGGGCGTCTCTGCCGACAGTTATCTGCTCGGCTCCCGCAACCCCAGCTCCGGTGTCATCGAAGGCTTCGACATCGACATGGCCGACCAGGTCGCCAAGGCGATCTTCGGCCCGGACGCCAAGGCCCAGCTGCGCGTGATCACGGCCGCCGACCGACTCCCCCTGCTCCAGAAGCACGAGGTCGACCTCGTCGTGCGCAACATGACCATGACGTGCGATCGGTGGCAGCAGATCGGCTTCTCGGCTGAGTATTACCGGTCCGGCCAGAAGCTCATGGTGCGCAGGGGCTCGGGCATCACCGACCTCAACTCGCTCGCCGGCCACCGCGTCTGCGCCCCCAACGCGACCTCCAGCCTGACCCAGATCCAGCAGCTCGCACCGGAGGCCATCGCCGTGCCGTCCGACAGCCACACCGGCTGCCTCGTGCTCTTCCGGGAGGGTCGGGTGGACGCCGTGACCGGCGACGACACCGTGCTGGCCGGCCTCGCGGCCCAGGACCCCTACGCCGTCGTGCTGGCCGGAGACCCGTTCACGCAGGAGCCCTATGGCATCGGCGTACCCGCGGACCAGCCCGACATGGCCCGGTTCATCAATGCCCTCCTGGAGCAGATGCGCGCCGATGGCCGCTGGCAGGCGTCCTATGATCGCTGGCTGCGCCCCACACTCGGCGACGGACGGCAGCCCGAACCCGTCTACGGCCGCAACGCCTGAGCCCGGAAGGATCGACATGAGCATTCCCTGTCCCCAGCCCGGCTGCAGCGGCACCGTCACCGACGGCTACTGCGATATCTGCGGCATGCCGCCCGACGCGCCGGCCTCGGCCCCGTCCGCAGCGGATGAGGCCACTGAACTGGCCGAGATGGATCTTGATTCCGGTCGTAGCGTTGCGTCCGCCCAGCTCGGCTCTGCCGCGATGGGCTCCGCACGCACCGGTTCGAGTTCGACGCGTCGCGTGCGGTCCGATTCCCAACGCGTACGCTCGGCCCGCCTCGGTGCCGGCCTGACCACGATTCCGTCGGTGCCTCCCGTCGATCCGCACGCGGTCGTGAAAGTGGACGCCTCGGTGCCCGAGGGCAAGCGCAACTGCAGCCAGTGCGGCGCACCGGTCGGGCGTTCGGTGGCCGGACGGCCGGGCCGCGAGGAAGGCTTCTGTTCCAAGTGCGGCACGGCCTTCTCGTTCGGGGCCAAGCTGAAGAAGGGCGACCTGGTCGCGGGCCAATACCTGGTGGCGGGTGCGCTCGCGCATGGTGGCCTCGGCTGGATCTATCTGGCCCAGGACCGCAACGTCTCCGATCGCTGGGTCGTTCTCAAGGGCCTGCTCAACTCCGGGGACCCGGACGCCCTGGCGGCCGCCATCGCGGAACAGCGCTTCCTGGCTCGCGTCGACCACCCGTCGATCGTCCAGATCTACAACTTCGTCACCCACGACGAGGCCGGCTACATCGTCATGGAATATGTCGGCGGCCAGTCCCTCAAGCAGATCCTCAAGGACCGCATGGAGGAGAACGGTGGGGTCTATGCCCCGCTGCCGGTCGACCAGGCGCTGGCGTACATCATCGAGGTCCTGCCCGCGTTCCAATATCTCCACGACCAGGGCATGGTCTATTGCGACTTCAAGCCCGACAACCTGATCCAGGTCGGCGATGCGGTCAAGCTGATCGACCTCGGCGGTGTCCGCCACCTCGACGACGATGGCTCGGCCATCTATGGCACCGTCGGCTATCAGGCCCCCGAGGTGCCGCGCCAGGGGACGAGCGTCGCCTCGGATCTCTACACGATCGGGCGCACGCTGCTGGTCCTGTGCCTGGAGTTCCGCGGCTATCAGACGACCTATCTGCACAGCCTGCCCGAACCCGCGGACACGCCGCTGTTCCAGCAGTATGACTCGCTCTACTGGCTGATCTCCAAGTGCTGCGCGCCCAACCCGGACGACCGATTCGGTTCGGCCGACGAGTTGCGGGCCCAGGCGATGGGCGTACTCCGCGAAGTCGTCGCGCTCAAGGAGCCCGGCGCCGCGCTGACTGCTGCCCCGTCGCTCTATTTCGCGAATCCCGCCGTCTCGACCGATCGGATGACCTGGGACGAGCTTCCGGCGCTGAAGCCGGATCCGAGCGATTCGCAGTACGCCTGGCTGATCGGCCTCCCCGCCGGGGACCCGGCTTCCCGGCTCGCCGAGCTCGACGATGCACCGGGTGAGAGCGCGGAAGTGTGGCTGGCGCGCGGCGAGGAGTTCCTCCGGGCCGGCGATCCCCAACGGGCCGAGCAGGCCTCGCAGGCGATGCTGCAGGCCGACCCGTGGGAATGGCGGGCACTCTGGCTCAGCGGCCTGGCGGCCCTGCAACGGGGTGATGCGGCCGCGGCACAGAGCGCATTCAACACGGTCTATCAGCAGGTGCCCGGTGAGCTGGCGCCCAAACTGGCGCTTGCCGTGGCGTGCGAGGCCGGGGGCCAGCTCGACGTGGCCGAGAACCTCTATCGCACCTGCGCCGAGACCGATGCCGCGTTCGTGGCTCCGGCGGCGTTCGGCCTCGCGCGCGTACGCCAGGCCCGCAACGATGTCGATGACGCCACCGCCGCTCTGGATCTCGTGCCCAAGAGCAGCCGCAGCTATGTCGAAGCACGCCGTTTCCGGGCCGAGCTGCTCACGCAGACGAAGGACACCGACGTCGGTACGCTTGACCGGGCCCTGCAGAGTATCGACGGAGTCCAACTCGGGGTGACCGAGCGCGAAACCATCGTGTCGCGCGTGCTCGAGAGGGCTTTGGCGCTGGTGAGCGGAGCCGGGCCGCAGCAGGGCAAGATCGGGCCGTTCGACACCAGGGAGCCGACGCTCCGGGCCGCTCTCGAATCGTCCTATCGCACTCTTGCCAGGGAAGCCCAGATGCCCGAGGACCGCATCGATCTGGTCAACCGGGCCAACGCGGTGCGCAGCTGGACGCTGAGGTGACCGTGGCGGTGTGCGAGCGGTGCGCAGCGCCGCTCGCACCGGAGGCGGCCTTCTGCGAAGTGTGTGGTGGCGCGGTGGCGGCGACGCTGCCCGACGAGCTGGGCGACCGCCTGCACTTCGGGCAGTCGCCAGCTTCGTGGGTGGCGGGTGTGTGTGACCGGGGCGCCGCGCGCGAGCGCAACGAGGACGCGATGGCCATGGCGGCGGTCGAGCCGGCCGGATCGCACGCGGCGCTGGTCGTCTGCGATGGGGTGACCTCGGCGGAGAACTCCGATGTGGCGTCGTTGGCCGCGGCCCGCGCGGCGCTCGCGATCTTGGCCGCGCCGTTCAGCATCGGTCTCGGGGGCACCCACAGTGCGCAGGTCGCGGGTCGTCGCACGTTCGAGCGGGCCGTGCGCGAGGCGCAGCAGGCGGTTCTGCGGGAGAGCGAACGCAATGTCAAGGCCCCCGGTGCGTGCACCTTCGTCGCGGCGGTGGTCATGGGGCCGCTCGTGTGGCACTCCTGCATCGGCGACTCGCGGGCGTACCTGATTCCCGATGAGGGAAAGCCGTTGCTGTTGACGCGGGACGACTCGATGGCCGAGATGATGATCGCGGCCGGTATGCCGCGGGCCGATGCCGAGGACACGCCGCTGGCCCACACGATCACCCGCTGGCTCGGCGCCGATGCGCCCGACCTCAACCCGCGGGCCACCCAGATCGAGGTCACCTCACCCGGGTGGCTGTTGGTGTGCTCGGACGGGCTCTGGAACTATGCCTCGGCTCCGCAGGACCTGGCGCAGGTCGTGCGCGAGGCCGCGGAGGTGTTCCCCAAGCCGCTTGCTCTCGCCGAGGCCCTCGTGCAGTGGGCCAACGATCAGGGCGGTCACGACAACATCACGGTCGCACTGGCGCGGGTGGGCGACTGAGCGGGCAGCCGCCCGGGCCCGGATCGATCACCTAGCGGCGATCGGGGTCGTCTCCGTCGATGACTTCGCCCTCGATCACTTCACCGGACTCCCCCGGGTTGCGCATGCGGCCGTCGGACGTATGCGTACCCGTCCCGTCGACCGTCGGCGGATAACCGGGCATCCGTGGCATGCCGATCGGCGGCATCATGCCGGGCATCCCGTCGGTGAACTTCTTGGCCTGACCGGCGACCGCCCAGGCGAAGAGCTTCTTCATCAGGGGCCGGGTGAACGGCAGGAGGAAGAGTAACGCGACGATGTCGGTGAGGAAGCCCGGGAAGACGAGCATCAGCGCACCGACGAGGATCATCGCGGCATCGGCGATCTTGCCACTGGGGAACTCGCCGGTGTTGATGGCCTGATTGAGGCCCTTCCAGGCCTTGCCACCCTCGCGCTTCGACAACCACGTGCCGAAGATGGCAATCACGATCAACAGGCCGATGGTCGGCAGCAGGCCGATCCAGTTGCCGACCTGGAGCAGCACGAAGATCTCGGTCAGCGGCACCAGGACCAGCAGGACGAGCAACAACGGCAGCGCCCAGGGCCGCCGACGTCGCCGACGGCCCTCTCCCGGTGGCAGCCCCTGGGTCATCGGTTGAGCTGCTTGTCCTTGCCGAGCAACGACTTGAGCTGGCCCAGGCGATGGTTGAGGCCCATCACCGTGGTCTGCTTGAGGGCCTCGACGAACACGTCGCGGCCGAGCTTGGAGTTGCCGCGCTCGCGTTCCTTGAAGTCGATCGGGACCTCGACGACGCGGAAGCCACCGCGATAGGCATGCCACGTCAGGTCGCGCTGGATGCCGAAGCCCTTGGCCTCGATCTGGTCGATGATCGACCGCATCAACTCGGCGCGCATGGCGTTGAGGCCACCGGTGATGTCCTTGACCGGGATGCCGAGCATGAGGCGCGTATAGAAGCTGCCGCCGCGCGACAGGATCTCCCGCGACATCGGCCAGTTGATGACCGAACCGCCCTTGACCCAGCGCGAGCCCTTGACCATGTCGGCGCCCGCAACGAGGGCGTCGAGCAGGCGGTGCAGCTGCTCCGGCTGGTGGGACCCGTCGGCGTCGAATTCGACGAGCACGTCATAGTCGCGCTCGAGGCCCCAGCGGAAGCTCGCGATGTATGCCGCGCTCAGGCCTTCCTTGCCCTTCCGGTGCAGCACGTGGATGTGATCGTCGTCGGCAGCGAGCTCGTCGGCGATATCGCCGGTGCCATCAGGGGAGTTGTCGTCGGTCACGAGGATGTGAACCGCCGGCACCGCGGCACGCAGGCGCCGCGTGATCAGGTCGATGTTCTCGGCCTCGTTGTAGGTCGGGATGATGACGAGGACCTTCCCCAGCCCGGGGTAGGTGTCGCTGGATTCCGCCACGGTCACTTCTTTCGCGAGTCGACGACTGGAGCCTGCTCCATTGGGCTCCCAGCAGTCCATTCTGGCCCATCGGACAAGCCATTGCGCATCCTGCGTGCCGCGCGTCCGCCTTTGAACACGCCGAATCCGAGTGCCACCAGCGCTCCCAGCACCGTGATGAGGTCATAGACCCCGGCGAACTGTACAGCCGGAGTGAGCGCCGTGCGCAGCGGCACGACGTAGCTGCGGGACGCGGCAGTGCCCTCGACGGTGCGGTCGATCACCCGGCCGTCGCGGTCGACATAACCCGACAGGGCATTGGTCGTGGACACCACGATCTCGCGGCGGGCCTCCATGGCGCGCACGCGCGTGATGGCGAACTGTTGCGGGATCTGGGGCGTACCCCGATAGGTCGCATTGTTGGACTGCACCACCAGGACTTCCGAGCCGCGCACCGCCTCGTGGACGGTGCCGTCATAGGCCAGCTCGAAGCAGATGACGTCGCCGACCTTCAGAGTGCGCCCGTCGGCGAGTTTCCCTTCGAGTACGCCCGGCGTGGTGCCCGGCACGGACTGCGCTCCGACCAGTTTCAGCAGCGGAATGCGGGGCAACAGGGCGTCGCGGTAGGGGATGTATTCGCCGAACGGAACCAGATTGCGCTTGTGATATCGGTCCGAGACCGGGCCGGTGGCCGGCGTGGTGGCACCGGCGGGGTTCCACCACAGGGCGCTCGTCTGGCGTTCGTCGTCCCCCGGCCCCGCGGTGACGGCTCCCACCAGGATGGGACGTTCGGAGACCTCGACGGCCGCAGTCACCGTGGCGCGCGTCTGGGCGTCGAGCTCCGGGTCGATGTCGGTGGAGTTCTCCGGCCACAGGATGAAGTCGGGCATGGGCACGGCCCCCGCGCGCGCCTTCGCCATCAGGTTGATGGTCTCGCCGAGGTGGTTGTTGGTGACCGAGCGCGCCCGGCCCATGGCACCGGTGCCGGCTCCCCCGTCCACATTGCCCTGCACCATGCCGATCGTGACGGTGCCGTGCCCTGCCGCGGGCTCCGGGGCGTACGCCCGCCCGACGGTCGTGATCCCCGCCAATCCGATCAGCAGGGCGACGCTCGCGGTGACGGGTCCGGTCCAGGTGCGCGGGCTGCTCCACAGCCGGGTGGCCAGCCAGGCGAGACCGGCGGCGATGAGGGCGGTGAGAACGGAGACGCCCGTGACCCCGATGATCGGGAACAGCCCTGCGAGGGGTGAGTCGACCTGGGCGTACGCCAGTCGGATCCAGCCGAATCCACCGAACGGGACCCGCCCATAGACGAACTCGATGGCGCCCCAGGCCAGGGCGACGGCGAACGGCCACCAGACGAGGGGGCGGACGCGGCGGACGACCACGCCCAGCAGTCCGAAGAACACCGCCTCGAACACAATCAGGGCGGCGGCCAGGAACGGCCCGGCGCCCTCGACGAGGACACTGAGCCAGTTCAGGGAGACGGCCCCCAGACCGAGGCCGAACCCATAGCCCACGCCGAATCCGCTGCCCTTCGGGCGCAGGCGCGGATCGAACAGCAGGAGCCAGGCGGCGATGCCCATGAACATCAGGAGCCAGAGGTTCGTCGGTTCGAAGGCCAGGCCCGTCGTGGCACCCGCCGCCAGGGCGACGACGAACCGCAGACCGCGCGGCCACTCGGGCACGAGGAAGCGTTGGGCCGACGCCGGGGCGGGCAGGCTGCAGACGGTCACGCGGAGAGCCTACTTTCGCATCGGTAGCGCGCTCAGAGCACGGGACGGTCGGCGAACGGGATGGAGAGCACGAGGGTGGTGTGCGTCGAGACCCGGCCCGCCGCGCGGATCTCGGCCAGGAGGCGCTCAAGGTCGGCGGGGGTCTCGCACTGCACCATCAGCAGGTAGTTGGCATCGCCCGCCACCGAGTAGCACGACACGATCTCGGGGATGTGCTGGAGCCGTTCCGGGGTGTCGTCCGGCTGGCCGGCGTCGAACGGCTGCACGGCCACGAATGCGGTAAGCAGGCGGCCGAGCGCGGCCGGGTCGATCCTTGCCGAATAGCCGGTGATGACACCGCGCTGCTCGAGGCGGCGTACGCGCTGTTGGGCGGCGGAGGTCGACAGTCCGGTGGCGCGGCCGATATCGGTGAACGAGATGCGACCGTCGGCGGCGAGCAGACTGAGAATCCTGCGGTCCATCTCCTCCATGGCGTCATCGTGTCACGGGGCCCGGAGGGCTCGGATCCTGTCCCTCGGTGCGGAATGATGACCCCCATGACTTCGGATGCGACGCCCGGGCGCCTGATGCTGCTCGACACCGCCAGCCTCTATTTCCGCGCCTTCTATGGCCTGCCGGATTCGATCCGTACGCCCGAGGGCCAGCCCGTGAACGCTGTGCGGGGGCTGCTCGACTTCATCGCCCGGCTGACGACGGATCACTCCCCCACGCATCTCGTTGCGGCGTGGGACAACGACTGGCGTCCGCAGTGGCGGGTGGACCTGTTGCCGAGCTACAAGACCCACCGCGTGGCCGAGGTGGCTCCGACCGATGTCGTGGGCGCGGGCGGAGTCGGCGCTGAATCCGGGGTAGCCGAGGAATCGCCCGATGCCCTGGCACCCCAGGTGCCGTGGATTCTCGAGGCCCTGGAGGCGTTGGGGATTGCGGTCGTGGGCGCTGACGGGTTCGAGGCCGATGACGTGATTGCGACTCTGGCGACGCAGTGGGCGCCCGAGTTCGAGCGGGTTGACGTTGTGACCGGCGATCGCGACCTGTTCCAGCTGGTCGACGACGAGGCCGGGATCCGGGCGCTGTACACGGCCCGCGGGATGTCGAACCTGCAATCCGTCGACGCGGCGTGGGTGCGGGAGAAGTACGGGATCGAACCCCAGCGCTACGCCGATTTCGCGGCCCTGCGCGGGGATACCTCGGATGGGATTCCCGGAGTGGCCGGGGTTGGTGAGAAGACGGCGGCGGCACTCGTGAATGTCTATGACGACCTGCCCGCGCTCGTGGCGGCCGCCGACGATCCCGCCAGCGGGCTCACCAAGGCCCAGCGGGCCAAGGTCCTGGCGGGCGTGGACTACCTCGCGATCGCCGGTGAGGTCGTGCGTACGCGTCGGGATCTGGATCTCGGCGTGGACGTTGGTGACTGTGTGCTGCCGTCCGCGCCCGTGGATCCCGAAGCCTTTGAGGCCCTCACGGCGCGGCTGGACCTCGGCTCGAGCGCCGAGCGGATCCTCACCGCTCTGGCGCGCTCATCGGCATAATCTGCGGTCATCCCGGACCTTGAGGCGCATCAGCCCTTGTCACGACGCTCGGACTCGGAATTCGCCGCAGGATTTGGCGCATTGAGAGAGGCGAGCAGACGGTCGGTGGCGTCGATCCAGGCCACATCGGTCCGGATATGGGCCAGACGGTGCGCCCGGGCCGCATAGCGCAGGGCGTCGGTCGGATCGCTGCTCCGGGGCCACTCCCCGTGGGCCTGCGTGGCCAGTTCGGCTTCGAGCGCGACGAGGTCCTTCCGGCGGACCGCGAGCGTACGCCGGGCCAGATCTGGATCCACCTGGCCCAGGAACCAGACGCGCAGCAACAGCGGATCGCGGGCCGGGGGGACGGACTCGGGGATTTCCGCGAGCCAGTCTCGGAGTTCTGCCTTTCCGGCCTCGGTGATGGTGTGGGGGTGCTGCGAGGGTCGGTCTGTCTGCACGATGGTCGACCGGGACACCAGGCCATCACGCACCAGCGACGTGAGTGAGCGATAGATCTGGGACTGGTCCGCTCGCCACAGCCCGACCAGATCGCGGTCGATGACCTGCCTGAGCTGATAGCCGGTGGCGGGACCGTCGGAGAGGATCCCGAGAAGCACCTGATTCAACGACACCCATAAAGGATATGCCCCATATAGGAGTCGTCCTATATGGGGCACATCATATTCAGTTGTGACGCGGCTCAACGCAACGCCAGCTCCGCGCGGGACGGGGCGTACGCCTTGAAGAGGAGCCGCATGCCTGCCTCGTCCGGAGTCCGGTCGGCCTTCGTGAGGTTGCACGGACTGCAGGCGGAGACCGTGTTGAGCCACGAGTTCGGGCCGCCCCGGGACTGGGGCACGAGGTGGTCGACCGTATTGGCGTACCCACCGCAGTAGGCGCAGGTGTGCCGGTCCCGCTTGAGGACTCCCCGCTTGGTCCAGCCCGGCGCCCGGGCGTACAGGAAGGCGGTCTTCACATAGCGGACCAGTCGGAGCACGATGGGCCAGGGGTAGGGGCCGATCGCGTGGCCTTCCTTCGCCTCCTCGACGATGGCGACCTCACGGACCAGCATGCCGATCGCGTGCTTGATCGACACGGTGTGCAAGGCCGTGTTGTCGGTGTTGAGAACCAGAACTCCGCTCATGGGATCCTCCTTCCGCAGCGGGTCGTGGACAAACAAGAACCGCCCTGCGTGGACGCAGGACGGCTGAATACGCAGACGACTCCGAAAGGAGCGTCAGCGTAGACATCCGTCGATGGTGCGACGACGCAGGCAGGGACGCCAGGGGGCCGAGCCGTGCTGGATCGGGTAGCCGATGCGATTCATGTCTCCGCTCCTCTCGTTTCCCTTGGTGTTGCTTTTCGCGTGGTCCAGTGTCCCGTGGTTGGGCGCTGATCCGGGAACAGAATAGTTCGCAGTTGATGAACTGTCACCGAATTTTTTTTCCTGAGATGGGTGCTCACTCGCCGGGAGCGATCGTGAACAACTCCCCCACGGTGCAGTCGAGGACGGCACAGATGGCGGTCAGGGTCGCGAACCGGACGGCCTTGGCGCGGTTGTTCTTGAGCACGGAGAGATTGACGAGGGACACTCCGACCCGCTCGCTGAGGGCGGTGAGCGTCATGCCGCGAGCCTCCAGCAGCTCATCCAGGTGGCAGACCACGCGATGGGGCTCCTCGACGGGCATCAGACGAGACCTTCCACATCGTCGCGCAGGTCGAGTCCGCGGGCGTACACCTCCGTGAGGATGACCAGCAGCGCGCCGATCACGATGGGCAGGAAATCGAAGCCCGTGAACCACATGAGCACCGATGGCTCCGACTGCACACGGGTCACCAGCGCGAACTGCACGCCCATCAGCAGGAACGGCCAGATGGCTGCTCCGATCAGCACCAGCGCCGCCAGTGCGCGGGAGTAGCGCACGGTCGTGCGGGTGAAGGGCTCCCCCGATTGTGCGGCGGAGATCAGTTTCCAGACGAGCCAGGCGGCGACGAGGCCGACCACAAGGAGGAACAGGGCTGGCAGGCCGGCAAGGAGGCGCTCACCAATGCTCGGATCGGTCAGGGTCCAGACCACCTCGGGCGCATAGGTGGCCGAGGCGCCGGGCGCAGTGGCCCCTGCGGCGTACGCGGGGCCGGGATCCTGCAGCGAGGCGGTGAACTCGAGCGGGCCGCTCGGCCAGAGGGTGGCGACGGCTCCGATGGTGAGGGCGAGAGCGACGACGATGACGAGCAGGCGGGCGAACAGGAAGTCGCCCCGGGAGGGGGCCAGGAAACTCCGGGTGGTGGGCATGGCCGTGGGCCTTTCGAGAGGTGCCGTTGGGGTGGCTGCAGCACCTCCAGTTTATCGAGTTTCGATATTAACGACAATCGATAAGCCAAGTTTTTTCTGGTCAGCGTCTCCGCAACACGTAGACCGCGGAGCCGGCCAGCAGGTTGGCGAAGCGTACGCCCCGGCGCAGCGGTCGCCAGGACTCCACCAGCGGGATCCGTTGCTCGATCTCGAACCCGAACGCCGCGAAGAAGGCTTCCAGGTCGGTGAGGGTGGTGTAGCGGACGTTCGGGCTGTCGTACCAGGTATGGGGAAGGTCCTTCGAGATAGGCATGTGGCCGCGGATGACCGACAGCCGGTTGCGCCAGAGCCCGAAGTTGGGGACCGACACGATGACCCGCTCCCCCACGCGGCCCATCTCCTCGAGGAGCCTCCGCGGCTGGCGGATCGCCTGCAGCGTGCGGGACATGACGACGGTGTCGTAGGTGTTGTCGGCGAAGTCGGGCAGCCCGGCCTCGATGTCGAGGTCGATGATCGACAGCCCGCGCCGCATCGCCTTGATGACGTTCTCGTGGTCGCTGTCGACGCCGGTGCCGGTGCAGCCCTTGTGGTCGATCAGATAGGCCAGGAGGGACCCGGAGCCACAGCCGAGATCGAGTACGCGGGAACCCTCCGGAATCAGGTCGGCCACGAGGGCGAGGTCGGCGCGCAGGAAAGCCCCGGGGCCGGCGTTTTCATCGGGCCAACGCCGCGTCGTCACAGTCGTTCCTCCCTGGCTCGCTCCAGGAAAGCCCGGATCGTGTCGTGATAGGCCGGAATCGGCAGCAGGAAAGAATCATGGCCCCACACCGAGGGAATCTCGCGGAACGTCACGGGGAGTCTCCCCCGCTCCAGGACGTGCGTGATCCGGCGGGAGTGCCCGGTGTCGAAGCGCCAGTCGGTGTCGAAGGACAGGACACAGAACTTGGTGCCGGCCGCCTCCACCGCCGCGAAGGTGTCCCCCGGCGCGTTCTCGTCGACCCCGTTGAACGGGTCGAAATAGTCCATGACCCGGGTCAGGTAGAGATACGACAGCGCGTCGAAGCGGCCGAGGAAGGCCTCGCCCTGATGGTGCAGATAGCTCTCCACCGCGAAGTCGGCACCGAAGCCGTGGCGCGGGTTCTCGGAGTCCTGGAACCGGCGACCGAACTTCTCGGCGAGTCCCTCCTCCGACAGATAGGTGATGTGGGCCATCATCCGCGCGATCGACAGGCCGTAGTCCGGGTTGGTGCCTTCGTCGAGATAGCGGCCAGCCTTGAACCCCGGGTCGCGCTTGATCGCCTCGCGGGCCACGGCCGAGAACGCAATGTTCTGGGCGGTCAGGCGACTCGAGGCGGCGATGATGACGGCGTGGGTCATGTCCTCGGGATAGGACAGCGCCCACTCCAGCACCTGCATCCCGCCGAGCGATCCCCCGAAGGCGGCCAAGAGCTGGCGTACGCCCAGGTGCGCCAGCAACGCGCGATGCACGGTGACGAAATCCTTGACCTGCAGGAGGGGGAAGTCGATGCCGTAGGACACGTCGGTGGCCGGGTTGATCGATGCCGGGCCGGTGGTGCCCTGACAGCCGCCGAGGAGATTGGCGCAGACGACGAACAGGTGATCGGTGTCGATCGGCCGCCCCGGGCCGATGATGTTGTCCCACCAGCCGGGCTTGTGGGCACCCTCGTGCAGACCCGCGGCATGGGCGTCGCCGGTCAGGGCATGACAGATGAAGACGGCGTTGTCACCCGAGTCGTTGAGGGTGCCGTAGGTCTCGTAGGCGACATCGACCTCGGCAAGGGTCGCGCCGCTGGCAAGGGTGAGGGGGTGGGACGCATCGAACAGGCGCACCTGCCTGGTCTCGACCGTGCCCACCCCCGGGCCGATGACGGGCCCGAGGGTGGATCCAGAAGTCACCGGGTCATTCTCCCCCGGCGCCCACGGTCTTGAGCGCCTGGTCCAAGTCGCCGATGATGTCGTCGATGTGCTCGATGCCGATCGAGAGGCGGACCATGTCGGCGGGTACGCCGGCGGCGACCAGTTCTTCCTCGGTCAGCTGGCTGTGGGTCGTCGACGCGTTGTGGATCGCGAGCGACTTCGCATCGCCGATGTTCGCGAGATGCGAGAACAGCTGCAGCGCCTCGACGAACTTCGAGCCAGCCTCGCGACCGGCCTTGAGGCCGAACGAGACCAGACCGCCATAGCCGGTGCCGTTGAACATGCGATCGGCGACCTCGGTGTAGGGGCTGCCGGGCAGGCCCGGATAGTTCACATAGGCCACATCCGGGTGGTCGTTGAGGAACTCGGCGACCTTCTGGGCGTTGCTGCAGTGGCGCTCCATGCGCAGGTGCAGGGTCTCAAGGCCCTGCAGCAACAGCCACGAGTTCATCGGGGCCAGCGTCGCGCCGGTGTTGCGCAGCAGCACGGTCCGGGCCCGGATGATGTAGGCCAGATTCCCGACTGCCTCGGTCCAGACGACACCGTGATAGGCCCCATCCGGCTTGGTCAGGCCCGGGAAGCGATCGGCGTGGGCGTTCCAGTCGAAGTTGCCGGAGTCGACGATGACGCCGCCCATGCTGGTGCCGTGGCCGCCGATGTATTTCGTCGCGGCATGCACGACCACGTCGACGCCATGCTCGAACGGACGGCACATCATCGGCGACGGGGCGGTGTTGTCCACGATGAACGGCAGGCCGAGCGCATGCGACGCCTCCGACCACGCGTCGAGGTCGATCACGTTGATCTTCGGGTTGCACAGGGTTTCGCCGAAGACGAGCTTGGTCTTCTCGTCGACGTGCTGCGCGAGCTCTTCCGGCTTCTCCGGGTCGACGAAGCGGACCTCGATGCCATATTGCGGGAGCGTGTGCGCGAAGAGCGCGAACGTGCCGCCGTAGAGCGTCGACAGCGCGACGATGTTGTCGCCGCCATAGGTGAGGTTGAGCACGGCGTACGTGATCGCCGCGGCACCGGACGCCGTCGCGAGGGCCCCGACGCCGCCCTCGAGCGCGTTGATGCGCGTCTCGAACACATTCGTGGTCGGGTTCATGATGCGGGTGTAGATGTTGCCGGGTGTCTTCAGGGCGAAGAGGTCGGCCGCGTGCTCGGAGTCGTCGAAGACGTAGGAGGTGGTCTGGTAGATCGGGACGGCCCGCGCGTTCGTTGCGGAGTCGGGCTCTTCCTGGCCGGCATGCACAGCCAGGGTTTCAGGGCGATAGGACATGGGCAGCACCGTAGTCACCAGCGCGGCAGGATGCCAGATTCCCATTGTCATGGGCGCAATGGGGGCGCTGGGGCGTACCCGTCGGGGCGAAGGGCAGCTCGGCCAGGACTTCATAGCGCGATCGGTTGCGGGGTCCCTGGCGCAGGTGGGAGCGGATCACGGTCAGTTCGGTTGCGGGCCAGCTGAAGCCGCCGAATGAATCGAGTACGCCCAGCCAGCGCGTGGCATCGAAACGCGTCCGGGTGCGGGCGAGGGTGAGGTGCGGCACGAACCTGGTCCCGTCGGGAGCTGCGCCGGCGGTGCTGGCGGCCGCGCGGCCGTGCTTGGCCAGCGCCCGCAGAGGCTCGGCACCGAGCGTGACGCCCAGATAGAGAACCCGAGCGGTGAATGGATCGGGGAACGATCCCCCGCCGCCGAGTCGTATGTCGAAAGCCGGCGTCCGGCCGGCCAGATCGCCCAGGCTTTCGAGCAGCGGATCCAGGCTGCGCTCGGGGCAGTCATCGACGAACAGTGTCGTGAGGTGCCAGTGTTCCGGCCAGACCCACGACAGGCGCCGATCACTCTCGCGACGTGGTGCGATGTATTCCTCCAGTTCCTCGATCACAGCCGCCGGCGGGAAGGCCGCGGCAAACACACGAATCGTCATGGTTCGATTGTGCCTGTGACCCTGCCAGTGACGCCTCCGGTTAAACCCATGCTCGCCAAAGCGGTGAAGGAGATCCCGCCCGATCGGTTCTATGAGCCCAAGTGGGACGGGTTCCGGTCGATCGTGTTCGTCGATGGTGACGAGGTCGTGCTGGGCAGCCGCAACGAACGGCCGTTGACCCGCTATTTCCCCGAACTTGTCGCCCAGTTCGCGCGACAGTTCAAGATGCCGTGCGTGCTCGACGGTGAGATCGTCGTGCCCGGGGAAGGGCGTCGCCGGCTGGAATTCGAGTGGCTGCAGCAGCGGATCCACCCGGCGGCCAGTCGCGTGAACCTCCTGTCGGAGCAGACCCCGGCCGAGTTCGTGGCGTTCGACCTTCTGGCCATCGGGGAGGAGAACCTGATGGACACGCCCCTGGCCGAGCGGCGGGCGCGACTGGTCGAGCTGATGAAAGGCATCGAGTCCCCGATCCACCTCACTCCGCTGACCGACGACATCACCGTCGCCCGGGGCTGGTTCGACGAGTGGGAGGGCGCGGGCCTCGACGGGATCATCGCCAAGGACCCCGCGTCGGCGTACCAACCGGACAAACGCGTCATGGCCAAGATCAAACACACCCGCACGGCCGACTGCGTCGTGGCCGGCTATCGCACCCACAAGAACGATGACGAGGCGATCGGCTCGCTGCTGCTCGGGCTGTATGAGACCGACGGGAGCTTGTCCTCCATCGGCGTGATCGGCGCGTTCCCGGCGAAGCGACGCAAGGAGTTGTACGCCGAGTTGCAGCCCCTCGTCACCGACTTCGAGAACCACCCGTGGTCGTGGGCGGGGGAAGTGGCGGTCACCGAGGGCGGTGCCAGGTCGCCGCGCAAGGCCGAGGGGTCGCGCTGGAACAACGGGAAGGATCTGGGGTTCACTCCCCTGCGCCCGGAGCTGGTCGTCGAGATCACCTATGACTATCTGGAGGGCCGCCGGCTGCGGCATACGGGGCAGTTCTCGCGTTGGCGTCCCGATCGTGATCCCGAGTCGTGCACGTTCGATCAACTCGACGTGCCGTCGACTTTCGACCTGAACGAGATCCTGCCTGCTCCCTGAGACGGAACGCCGAACGACCCCGGCCGCTGGCCGGGGTCGTTCGTGGTGAGTCAGGCGTTCAGATCAGCCCTTGCGACGGCGGGTCAGCCCGAAGCCGGCAGCGGCAGCCAGGCCGGCACCGGCGATGCCGAGGAAGACCAGACCGGAGTTGTCGGTCTCACCGCCGGAGTTGACCTTCTTCGGCGGCTTGACGGTCGCGGTGGGGGACGCGGTCGCTGTCGGCGAAGCCGTCGCGTCGGGTGACGCGGTGGGATCGGGTGAGGCGGTCGTGTCGGGTGTCGCCGTCGCGTCAGGTGACGCGGTCGCTGTAGGCGAAGCCGTCGCGTCAGGTAACGTGGTGGGATCCGGTGACGGCGTGGGATCCGGTGACGGCGTGGGGTCAGGTGACGTCGTCGGGTCGGTGGACGCGGTGCAGATCATCTTGAAATTCGTGGAGTCCGTTGCGCTGTTGCCCGGACCGCCCCCTGCACGGGTGACCTCGACCTTGATCGGGGTGCCACCGGAGACCGCCAAGTGCTCCGCCGCCAGGGTGAAGTCAGCAGAGGTCTCACCGGATGCGGGAACAGTAACGGGCGAAGTGCCGGTAAAGGCGATGTCCTCGTTTGTTCGCGTCGCCGTGAATGAAATCGAGACGTCACCGGCGTCGTAATTCTCGATGAACACCCGCACGGAGCATCCCGTGATCGTGGGGTCATTCCCTCCGGGCGTTGTGGCGGTGGTCTCCCCCACCTTGATATCACCCGGTGCGGCAAAAGCCGGCAACGAGGCAAAGGAGACGAGAGCCGTCGAAGTGACAAGAGCCGCGGCAGCGCGGCGGGCAAAGGTAACGGACATGAGAGCTCCAAAACTGAAAGGGAAGGGGTTGGGACTCAGATAACTCGAGTATTCAGGTTGTTTTCATTGAGGCATGGTGTGACGCGCCCAAGGGGTAGATAAAGGTGCAATAACGACCTGCAATCCAGGCCTATTCGCATGCGCCCGAAACGCAGAACGGCCCCGGCTCCTGGAGCCGGGGCCGCTCTGCGACTGGATGGGGAGAGGATCAGCCCTGCTTGCGGCGCTTGTTGAGACCGAAGCCGGCGGCAGCGGCGAGGCCGATGCCGGCGATGCCCAGGAACACGAGGCCGCTCGCGTCGGCAGTGCCGCCGGAGTTGACCTTCTTGATCTGCTTGTCGCCATTCGGGGTGCCGTCGGTGGCCCGGGTGTCGGCCACTTCGTCGCCGGTGGTGGCGCTGTCGCCGGTGTTGGTCTCACCGGTGAGTTCGGTGGTGGTTTCGCCGCCCGGCGTGGTCTCGGAACCCGGAGCCGGGGTGGCCGGGGTCGGCTGGCACTCGAGCCAGAACTCGCGCGTCTCGGCGCCGGTGACGCTGCCGTCGACCTTGACCGTGATCAGGTAGCCGTCCTCGCCGCGGGTGACGCCCTCGGGAGTCACGGTGTATTCGGCGCTGCCGTTCGAGGTCTCGCCCGATCCGGAGGTCAGGTCGATGGTCTCCTGGCCGACCCACTGGACGTCGCCGTCCTTGGCGGTGAAGTCAACGGTGGCCGTGCCCTTGTCGACCGTGTAGCCATGGATCTCGATCACGACCTCGCAGCCCGGAACCTTCGGCTTGTCGCCGATGCCGGGAACGACGACGGAGTTGCCGGGTGCCTTGATCTTGATGTCGCCCTTGGTCGGGGCATCGGCGTACGCCGGAACGCTGGCACCGGCCAGCAGGAGGGTCGAGCCGAAGAGTGCGGCCGCGAGGCGCGCGGAAACGGAAACAGTCATGAGGGGCTCCATCGCAGTCGGGGAAGTGAGGGGAAGGTGAAAACCCACGAGAAGTCTCGCCGGAGCGCTGCGAGATTTTCGGGTCCCGGAACGGGGTGTCGAAAGATGAGAAAATTCTCATCTAATTCACCTCGACCGGGGCTTCAGCCTCAGGCGAGAAGACTGTTTCCGGCATTGCTCGCCAGGCTCGCGTCGGCGATTCGATCGAGGTGTTCCTCGAGTGCGGCGCGGGCTGCTGAGCGGTTGTTGGCGGTGAGGGCGTCGAGGATGACCGAATGGTCGTCGCGGCACGTCGCATGATCGAGCAGCACGTGCTCGGGATCGATTGGTTCGCCGTGATCCGGCAGTGCCTCCCCGTGGAGTTCGATCAGCGTTTCGGCCATCAGGCTGATCACGGGATTGCCGCACTGGCGGGCCAGCGTGAGATGGAACTCCGACCCCCGGTAGCCCGGCTGGATGCCTTCGGCCTGGAGGCTGGCGAGCAGGCGCCCGCCGATCATCGGATCTTCCGGCATGCGATCGGCAACGAGATCGAGACAGGTGAGTTCCATCGCCTTCCGGGCCGCGACCAGCGCTGCCATGTCGGTGCGGCGATAGTGGAGCAGCAGGGCGGCGGACCGTCGGACAGCATTCGCGGAAGGGGCCTGGACCACGAGCCCTCCGCCCGGCCCGCGACGCATGCGCGCGGTGCCGTGGTGCTCGAGGAGGCGAACCGCTTCGCGGAGCACTCCTCGGCTCGCGTCATGTTCCTCCATCAGGGACTGCTCGGAACCGATGAGCCGACCGACCGGCCACCCGAGTGCCACAATGCGATCCTCGATCGCTCGCGCGACCTGCTCGGCTCGCTTTGCGCTGATCTCCTGGGTGGCCATTCGGTTCTCCTGAATCCAAGGGTGCTGGGACTCAAGGATCCCGATTTCCCGGGGAGCTTCCTAGGGGTTGGACCGTCAGACGAAACAGGATCCGGAAAGTGTCTCGCTGTGCAGGATGCACATTCTCCGGGTGCCATTCCCGCGGGCCACTCCCCCGACTAGTGGTGGTCGGCGTTAGTTCGTCGGGGGTTCAGGTCCAGGCGGTGGGGTCGTTGAGGTAGAGGCCGCAGGCGGTGTCGAGGGCGTCTTCGACGCTACCGGTCATGGTGCCGGTGGGGAGGTAGGAGTCTTCGTAGTCGTCGTGGCTGGCGCGGTAGATCGCGAAACCCCACTGGTTAGCGCGGCCGGCGTAGCGGAGCCGGCACAGTTTGAGGACCGCGCCATCGGGGAGGACACCGTCGACGTAGACGAACCTGGCCCGAATGCGGGTGTTGATCCGGGTGAGATCCGGCCAGCGTTCCCGAGCGCGGGTTGCCAACCGGTACTCCACCGAGCCTTTCGTGGACTCTGGGATCGTCACCATGACCCCTATCCTGACCCACCGGCGTGCCTGTCGGCGTGTCGCCACCACCGAGCGGACGAGGAGCGGGACAACAGAGGTGTGGTGACCACTTCCCCGTTTGTCATCCTGCCCACCGCCGCTGACCTCATCGTGTTGACCCGTCGAGCCAACTCCGCCTGTGCCGAGCATCGGCAGGTCATCCGCGCCAAGATCGTCCTGGCCGCCGCCCAGGGCTGCACGAACGCCGCGATCGCCGCCGAGCTGGACCTGCACGTCGACACGGTCCGGAAGTGGCGCAAACGCTACGCCAGAAGCGGATTAGCCGGCCTGATGGACCTTCCCAGGTCCGGGCGGCCACCGGTGTTCACCCCGGTCCAGGTCGCCCAGGTCAAGGCGCTGGCCTGCACCCCACCCGCCGACAGCGGGCTCCCATTGGCACGCTGGTCGGTCCTGGAGCTGGCCGTCGAAGCAGTGTCCCAGGGCGTGACCCCCTCGATCAGCCCGAGCACGATCAGCCGCTGGCTGGCCAAGGATGCGATCAAACCGTGGCAACACCGGTCCTGGATCTTCCCCCGCGACCCCGACTTCGCCACCAAGGCCGGCGTCGTGCTGGACCTGTACGACCGCCGCTGGCAAGGCGTCGAGCTCGGCGACGACGAGTACGTGATCAGCGCTGATGAGAAGTCGCAGTTGCAGGCGCTACGACGCCGCCACCCCGGCCTGCCGGCCGGACCGGGACGAACCCGCAGGGTCGAGTTCGAGTACCGCCGCGGCGGCACCCTGGCCTACTTCGCCGCCTACGACGTCCATCACGCCCACGTGATCGGCACCATCGCCCCCAAGACCGGCATCGCACCCTTTGCCGACCTCGTCCACCAGGTGATGACCACCGAGCCCTACGCCTCAGCCCGCCGCGTGTTCTGGGTCGTGGACAATGGCTCCTCCCACAACGGGGAACGCTCCATCGAACGCATGAACCAAGCTTGGCCGACCGCCACCCTGGTGCACCTGCCGGTGCACGCATCGTGGCTGAACGAAGTCGAGATCTACTTCTCGATCCTGCAACGCAAGGCCATCGCCACCGGCGACTTCGCCGACCTCGACGACCTCGCCACCCGGATCCTGGCCTTCCAACAGCGTTACAACGCTACCGCCAGTCCGTTCGACTGGAAATACACCCGCCATGACCTCAACGACTACCTCGCACGCCTCCGCCGCCACGACAACAACCCCGAAGAACTCACCACCCCGCAAGCGGCCTGACCCCCGACGAACAAAGGGAGATGCCCACTAGCATCGGGACCAAGCTGCTCACCGACAGAAGGGCACAGAACCATGGCCGACGAACGGCTCACGACGACGGACCGATTCCGCAAGGGTCTGGACGAGTTCCTCGGCACCACGGGTGCGGGTCTCGAGGAAGTGGTCAATACCAAGGCGTTCGGAGACATCCTGTCGCAGGTCACCGGAAACCTGGTGGCGGTCAGCCGCATCAGCGGTGAGACCCTCGATCTCGTCATCCGCAACGCGCGGCTCGCCGGACGCAAGGACGTCGCCGAGCTCGGCCGCCAGCTGGGTCGGACCGAGGACAAGCTCGAGGCGGTTCTGGCCCTGGTCGAGGATCTCCAGAGCGACCTCCGGGCGGCGCGGGAAGAGAACGCCGCGCTGCGGGGCGAAGCCGCCGAGAACCCTGCGCCGGCGCGGAAGTCCACGGCCCGCAAGTCGTCGACCGAGGACTGAGCCATGGCAGACGGAGGCGGAATCAAGGGCGTCGTGAAGGGCGCCGCAAAACTGTCGAAGCAACTGCTGGAGTTCTCCAACATCCTGCTGACCACCGATGATGCGACGATCGGGGCCACTCCCAAGGAAGTGGTCTGGACGTTTCGCAAGACGACGCTCTATCGCTATCGGAGCACCAACCGGCGCCACCCCGTGCCGATCCTGCTCACGTTCGCGCTGATCAACAGGCCGGACATCTTCGACCTGCGCCCGGGCAACTCGTTCGTCGAGTTCCTGCTGGAGCAGGGCTTCGACGTCTTCCTGGTCGACTGGGGCGTACCCAATGATGAGGAATCCGATCTCGGCCTGGATATCTATGCGCTCGACCACCTGCCTGCTGCCATCCGTGAGGTACGCCGCAGAAGTGGCGCCGAAGAGGTCACCCTCATCGGCTGGTGCATGGGTGCGGCCCTCACGGGCATCTACCTGGCGCTCACCCCGGATGCGCCGGTGCGCAACTGGGTGCCGCTGACGATGCCGCTCGACACCGAGAACGGCACCTATCAGACCTGGATGGGCAGCACGAACTTCGATGTGGACCACCTCGCGTCCAATGTCGATTCGCTGCCGGGCTGGGCCGTGAACACCGGCAACAAGTTGCTGAAGCCGATCCCCAACTTCGTCGGCACCAACCTCCGCCTCTGGAATCAGGTCGGGGACGGTTCGATCAACAAGGTCAGCCATCAGGCGATGTCCAAGTGGGTCAGCGACAATCCCCCCTTCCCGGCGAAGGCGTTCTCGGACTGGGTGCACTGGATGTTCAAGGAGAACGCGCTGGTCAAGGGCCAGATGGAGATGCGCGGCCGGAAGGTCGATCTCGGCAACATCAAGCAGTCCACCCTGGTCGTCACCGCGTCCATGGATCACATCGCGCCGCGCGAGGGGACACTGCCCCTCATGGACATCATCGGCTCCGACGATGTCCACCACATGGATCGCGTCGGCGGCCACATCGGCCTCATGGCCGGGTCCAAGGCGAAGCGGGAGATCTGGCCCGACATCGTCGCCTGGCTCGAACCGCGGAGCCAGTGACGCCGGACCCCGGCATACCCGAGAATGGAACAGGTCAAACAAATCGTTTGGCTAACCCCTGCTAACGTTTTCGACGCAGCGGGAACTCCGGAACCCGCAGCCAGCCACCACCACAGCAAGCAAAGGAATCAAAGATGACCGAGAACGCTCAGAAGGCCGCCCAGGACGCGATCCAGAATGCCGAGGCCACCATCGCTCGCATTCGTGAGTTCAACGAGAAGCTGATCGACACCGCGAAGGCGTCGGGCAACGTTGCGCTGGACAGCTATGAGAAGGCTCTGAAGAGCATGCTCGACTTCCAGAAGCAGATGGCCAACGCCAGCCAGGTCGAGTGGCTGAACACTCTCGCCTCGACCCAGGTCCAGTTCGTCCAGGACCTCAGCGACGCCTACACCAAGGCTGCGCGCGAGCTGCTGAAGTGATCTGAGACCGGCCTGACGCCGGTTCCGAAAGAGGCCCTGCCGACTTGGTCGGCAGGGCCTTCTTTGTGCTCCGGGAAGCGTCAGCCGGACGCTTCGTCGGGTTGGCCGTCCTCCATGATCCGGCGGGCCTGGTTCACGGTGATGAAGGATTCATAGATCCCGAGCAGCGAGGCTCGCTGCAGCGGACCCAACTCGGAGGCGCGCTCGATGGCTTGGCGCACCTCTGTCTTCCTGCCCGGCTCGGCATGCGAGCCGGAACGCTCATAGAGCTCCTCGACCGTAATGCCGAGCGTGGTGGCGATCGCGGCGGTGACGGTAGCGGACGGGGCCCGCAGTCCACGTTCGATCTGGGACAGATAGGGATTCGAGATCCCCACGATCTGGGACATTTGGCGCATGGACATCTGCGACAGCTCTCGTTGCTGTCGGATGAAGGCGCCCATGAGCGAGCGCGGTTGCACGTCGGTCATCAGCGTCAGCCTAAGCCAGTGAACCCGTCCTGCGGGCGCGGCCCGAGGAGCGGGCAGGCGGCTAGGGTGCGGTCGTGCGAAGCAGCGGCCTTCGTTCAGGAGGAGAAGCAATGAGCGTTCGTACGCCCCAGGGGCTCGCCGAAGGCCCCATCTACCTCGACTACAACGCCACGACGCCGGTCGACCCGGCCGTGGTGGAGGAGATCGTCCCCTTTCTCGCCGAACACTTCGGCAATCCCTCCAGCAGCTATGAGTTCGGACGGGTCGCGAAGGCGGCCCTGATCCGGGCCCGGCAACAGGTCGCCACGCTGATCGGCGCAGGCGACGGACAGGTCGTGTTCACCGGCAGCGGCTCCGAGGCCGATGCGCTGGCCATTCGTGGCGCCGTCCTGGCCGGAGGCCGCGCCGAGGGGCGTCACGTCATCACCCAGGCGACCGAGCACCCGGCGGTGCTGGCCGCCTGCGCCGAGCTCCGGGACATCCATGGCGTGGAGGTGACGGTGTTGCCGGTCGATGGGGCCGGCGTACTCGATCCGGACGCAGTCGAGGCCGCGCTCACCCCGGCGACCGCCCTCGTGACTGTGATGCTGGCCAACAACGAGACGGGTACGCTCCAGCCCGTCGCCGAGATCGCCCGCCGGGCCCATGCCCGTGGCGTGCCCGTGCACTGCGATGCGGCTCAGGCGGTCGGGAAGATCCCCGTTGACGTCAGCGAGCTGGGGGTCGACCTGCTGACGGTGGTCGGCCACAAGATGTATGCCCCGAAGGGCATCTCAGCCCTCTGGGTCGGTCCCGGCACCTCCCTGCGGCCGCTGGTCGGTGGCGGTGGCCAGGAGTCGGGGCTCCGGGCGGGCACCGAGAATGTGGCGTACGCCGTCGGACTCGGCGCAGCGGCGGAGCTCGCGGGTGCCGCCCTGGCACGCGGGGAATCCCAACGACTCGCTGCCCTGCGGGACCGGCTCGAGCACGCGCTCGAACACGGCCTGCCCGGTCGGGTATCGGTCAACGGTCACGTCGAGCAGCGACTGCCGAACACGGCCAACCTGACGATCGCCGGTGTTCGTGCGCTCGACCTCCTGGCCGCCTGCCCAGGGGTTGCCGCGTCGGCGGGCTCGGCGTGTCATGCCGGGCTGGACTCTCCCTCCCCCGTGCTGACGGCCATGGGTGTGCCGGGTGACCGGGCCATGTCGGCCGTCCGCCTGTCCGTGGGGCGCTGGACCACGGAGGTGGAGGTCGACCGGGCCGCACGCTTGCTCACCAGCGCTGCAGTCGGGTTGTGACCCGTTCAGGCTGCCCAGTTCTCCCAGTCGACGATCGTCACGACGGCCGTCGCTGCCTGAGGCTCCGGGGGGATCAGGATCCCCGCCCCTTCGGTGATCGTGGTGCCGGTGATGGCGCTGATGTTCGAGGCGTGGCCGATGAGCACCCGCAGGGAGCCGTCCGGTGGCGCCGTCGCGATCAATCGGCGGATCTGGGTCGCGCGTTCCTCGGCGCCCTCCGGGACCGCCAGGTTGGCCGTGAGCGCAGGCTCGACCTCCCACCCGCCGAAAGCGATCTCGGCGGCATCCTGGCAGCGCAGTGAGGGGCTGGTGAGAACCTCGGAAGCGGTCAGGCCATGGTGGCGGAAGGCCCTGCCCCACCACATGGCCTGCACCTCTCCTCCCTGCGAGAGCAGGCGCTGTTCGGCACGCGGCCAGTCGGGCTGGTCGACACCGCCCCGGTCGGTCTCGGGATGCCGCAGATAGAGCGTGGCGCCACCCTGGCGGAGCAGTTGGAGAAGATCCGGTGAGGGGCTGGGCGTGGGTTCGGGGCGAGGGCCGAGGCAGCCCGACAGGCCGACGGCGAACAGTGGCGCGGCCAACAGGACGGTTCTGCGGCCGAGACGTGTGGCGGTCACAGCAGCGGAGGCAGGCCGCGGTCGGCGGCGTTCTGCTCGATCCAGAGGGTGAGGCCGGCGATCATCCGGTGGCTGTTCGGACTGTGGGCCTTCTCGGGAAGCGCTCCCACGAGTTCCCCGTCCGGCGAATACATCAGTGCGGCCTCCGCGAACTCTTCGTGGACAATCTTCCATCCGGATTCGTGCTCACAGATGAGGGTCCAAGCGGTGGGTCCCGCGAGCAACACGTTGCGTGACGACTCGTGGCGGATCGTCCACGGTCCCCCGGCGCTGGTGGCGAACGAGTGATTCATGCGGTCCCCCCTCACGTTTCGCCCCACAGCGTAAGCGGCGGTGGTCACATACGCCACCCACCCTTGCCGCGCCATATATCGACATATAGATTTGAGGAGACGCCGAAGACGGTTCGTCAAAAGCTGAGCACGCGAAGACGCGGGGCAGGAGCGCTTGAAGATGACCAACGACAACTTCGCCCATCCGGGTGGCCCTGATCATCATGGTGGCACACGGGAACAGGCTTCCCAGCAAGCCGGTGAGGTCAGGGACCACGCGGCCCGGGAGGCCGCGGATGTGAAGGATCACGCAGTCGGGGCCACGAAGGACGTGGCACAGACTGCTGGAACCGAAGCAAAAGCAGTGGCCAGGGATGCCCGGAACGAACTCCGAGGACTGGTGAACAGCGGGCTCGACGAGCTCAACACACAGGCGGGAACAGGGCAGCGACAGCTGGCTGCCGGCCTCCGCGACGTCGTCGACGAGCTCGGCGAGATGGTGCAGGGCAGCAACCGCAATGGCATGGCAACCCAGTTCGCCCGGGAGCTGTCCGGTCGTGGAAACGGCCTGGTCGGGTGGCTCGAGGGGCATGAGCCTCGCGACGCCCTGACCGAGGTGCGGCGCTATGCGGCGCGGAACCCCTGGACGTTCCTCGCCATTGCGGCCGGCGCCGGATTGCTGGTGGGTCGTTTCGCCCGCGGCCTGAAGGACGACGGTGCGGACGAGCAGGCGTACGCCTCCGGCTATGCCCAGCCGCCGCAGGCCTACCCGACCCGGGACTATCGCGCCCCGGGTTATGGGACCACCCCGGCGCAGGGCGTGGGAACAGGGATCGGCGCCGGCTATGTCGGCGATTCCCTCGATCAGGAATTCGGCCGTGAGGGCCAGCCGAGCCAGGTGCAGAGCTATCAGGACCAGCCGGTCGACGATGGCTATCCGACGACGGATGTGCACGGTTATGGCGCGACCTCGGGCCCGTTCGATGATCCGGATGTGCGCCGATGACTCACCCACATGACGAGTTCTCCGAGGGCCGCTCGGTCGAGCGGCAGTTGGAGGGTGACAACCGTTCGATCGGAGAGATCTTCTCCGATCTGAGCGCCAACCTGTCGAAGCTCATGCGACAGGAAGTCGCGCTGGCCAAGGCGGAGGTGCGTCAGAGCGCCACAACCGCCGGCAAGGGCGCAGGAATGTTGGCCGGGGCCGGCGTCGCCGGACACATGGTGCTGCTGTTCCTCTCCCTGGGGCTCTGGTGGCTCATCGCCCACCTGCTCGACTCGAACGATCCGCGGTTCGGCTGGGCGTTCGTGATTGTGGCCGTCATCTGGGCCGTGATCGCGGGCATTCTCGCTGCAGCCGGCAAGTCCGCACTGAACAAGGTCGAGGGAGCGCCCCAGACCGCCGAAACCGTTGGCCAGATTCCGAATGCCCTCAAGGGCGAGGAGGCGAAGAACCGATGACCAATCAGAACGATCCCGATGCCATCCGTCGCGATATCGAGCGGACCCGCTCCGACCTGAGCCACGACGTCAATGCCCTGGCCGACGAGGCCAAGCCCGGCAATGTGGTCCGGCGCCAGGTGGAGGGTGTGAAGGACAGCGCCCAGAACCTCAAGGAGCGCGTGTTCGGCTCGTCGGATGATCCGTATGAGCTGTATGGCGAGCCGTCGGCCCGGGACCGGGCCGCCCAGGTGGGTCAGGATGCCCGCCAGGCGGTCCAGGGTGCGCCCCGTCAGCTGAAGCAGCGGACCCGGGGCAATCCCCTCGCCGCGGGCCTCATCGCGTTCGGTGCCGGTGCGCTGCTCGGCAGCCTCATCCCGACGACGCGTCGCGAGCAGCAGCTTGCGACCGATCTGAAGGACAAGGCGCAGCCTCTCGTCGATCAGGCCCAGGCGGTGGCCAAGGAAGCGGCGGAACACCTCCGGCCCCAGGCCGAGCAGGCGGTGGCGAACGTCAAGGAATCCGCGACGGAGTCGGCGCAGATCGTTGCTGACGAAGGCAGCCTCCAGGCACAGGGCGTCAAGGAGCACGCGGCCACCTCCGCGCAGGACGTCCGGGGCCACGCGGAGACTGCGGTCGACGATGTCCGGGCCTCCCGCAAGGACGGTACGACCGGGAGTGGAGCCGGCCTCGGGGCCGGGGCCGCTACCACTTCGGAAACGGCCGGTGACCCGATCGCCGTCACCCACGACTATGACCAGACGACGGGGCAGGGTCCCGACTTCGGTCGGCTCGGCGTCGATCCCAACCGGCCGGATCCCAATCCGGGCACGGGTCGCACCGACAACTGGCCCAGCTGAGTCCATGACTTCGACGGGGCGTCGGCCACACAGGGAGGCCGGCGCCCCGTCGGCGTACGCTTCGAAACAACTATCAAGGAGATCCACATGGCCAAGAACCCCTGGATGAGCGCCTATCTGAGCGCCGCCAACAAGATGGCCAACACGGCCCGGGGCACGATGATGGGAGCGGCCAAGGCCGAACAGAAGAAGGCCCAGAAGAACATGGTGGACTCCTGGTTCGACATGTTCACTCCCCCGGCTCCCAAGAAGACTGCTGCGAAGAAGACGGCAGCCAAGAAGACCGCCGCCAAGAAGCCTGCCGCCAAGAAAACGACGGCGAAGCGCTCCACCGCGAAGAAGTCCACCACGCGGCGCAGCTCCGGTCGCTAGGGTTCTGTCACCGACGACGGTGGGAGGGCTCTATGGCGAAGGCCGATTCTGTCGTCGTGGGGAGCCTCGACGAGTCCTTCCACCGGGTCGTGGCGGCGGTCATTGCCCGCGTACTGAATCGCCTCGGGCACGAGACCGTCCCCGTCGTGGGGATGCACGAGGAGATGTACGCCCGGCTCGGCCGCGGCGAGATTCATCTCTTCGCCGACGCCTGGCTGCCCCACAGTCAGGGACATCTCTGGGAGAAGGTCCGCGACCGGGCGGTCGAGGTCACCCAGTTGTACGCCGGAGCTCGCTATTTCTGGGCGGTCCCGTGCTATGTGTCCGCCTCGGAGATCGACGACATCGGTGACCTGGCCGACCCGGATCTTGCGATGGACATGGCCACCCAGGAGATCATCGGGGCTCCGGCGGGTTCCGGGTTGAGCCGCTGGTCGGCCCAGGTCGTGTCGGCGTACGGTCTCGACAGGGCCTGCTGGACCTATCGTGCCGCCGACGTGCCGACGATCATCCGCACGATCGAGCAGCGGATGTCGGCTGGAGACTGGTTCGTGACCCCGCTGTGGGTCCCGCAATATCTCGACGATGTCTTCGACCTGCGGCGGCTCGAGGACCCGCTGCGGGTCTTTCCTCCGGCGGACCGGGCGTCACTCGTCGCCTACAGGGAGCGGTTCGATCAGCTGCCGGGCGCTACCCGCGGGGTGTTGCAGCGCATTCGACTGGATCTGTGTGATGTCAGTGAGATGGATGCTGCGGTCAACCTGGATGGCCTGAGTCCCGCAGAGGCGGCCAAGGAGTGGCTCGACCACAATGACGCGCAGCTGCGGGCCTGGCTGAAGGCGTGAGTGATCAGGGCTCGATCGACACCAGATAGACCCAGCTGTTCGGGTCGCTGTCGTCCTTGACCTCGCCCCAGCCCTCGCAATCGGGGTGGTAGCCGATCTTCTTCTTCAGCATTTCCACCACATCGTCGACCGGCGTACCGGCCGGAGCCTTGGCCTCGATATGGGACGTGCCGTCGCGCTGGCGACCCTTCGCAATGATCTCAACCGTCATAGCGCGAGCCTAGCCCTGCGCCCAGGGATTGATGGGAGTCTCGATCAGATGTGTTGCGCCATGGCCCGTGCCTGGGCGAGCCAGGCATCGCGCTGCTCGTCCGTGGCCCCGCCCAACGGCCCCGCCAGCATGCGGTGGACCCGCGCCGGTTGGAGGTAGGTGCCGACACAGCGACGCCAGATGGCATCGAGGGGGTCGCCGAAGGCCTTGTATTCCCGGTGGGCCGGGGTGTCCCCCGTGTTGAGCACGAGCACTGATTTGAGGCTCAGCAGCGGCGTGGGCAGGCCCTCGCGGCTGTCCAGCCGATAGGCCAGACCCGGCACCAGGACCCGGTCCATCCAGCCCGCCATGATGGCCGGTGGCTTCCCCCACCAGTTGGGATGGGCGATGACGAGATAGTCGGCGACGCTCAGCGCCTGCCGATGGGCCCGGATGATCGGGTCGGCCGTGGCAGCGATGGCTTCTTCGACCTCCATGCCGACGGTGAAGGCCTCGGCGGAGGGAGCCACTGGTTCGAAATCCTCGGCATAAAGGTCGTGGACGTCGACCGTCAGGCCGCGTTCCCGCAGGGTCTCGACGACCACTCCGGCGAGGGCGTGCGTGAAGCTCTCGGGATTGGGATTGCCGATCACAATCAGGGCGCTGCTCATCGCTCCATCCTTCCATGACCCCCGGAGGGGTCAGCGCAAAGCCGACAAATCGGCGCGTGGGTGGGGCGCGACAAGGATGCCGATCGCGCCGAGGCACACGAGGATGATCGCCGGGACCGGTGTCCCAGCCCGAACAGTGCGATGGCCGCTGCGACGACCATGGCGTGGCCCGAGACCACGACCGTACTGCGGTTCGAGCCTCATTGGTTGCCCGTGTTTCGAGGCATCGGACCGCTAGGCGGTACGGCGTTAGCAGCGTTGCTAACCCTCTGCGTAATGTTCGAAACGTTCCGCCAAGGAAACAAGCCACCACCGAAAGGAAGCGTCGACATGACCTCCATCTCCGAGCAGTACTACGCCAACGCCAAGGAAGCCCAGGCCAAGTGGACCGAGGCCGTCAAGTCGGTTTTCGACGAGAGCAAGAAGGCCTTCGACGGCCAGACGCTCGCTGTTGACGCCAACGCTGCGAACGAGCGCGTTCAGCAGGGCATCGACCAGGTCTTCGACTTCTGGTCCAAGGCCATCGAGTTCTCCCGCGACCTCTCCAAGAAGGTTGCCGACGCCAACGTTGAGTACCTGAACGTTCTGCAGCGTCAGGCCGAGGCCGCCGGCGAGCAGGCTGTTACCAAGTTCGAAGAGGCCCGCGCCCGCGCCGAGAAGGTCGCCACCCAGACCCAGGAGGCCCTCGTCAAGTCGGCCGCCGAGCTCGAGAACTCCGCCAACCAGGTTGCCGAGCGCGCGACCCAGCAGTTCGAGAAGAACGTCGACGCGGCTGCCGAGCAGACCGTGAAGGCGAGCCAGAAGGTTGCCGAGCAGGCCGACAAGGCTGCTGACAAGGCCGAAGAGGCCGGCAGCAAGGCCCGCACCGCGGCCAACAAGCAGGCCTGATCACCTCAGCGCCCCGGGAGGCAAGGTCTCACCTGACCTGACTCCCCAAGCCGGGACCCCCATCCGCGATCCGGATGGGGGTCTTTGGCGTTCCCACGGAGGCAGTCTGGGCTGCCTTGCGTGACGAGTACGACGTCGACCTGTTCTGTGGGTGGTTCATGCAGAATTGGAACGAAGGCGTTTCGATCTCAGCCGTAACGCTTTCAGCGCTCGGGGCGCGCCGCATCGCCCTCGACATTGATATCTGCGACGGCAGCGACACTGAATGAATCCGCACAGGGGGTCCGGTGACGAAAGTGGTGTGCGCCGATTCACTTGGGTTCCCTGGCATTCGAGCGCGGGATGCGGGATGGGTGAATCCGTCGGTCCTTGTTGCTCCTGTTCGGCCTCCGTGGGGCCTTCAGCTCCCGTAACTCTCTTCGGCTCCCGCAGGTCACTCCAAGCTCGCGTTGACGTCTTGAGCTTGCGCCCCATCTCATCCAGCTTGCCTTCGCGTCTAAGGATCCCCGTGCACCGGGGGCGGAGTCGGCGAGCGCAAGCTGGATGGAAATTCGGGCCGAGGAAGCGCACGCTCAAGCGGCAAGGGGCGCTGACTACCGGGAACGCACGCTGAACGAGGGGTTTTCTCCCGCGATTTGCACGTGTCCGGTGGTTTCGGCAGGGCTCGTACGCCAGCCCAGCGGGAAGGCAAGCTGAAGAGAGTTCCGGGAGCTGAAGGGCACCCGGGGGGAGCCGACCTGGGACCAACGTGGGCGCACCAGCGTGCAGCTAACCGCCGACGTGTACCAAGCGCTGATCGGGCTCCCGGTCCAGGAATGCGGCCAACGCGCTGCGTTGGTGCCCGGCAAGGCCCCTGCACACTCACTGCACACTCAACCGTGCCCGGGGCATGAAAAAGCCCCTGCCACCCGAGGTCAAAACCCGGTGTGACAAGGGCAAACACTGGTCGGGCTGACAGGATTTGAACCTGCGACCCCTTGACCCCCAGACTCCGGAGTCCCCTTCTCCTCTATTCGCCGATGTCCGGGAAACCGTTGCTTGACAGGGTTTCCGGCCATTGACGGACTTGTGCGAACAGCGGCGTATTACGGTCGATTTGGGGCGATTACGGTCAGGATTACGGTCAGAACATGCGACGACCCCCGGACCAAAGTCCGGGGGTCGCCTTGTTGGCGCAGGTGGTTCTACGCGTGGAAAGGAACACGCTCGCCGACCTTCACCCCTAACCCCTTAAGGGTGTTGACGCCGGTCATTGGGCTCGTCGCCGGTATCGGTTGAGGACGGCCTGTTCTCCGAGGTTGATCCCGCGGAAGGCGGCGAAGGTGCGGGTTTCGGAGAAGGGTCCGGCGGTGCGCTGGGTCGAGGACGCGCCATCGGGGTTCGCCGCCAGTCGAGCGGCCATGGCGACGATGACCTGGAAGATCTCCTCGTTCGGTCCCCATTCATTAAATCCGTTGCCGCGGGTGTACGCCCGACAGAACGCGGTCGACATGCGAAGCACCGCGTCGGCCTGATCTGAGTCGACCTCGACGCCCATGAAGGCGCGGAGGTCGACGGGCGTCGGCATCACGGTGCCGCGGTGATGCCGGAGATGATCACGACCGCGTCGGGGTTGGTCGGCGCGGCGTCCCACCTCGACGTGATCCGGATGGCCTGCTGGTCGTAGTCGCCATACGTCTGATCGAGGACCCGGATCGACGGGGAGGCGTCGCGGACGACAACGATGTGCCCCGGGGAGACGAGGGCGGCCTTGCCGGTCGGGATCCGGTCGGTCAGGACCGGGGTGATCCCGAGCAGCTGGGAGGCGAGTCCGCTCTGGTTCTCGGGGCTGAGGATGTAGCGGCCGGTCGTGTCCTTGGTGCCGCGGATGCCGAGATAGTCGTCGGCTCCGACGAACAGCTTCAGCCCGGTCGAGGGGACGTAGGCCTTGACCAGCTTGCCGAGGGCTTCCAGCACGACGTCGAGGGTCAGCGGTCCGGCGGCGTCGACACTCTGGGTTCCGGTGAATCCGAACAGGCCTCGCGGGGTCGTGGTGCCGTCGCCGCCAGCGCCGAGGAACTGGGCGTCGACCCGGGCGGCCACGTCGGCGACGAGACGGTCCTTGAGGGCCTGGTCGAGGGAGATGATCGACTGACGGGCCAGCTCGTTGCTGAAGCGGGTCAGGACCTTGATGGACTTCATCGTGCTCGGCATCAGCGAGAGCTCGTCGAACTCGGGATCGACCTCGGGAATGAGCTCGTTCTCGCCGACGAAGGTGAGGTCGGCGGCGACGCTGGTCGGGGCCTTGGGCAGACGGACCGGGCCGGCGGATTCGATGATCCGCACACCGGACGAAAGGAACGTCGAGGCCTGCTCAAGGGGCTGGATCAGGACCTTGTGAACCTGTTCGGCGGTGAGTTCGGGGGCGGCGACGCTGCCAGCGGCCGCGGTGGTGGTCTGGGCGGAAAGTGCCATGGTGGTCTCCTAGAGATCAGCGAGAGGGATTTCGCTGGTCGCCAGGACCACAAACGAAGAAGGGGCAGGCGCCCGGCCTGCCCCTTCATTATCTCACGCGTCAGTCGATGTTGCTCTCGTACGCCGGGTTGATTCCGGCGTGACGAATGGCGCTCAACTCCTGCGAGATGGACAGGAGCGCGGCGATCTCCGCCACCTTGAGTCGCTGATCGATGGTGAGATGGTCGACTTGGTCGAAGTAACCGGACGACTTGTCTTGGGCGGCACCGATGGTCTTGCAGAGGGAATCCCAAGCGTTGTTGTAGTCGCTCATGGGGGTGGTCCTTTCAGTGTGTTCCGGCACGCAGGATTGCGGCCAGGTTGACCGTATTCGACGGCTCTGACACTCCTTGGCCGACGCTGCCTCGGGGGGTCCGCGTGGCCAGGTGTGGCTTGCGAGCGATCAGGTCGTCGATCGCCGCGTCCATGGCAGCAGGATCGGCCAGGAGCTCGTCGCTGAAGTCGAGGTCGGACGGGTCCGCGAGACGTCCGGTCGCGGCGACGCGGGCGACGAACAGCTCGCGGGCCAGGGTGTCGGCGCGCTTGGCCTTGACGCGGGCCTCGGCGGCCTCGGAGCGCAGTTTCTCGACGTACTCACGGGGAAAGGTGTCGGCGGTTTCGTCATCAGTGCTGACGGAGTCCTCGGCGGGGGTCTCCACAGTCTGGAGATCCTCGACGGCTTCCTGGATCGTGTTCTCAGGCATTGGTGGTCCTTTCGTTGGGTGCCATGTTGGCGAGGCTGTTGAGGAGATTCTCGGCGTTCTGGTCGCGGATCTCGGTCTTGCGGTGGTTGCGGATCTCGCGGATCTCGTCTTCGTCATAGCCGAGTCTCGCGAGGGCGTAATGGGCGGGGATCAGTCCGGCGGTGAACAATTTCGTGACCGCGTCGGCCTCCTGGGCGATCGAGCGGGTCGAGGCGTCGGCCCATTGCACGGCGACGTCGAGGCGGGTCGGGTCAGCGCCGGTGCGGATCGCGATCATCAGTTTGGCGACTTGTTCCCACGCGCGGCCGAACGTGGCCTGTCGGGACTCCGAGCGGGCTGTCAGGGAGGCCTCGGCGGCCCGCAGCGCGTCCGCGGAGGCGGGTTGCTGGGTCAGGCTCCCGACGTAATGCGCGGGCAGCGCGGCGACGGCCTGGATCTGTCCGAGCAGTATCCGGACCGAGGATTCGTACGCGGCGAGATCGCTGCCGGGCAGGGATCCGAACTTGCTGGCCGGATCCTCGGCGATCATCAGTTTGTCGGTCTCGGGGAACGGGCTGACCGGGTTGCCGTCCTCGTCCTCGATCAGCTCGACCCCGCTTGCCCAGCGCCGCGGCCGGGCGTAGAACTCTGATCCGACCATCATGTCGGCCAGCGTCTTGTTGAGCGCGTCGACCAGCGGGATCAGATCGTCGATCTCCGAGGACGCCGGTCCGAGCAGGCGGTCGGAGTTGACCAGCTCGACCACCGGGACGACACCGAGCGGGTTCGGGATCGTCTCGATCGTGCGGAAGCCGGAGACCGCGCCGATCGTGTCCGCCCGGAATCGTGTGATCTGGTCGGGTTCGAACAGGGTCGCCTCGGTACTCGTCGGGGTCTCCCATTTCTTGACCGCGGCCGTGATCTGTCGCGTGGCCGGATCGCGACGGGTCACGACCTGGGTCGGGGACTCGACGGTGACCAGCGGGTGGCCAGCCGGATCAGCCCAGACGATGATCGGGCACCGGCCCAAGGTCAGAGCCTCGCGGTGGGCGACGCCGGACATCTGGTCGAGGTCACAGCGCAGCCAGTCGGGCCAGGCCTCGAACTCCGAGCGGAGACCGACCACGCGGAGTCGTTCGGCCAGCGCAGTCACGGCGAGTTTCGGCAGATTGGTAGCCATCCGGCCGAACCGCTGACCGATCGCCTCCCGGGCCTCGGGGGACAGGAAGGCCATGGCCTGCGTGCCGTGGTAATAGGACTCGAGGATGGAATAACGCGCCAGCGGTGCGTCGAGATCGCGGATCAGTTGCTCGAGAAGGTTCATAGGGACTCCTAACGGAAGGAAGCGACCCGGCGCCGCTTCGGATTGTTGATGTGCCAGTGGGCACGGTCGAGCGCGACGATCGCCGCGACGGCCGCGTCGATCTTGTGCGGGGACATGCGGTGTTGCTTCTCGATCAGGTCCCCCGTCGGGGTCCGCTTGGCGACCGCGTGCGCGATGTGCGCCGCCAGGCGGGGATCGTTGTTGTGGGTCAGGTGATGCTCAACAACGGACTGGTAGAACCGGTCGGTTGCTGGCGCCATGCGTTGTCGGGCACCGGTGTTGTATTCGACGACGTGCTTCTCCCCGTGCCGCGCCGCCCACGCCTCGATCTCCGAGCGCCACCCCCACGGGTCACAGGCCAGCTCGGCGACGTCGTACTGGTCGAAGGCCAGGTCGACGGCGCGGTCGACATCGCCGCGAGGAACCCGCCATCGCTCGTCGCCGGGGTTCTCCCAGATCGCGATGGGGAAGATGTGCGGGTTCGGCTCCACCGTTGCAGCGATCAGCGCGGTCGAGTCGCCGGAGGCTGATCCGTCGAAGCCGAGGGTGATTCGCGTCCCCGGGGACACGATCCGGGACGTGTCCGCGACCTCGGCCCACGCGCCGAACGGCAACCAGCCATCGGCCGCGGTGACCCACTGGCCGAGCCGCAGCTGACGGAAGACAGGTTCGCGGAGCGTCCGCCGGGCAGCGGCGAGACCATCGGCGGCCAGGAACAGATTCATCGCCGGATTCGCCTCGGCCCACGCCTCGCGATCGTCGAGGTCACAGCCCGGAGGTGCCGCGTACTCCTTCAGATAGAAGCTGCGGTCCTCCCCTGACCGACCGTGTTCGACCAGCTTGAACATGATCGAATCCGGGGTCGTCGAGGGCGTCGAGATCGCCAGGGTCAGCGACTCCGGCCGCTTGCCCGAGACCGAGGACACCGCTTCCCAGACCGCTTCGCTGACGACATGCAACTCGTCGACAACGAGAAGGGATGGATCCCACCCGTGCAGAGCCGACGGATCCGCCGGGAGCGCCAGCATCTGACTGCCGGTGTGCGGGATGACGATCTTGTCCTTGTAGATCCACGCGCGCTTCTTCAGCTCCGGGTTGATCGTGATCATCCGGATCGCCATGTTGAGCGCGATTCTGGCCTGTCGCTCGTCGGAGGCGACGACCAGGACCTCGGCAGCTTCCGGGCCACAGAACAACTCCGCCACCGCCAACGCCGCGGCCAGGGCGGTCTTGCCGTTCGCCCTGGGCAGCGAGACCAAACTCGTCCTGATCCCCGGAGCGAACGCGCCGACGATGATCTCCTTCTGGAAGGCGTGGATCTTGAACGGCTTCCCGGCGCCCACACCCTTCGGAGTGAGGACGTACTGGCGAATGAACCGCAGTCGTCGCCGCGCCCGATCCCGCGGCCACCCGCTCAGGTCGAGCGGATCGACCGTAATCGGGGTCTTTGCGCCCGGCTTCACCGCCTTACCCCTTGTTGAGACCGGTTCTCAGAGGAGAACTCTGCTACGCCGAGGGGTGGCGCTTCGGCCCGGGTCGCCCCCTCCCCCCTGGGTCGTGCCCGGCCGGCCGCCCGGTTGCAGCTGCCGCACAGCACGCGAACGTCGATCAGTCGGATCGGTTTGCCCGCATTGAAGCGTCGCCAGGCCTCGGGAGTGTGGTCGGTCTGTAGGTCGTCCTCGGCCCCACAGACCTCGCACCACGGCTGGGCGGTGCGGGCCCGCAGGGACAGGACGCGCCATCGGTGGTCGTAACCGCGTGCTGTTGCGCTCGGTTTCGAGTCAGGTCGCTTGCAGTCGCCGCACCGTGTCATCTCGGTCGGCTCACCGCAGTCGATGCAGGGCTTCAGCATTCCTTGGACTCCTCGGTCGCGAAGGTCAGCACCATGTCCTGAAGGTGAGCAGCGAGACGAGTCTCGGGAATGTGCAGGCGCATCCCGAACAGCGCGGTTTCGCCGAGCGCCAGGATCAGCGGGAACAGCCGATCGAGCTCGACCGCTTCCGCCAGTACCGTGTGGATCCCGAGGGGGTCGTCGGTCAGCTGGTAGTGGAGGAAGGAGGCAGCCCTCCTCATGTCGCCGTCCTTCTCTCGCTCGGTCCAGGAGTAGCCGGGGGGTGGGATCTTGTCCATGGGTCGGTCCTTTCATTTGGTGCGGGAGGTGCGGACGCCGGTCAGGACTTTCATCTGCTCGGGGTCGCCATCGACATCGGGATGCAGCACACGGGCCAGGGCCTTGTATGCGCGCTCGTGGAGACGTTCGGGCAGGGCGTCGAACATGGCGTCGGCCCAGTTGTTGGTCTTGGTGGTGGTCGGGTGGTCGGTGAGGATCCGGACCCCGCCGGGCCAAGCGGCGAGGATCGACTTCGCCTCGGCGAGCGCCCAGCTGGGGGCGGTCCAGATCTTGCGGGTGGGGTCCCATTTCCGGCCGGGGATCTCCTTGATCAGATCCCGAGCTTCATAGGGCGAGGTGATCCTGATCTCGGTCGCGGTCGCGGTGATGACGATCACGAGACCCCCCGGATACAGGCGCGGAACGCGTGGCAGTTGGCCTGCGAACAGGACGAATAGTTCGGGCACGGTGTCTCCGGGGAACCGTTCGAGGTGTTCACTTCGTGCGAACCGTGCTCGGGATCCGCACAGTCTGCGCGGTTGGAGCGGTCCGAACGGTCTCCCGAAGAGGGTGGTGTGAGTCTGTTCCATGCTGATTCGAAGCGATCTCGGCGATAGCCGCGAAGCCTCGCGCCCGTGGTTTCCTGGGTGCTGTTGATCCGAAAGCCTTGGCTGAGCATCCGCCCGAACCGTTGGACAGTCAGGTCCTTGCCGTAACTGCTCTCCTTGCCCCAGACGTCGGGGTGATCGCGGATCAGCTTCGCCACGAGATCCGAGGTCGGAATGAAGTCCTCGTCCGCATCGTCGAAGATGGACTTCAGGTGGCGCAGAAGGATCATGGCCGGGCGTTCCCGGATCATGCCGTCCTCGCGGTCGGCCTTCTGCTGTTCGAGGTCGGCGACCGCCAGTTCATCGACGCGCTTGGGCCAGTCCTCCCCCGCTGCCACCGCGACCCGCTTCAGCGGCAACCACTTCTCCCGGTTGCGGGCCTTCACTCCGTCAGGCAGCGATGGGCGACTGTCGCGGATCTCGTCGCGGGCGAGGTCGGCCCATGACGCGAGCCGGGCACCGAGTGCCTCGGCCTGGGCCTCGATCAGCTCCCAGTCGGATTCGGTGACCGTCCCGTCGAGGTCTGGCAGCAACAGCACCCGGATGCAACGCGCCATCGTGTCATCGGGCAGCGCGGGAGCATTCCCAGCCATCGCGACCGGGCTGAAGGTCGTCATCTCCTTCGCTTCCCAGCCGCCACCCTTGACGGGCACCAGGACCGGCCGCGTGCCTCCGACCTTGTATCCGGAGTTGATCACGCTCAACAGATCCTTGACCGACTCCTTGTCGGGATGAAGCGCGCGGTCGGCCTCGTCGATCAACAACGTCCGCACGTCCGGGAAAGCCTCGTCGAGCATCCGCGTCAACAGCGCCGCCGAGGACACGGCAGCCATCTGCACCGGCCGCACGCACAACCGCTGCATGTGTTCGAGCACGGTCGTTTTTCCGGACCCGGGCATCGGGCTGTCGATCAGCAACCGAGGCGTGCTGTAGGTCTCTCGGCAGACGTGAGTGTGAGCGGCCCACAGCACCAACAGATCGAGATCGCCGGGGTCGAGCACCCGGATGTAGGTCGCTAGCCATGCCCGGACCTCGTCGAGGACCTCGGCACCGGAGACCGCGAAGTTCTCCGAGATGATGTCGTCGAAGTCATCCATCCAACAGCCCCCGCTCGATCAGGGTGGCCTTGGCCGCCAGGGCGGCGGCGATCCCTCGAACCTCGTCATTCCGCGCGGGGTCTCGCCGGATCGTCGCCAACGGAGGACGGGGATCCTTGCCTCGGCAGTCTGGGCCTTCCCGGCGACCATCGATGATCGGAAGACCGACGCAGCAGCCGGTCGCGATCGCCTCGGTCGATGAGAGGAAGTAGCTCCCGCAGACCGGGCACCATCCCTCGGTGTTCACCGGACCCGGTGCGCCGGTCTCCCAGTCCACTGGACCGCCGGGATACTCCCCCGGCTCCTGCACAGCCGCGAGAAAAGCGCGGGCGCGGCGTCGCAGTTGTGAGGCGTGAACGTCGCTGATCGCGTCTTGAATGATTCGCTTGCGAACCTGCTCGGCAGCGTCGATCCGACGGATTAACCGCGATAGACTCTGTGCCAACCAGTCGCCGTCCGCATTCTGGTTTTCGACCCCCGTGCTCGTGTCCCCGAGGCGGGGGTCATTCTTTGTGGACATGCTCCCCCTCGATCGTCGAGATTCGATTCGAGGTCACGCGACATCACCGGCCAGGCTCGCGACGTAACGCTCGATCTCGTCGTGGGAGATGAAGGTCCGCCGGCCGATCTTGACGATCTTGATCTTCCCGGCCTTAACCAGCTCGTAGAACGTGGTGTGCCCGATGTCGCCCATCTGGTGGCGACCCTCAGGCACCGAGTAGAGGATCCGCGCCATGCGAATCACTTCCTTTCGTAGTGGTGTCCCGGCGTATTCGCCGGTGTACACTCACTGTGACACTTGAATGAGACCTATTGAAAGTGTCAGGAAGGATTCGTTCGTGACACCTGTTGATCCCGAGGCCGGGAACATGAAAGTTCGTGTTGCCGGGATGCGTCGCACCGTCCCGCTGCCATCCCTCGGCGGCGAAATCTCGTCGCCGATTCACCCGAAGTCCCTTTTCGAGATCGGGGACCGCATGGTCCCGTCGCCCATCGACGTTCGATTCGCTGGCGATGGTGACCAACCAGCGTTTGCTATGAAGATCGAGGTAATTGCGGGCGTCCCGCGGTGCACGGAGTTATCCCTGAATGCGGTCGATGGTGGACGAGAGATCCGAGCGAAGGATCTTGGTGCCATCGAGCTGGATAGTTGGATCGAGGCGATCGTCGCCCGAGCCTCCTTCCGTATCGAGCGGCATGAGGACGGGTCGATCACGCTGATTGATGACATGAAGGACGACTCCTTCTTCGAAGGCGTGAGGGAGATCCGGCGCGCTCGGAAGAACAGTCGTCGACCCATGACTCGGCATCGGCTCGAACAAGTCGCGGAGATCTACAACGCGCAAGACGAGGGCGGCCTGGAAGCGATCGAGATCGCACTCTCGGTCTCGCGCTCGACGGCCGCGCGCTACGTCCGCCAGGCACGCGAGGAAGGGCTGATCAAGTGAGCACCCGAGGCAAGCGCCAGCACGGCAACGGCGGCAAGGCGCGCCAGCGCAAGGACGGACGATGGACCGCTGACGTGTCCTATCGCGACGAGACCGGGGCGATGAAGCGGACGTCGGTCTATGGCGCCAACGAAGCCGAGGTCGAGGAGAAGCGCGCCGAGGTTCTCGAGCGGATCCGCGTCGGTCTCCCCGCCACGGACTCGAAGGTCTCCCTCGACGTCTTCGCGCGGCAGTGGATCGCCGGACCGCTCGAAGTGTCGGATCGCAAGCCGACCACCAAGCAGTTGTATGCCGGTCTGGCGAAGTCGCACATCATCGGCTCGACGCTCGGGGCGACCGCGCTGGGCTCGATCACTCCGAGCGGGATCGAGCGGTGGGTCGCCGGGTTGAAGAAGGCCGGACTCGCACAGTCGACCGTCCGGCAGATCTACACGGTCCTGCGAGCGATCCTCGCGATCGCCGTCCGCGACAAGCTGATCAGGGACAACCCGGCGGCCGCCATGGCGCGGCCCAAGGTCGAGACCGAGGAAGCCATGCATCTCTCCCCCGGCCAGGTCGCCGACCTGCTCGCGGCCGCGGACGGATCGCGCTATCGCCTGCTGTTCGAGTTCCTGCTCAACACCGCCATGCGCCGAGGCGAGGCGTTGGCGCTGACGTGGAAGGACATCGACGAGGCGAACGGCCTGATCCGGGTTCGGGGGACGCTGGCGCGGCTCGACGGCGAGTTGAAGGTCATCGCGCCGAAGACGAGGAAGGGGCGACGCGAGATCCCGATCTCGACGACGACCGCGGCGATCCTGAAGGCGCTGAAGGTGCGAGCAGCGGCCGACAAGCTCCGGGCGGGGACGAAGTGGGCCGGGACCTCGTACGTCTTCGTGACCGAGCTCGGGGAGGCGGTCGAGCCGAGGAACGCGCTCCGGGCGTTGAAGGCGGCAGTCACCAAGCACAACAAGACCGCCGAGGTCGAGGATAGGCTTCCGGACATCGGTCTGCACACGCTCCGCCACACTGCTGCCTCGGCCATGCTGACCGCTGGCGTGCCGATGCTGACGGTCTCCCGGATCTGCGGGCATCAGTCGATCGAGATCACCGCCGACATCTATGGACACGTCGCGCCGGACACTTCGTTGGCCGCGCTCGAAACCCTGTCGCGGGCTATTACGGTCAAAGATTACGGTCAGAAACAGATCGAGCCGGGTTCGGATCTCTCCGAAACCGGCTCTGACTAGGCTTTTCGCCTCGTCGGGCTGACAGGATTTGAACCTGCGACCCCTTGACCCCCAGGCGTCCAAACGGCTTCGGCCTGCCCGAATTCCGCGTGATTCCGGGGCGTCAGATCATGCAGAACACGTCACGGGATGCATGGATTGCATGATTCTGGTCCCCTTCTGGTCCCCCCTTGTAGGCAAGCTCAGTTCGCGGCGAGAGCCGCGAGAGGCGCTACGGCGGCGTGGAACCTGTTGCCCACGAGCAGCACGACGATCTTGTGTCTGGCTCTGGAGAAGACCACGTACAGGAGCCGACTTGTTGTGGGGAACGGTTCTGATTCGTAGCCCATGAAGTCTCCCTCCCGCAACACCACGACGGTTGCGTCGGCCTCGCGTCCCTTCGTCTGGTAGAGGTTCATTAGTTGAACCTCTCGCGGGCTCAGCGCCGAGTCCGTGAGCGTCGCGTAACTCGCCTCACGAGCTTCCGCACAGATCGCTGCAACCATCTGATGGTCATCGCGGGCGCTGCTCGTGCGTGCCGCTCGCGCGTACATCACCGAGAGCAGGGTGGCTGCTTGCTGCCAGGCGCCCGACTTCTGCGGTAGTCCGAGCACGTCGTGTGCCGTCGCCGCTACCTCGATTACCTCCCGAATGGACCCCGCCTCGGAGAGACGCTCTCGAAGAGCGCTCAGGCGAGCTTGCAAGGTCGTGGGGCCTGAACCGTTCATCACCTGGTACGCGATGGGGGGCGCCTTCTGCCCACGTTGCGCGCTCGTCAGGAACACGGCTATCGCTTCGAGAACAATTCCCCAGGTGCCATCGCCGGTGCGGAACCGCGCCATCGCAGTCTGGGCGTCGAGGGCGGCGGCGAGCGCGTCACTGAGACCGGCAACTTCATGTTCGATCCCGTCGGCTTCAAGTGCATCCGAGAGAGCCGCGAGCATGTCGTTGTGGTGCGTGAATACTGCCACGCCCATATCTTCCGCGGCTAGCTCGCTAACGACCCGTGCGACGTGACTCGTCTCGTCGGAGAGTGGTATTCCGTCTTGGATGACCAGCCTTTCGTCCTGGATAGCGGCCGCGATGGCCTCTGAGTCGAACAGGCGTCCCCTGATGGCGTTGGCGACGGCCGGGATGATTCCGGAGGGGTCTCGGAAGGAGGTTTCTGGCAGCAGGATGGTGTTCTCTGTCCCAGCGGCCGAGCAGGCTTCATCGATGCGCTCCACTCTGACGCCGTCTTCGGCGAGGAACGTGTAGATGCACTGGTTCGGGTCGCCGAGCAGTATCAGCCTGCTGTCGCGGGCAATCAGCTGAAGGAGGTCTTGCTGCGCATCGCCGGTGTCCTGAAACTCGTCGACGATTACGAGGCCCCATCGGGTGCGAAGGTGTTCTGCGACAGCAGGTGCGGCCTGAGCGATTTCGAGTGTGAGCGGGATGAGTCTGCTGTATCCGATCTCGTGCTGGGCCAGCCCGAGCTTCTCGCGAGCGGGGCTGACGAGGACGGCGTCGCCGTGTCCGACCAGATTCCCGAATCTCCGGACCACGGAGAACGCGAGCGAGTGGAACGTCATGATGTCCACCTGGGAGCCTCGTCGGCCGAGAATCTCATTTGCGCGGGAGGCTATGCGCGCCACCGAGGAACGAGAGAACGAGAGGAACAGGACCCGATCGTGGGGTTCGCTTTCTGCTACTCGTTCGAGATGGGCGTGAGCTGCAGCGAGCGCGCTGGTCGTCTTTCCGACACCCGCTCCGCCGAGCACGACAGTGAGTTCGGCCTGCGTCGCTACGACTCGCTGCTGCTCCGGGTTCTGCGGGGCGAATGTCATGGCAGATCAGGGATGTCGATGCGTCCGAGCGTATCGCCGCAGACTGCTTCGATCGCGGACCGCGCGATCGGCGGCTGTCGTGTCAGTGCGTGAGCCCAGGCTGCCCCTAGACCCTGCTTCTTGATCACTTTCGTCGCGATGAGGTGGTCCGCGATGTCGTCGTCGCCGAGATCGGGTGGCAGGGCGGGCATACCGAAGTCTTCCAGGGTCTCGACCGTCTCTCGGAGCTGATATCCGGGTACGCCGCGGATGAGCGCGGCCTCCACGGCGGTGCGAGTGGGAAGCACGACGAGTTGTTCGACCATTCCTGCAAGGACTCCGACTGCTGGATCTTCGTGCCCTGGCTTGTCATTGT